>CAZYQL010000029.1:7108-31690 GCA_964650055.1 uncultured Phycisphaeraceae bacterium | reverse complement strand
CTAGTGCATAATGGCAGCCGCGCAGCGGCCCGCCGCAATAAGCATTAAGTAATAAGCATTGAGTATTAACTATTCGCCTTGTGCCTTTCTGCCGCCGCCGGTCTGCCTTGTTAGACTACGCCCATGCCGATTCGCAAGCTCTCACCGCTGCTCATTAATCAGATCGCCGCCGGCGAAGTGATCGAGCGGCCGGCCAGTGTGGTCAAGGAACTGGTCGAAAACAGTCTCGATGCCGGGGCCACGCGCATTGATGTGCTCGTCGAAGAAGGCGGCCTGTCGCTGATCCGCATCAGCGACAACGGCAGCGGCATCGCCCCCGAAGAATTGCCCCTGGCCATCGCGCCGCACGCCACGAGCAAACTGCAAACCACTGAGCAGCTTGCCGCCATCACCACGCTCGGCTTCCGTGGTGAAGCGCTCGCTTCCATCGCCAGTGTCTCGCGCAGTCGCATCTTCAGCAGGGCAACCGTGGATGGCCAGCTTGCCGAGGCAGGTGCTGCCATTGAAGTGAGTGGTGATCAGGTGAGCGAAGTCATGCCTGCTGCTGGTGCTGCGGGAACGGTCATTGAAATTCGCGATTTGTTTTTCAATACGCCTGCACGTCGCAAGTTCATGCGGGCTGCATCGACGGAGTTCGGGCACATCACCGAAACCATCACCCGCATTGCGATGGTTCATCATCACGCAGCGTTCACGCTGGCGCATGGCTCGCGCAAGACGCTGGATGTCAGCGCGACTTCTTCGCGCCGTCAGCGGTGTGTGGATCTATTGGGCAAGGAGTTGGATGAGGCGCTGTTGGAGTTCAAGGAGAGTTCGGATTTGGGGCTGCGGGTGTCAGATATGACCGATAGCGCAGCAGCAGGGGAGATGAGAAAATCATCTTCCATCTGGGGCCTCGCTGGGTTGCCCGCCATTGCCCGGGCCACGGCGAAGTTTCAATATCTGTGCGTCAACGGCCGGTTTATTCGCGATCGCTCTGTCGCTCATGCGATCAAGGAAGCGTACCGTGGGCTGGTGCCGCCGGATCGTCAGCCGGTGGCGGTGGTGTTTATTGATATGGATCCGTTTTTGGTGGATGTGAACGTGCATCCGACCAAAGCGGAGGTGCGATTTCGCGAGCCTAGTAGGGTGCATGGTCTGGTGCTCAGCGCGATTCGCAGTCGCCTGCTGGGAGCCGATCTGACGCCCACGGCTTCGATTGCGTTTGCCAACAGCCGATTGGAATCAGTGGATGGGCCGGGCGCTGGCGGATCGCAAGGCAGCGCGGGTTCCGATCTTTGGGGTGCAACGCGCTCAACGTCTGATGGTGGCATGCCACGTTTTGACGAACTGCGTTCCAGACTTGGAGCATCACCCAGCGAATCATCATCCGTCGTCGATCAGACCAATGTCAATGCCTTCGTCGATTACTTTCGTCAGATGGCACCGGTGCAGCGCGGCTTTGCGTATCAGCAGGTGCGTGATGCGATTGCTCAGGTTGATCCGCAGGTGCTCGCCGATGCGCCTTCGCCAATGCCTGCGCCGGGAGCTACATCCGATGATGGAAGCGAGCCGGGTTCTGTGCCCGCCGCTTTGCGATCGCTGGGTGTGCTTCAGGTGCATAAGAGTTATCTCGTTACCGAAGATGATCACGGCATCCTGATCATCGATCAGCACGCCTTGCACGAACGCGTCATGTTTGAGCAGCTTCGGCAGCGCGTGCTCAGTCGCAACTTAGAAAGTCAACGGCTGCTCATGCCCGCGATCATTTCCGCAGGAGCGCGCAGGCAGTCGCTACTGGAATCGCTCGCGCCGCTCTTAGAAAAAATCGGTATCGAAGCGGAGCCCATGGGCCCCGAGACTGTTGCAGTGCATGCATTCCCGACGTTCCTCTTTGATCGCAAAGTAGAACCAGTGGAGTTCATGACGGAGCTGCTCGACCAGGCCGAGGAAGAGAAACTCGATGCGAGCAATCCCACATCACTGGAAGCAGCGCTGCACGAAGTGCTGGACATGATGTCGTGCAAAGCCGCAGTCAAGGCGGGCGACAAACTCACCACGCAGGAACTGGCGGCTCTGCTCTCGCAGCGCGATGAAATCGAGCGCTCAAGCAACTGTCCGCATGGCAGACCCACGACCATTCGCCTGACCCTGCGCGAGCTCGAGAAACAGTTCAAACGATCGTAGTGCCCCATGATTGAGCAGATATTCAGCGCGATCGCCATGGTGCTGACTTTCGTGGCGTTCTTGCCTTACATCCGATCCATTCGCCGTGGTGAGACGCGGCCTCACGTTTTCTCGTGGATCATCTGGGGGCTGACGACGACCATCGCATGCTTGGCCCAGCTTGCTGATGGTGCCGGAACGGGTGCGTGGTCGGTGGGTGTGTCGGGCATCATCACGTTCTATATCGCGGGGCTTGCTTACGCGCAGCGATCAGATACGCACATTACCAAATCAGACTGGGTGTTTCTGCTAGCGGCACTGGGTTCGCTGCCTTGCTGGTTTCTTACAGCCGATCCACTTTGGGCGGTGGTCATTCTCACGATTGTGGATGTGCTGGGATTTGGTCCGACGCTTAGAAGGGCGGTGAGTCATCCGCATGAAGAACATCTGACCTTCTTCACACTCTATGCCATTCGCAATCTGCTGGTGATCTTTGCATTGGAGAATTTCTCAGTCACCACGGTGCTCTTTCCCGCAGTCGTGGGGATCGCCTGTCTTGCGCTGGTGGTGCTGGTCGCGCTGCGACGCAGGGTTGTGCAAGTCGGCAGCAACAAGACAAGCTGATGGAATAGGAAAACGACTAATACCGAAGATCTCGACCTCCAAGAAATTATCACTCGCTCTTGTATCCGCGCCAGGTCCAGACCAAGGTGTCCGCCAGGGTCAGATCAAACACCTTGCCATCACAGTGGCCCGTCGCTTTGCTGAAGATGAAGCGGTAGTCATAGCCCTTGGCTTGAAGCGCGGCAGCGGTGCGCTGGCCTGCCATGACCCAGTTGTGATAGGTCTCTTCCGGATCCTTCGAGCGATTGTCGTTCTCTGACACATGCGTGAAAATTCGTAGCGGTTTCTTCTCGCTCTTTTCAATCAGTTTCATGCTCGAGTGATATTCCCATGCACCCAGCGGATACTTCGCCTTCTCCGGTGCATCATCATCCTGCTGATCGACGAATGTGCCCGAGTAGCAGATGAGCCTGCGAAAAAGATCAGGGCGGAACCAGCCCGCAGTCAGCGCTGCGGCTCCGCCGGAGCTGCAACCCATGATCGCTCTGCCCCAAGGATCCTGCGTGATGGCGATCTTGGGGTAGGCCGCTTTGATCTGATCATTGCTCAGCACAGCGGGGAAGACTTCATCATTAATGAAGCGGGCAAAGCGATCGGACATGGTGTCGTATTCGAGGCCGCGCTCGCTGCCTTTGCTGTCGTTGCCGCCGTTCTCGACAGCGATGGCGATGAAGGCGGGCAGATTGCGATGGACATCCTTGGAGATGGTCAGATTGTCCAGCGCGTTTCGCACCTGATTCAAACGACCGGGGCCATCGAGCGTCACCAGCACCGGAGCCTTGGTGCCATCGATGTAGGCAGCGGGAATGTAAACAAAAATCTTTCGCTTCTCGCGCACCGGCTTCTTGGGATCAAGCGTCTTGTCCGTGCCTGGAAAAATCTTGCTGTCCGCCAGATTCATGGTGAACTCGAACAGCTTGCCTTTGGGATTGCCCCGGTCGGTCAGGTCGGGATCGATTTTGTAGGGCGCTTCTACGGTGAAGCTGCCGTTGCCTTTCGTGTCGGCCTTCTCTTTCGCTGCGTCTGCTGCGTTCGCAGGTGTAGTACCAGTCGCCGAAAACAAAGCAACAGCGACAAACAACAATCCGATAGCAGTGGTGAAACCAATGGACTTGAATAGCATTTGCGAGGTCTTTCTAGTTGAGGCTCGGTGCGACTTGCCCGAAGGCATGTGGAGAAAACGCTAGGCTCTGACTTATATATTAAGTAAAAGCTCGAGTCGAAGGTGAAACTCGTCTTGACCACGAAGGCACGAAGGCACGAAGGCACGAAGGCACGAAGAAATGCACGTATCAAAAGGAGTGATCCCCACATGAGATCAGAACTTCGTGTCTTCGTGCCTTCGTGGCTAAATCGAATTGACCTTGCGTTGCCGCTTCGTAGCCCAACGCGTAGTGCCGACCGTAGAGCACGAAGGAAATGAAATGAAAAAAGTTACATGCGATTGCCCTGGGTCTGCCAAGGGGTTTTTTGACAGCGCAAGGCAGGCTCATCAAAATGGTCGCCCTTCACGTTTTGCCACCTGTTACCCAAGAATGGAAAGATACCCATGCCGCTGAACATACGTGCCGCTTCTGATACGCAGATCGATCTGGTTTCGCTGGGTGAATGCATGGTGCGATTGAGCCCGCCGGGCCATGGTCGCATCGAGTTTACGAATCTGATGGAAGTCTGTGTCGGCGGCGGCGAGTACAACGTCGCCTACGCGCTCTCCCGTCTGGGCCTGCGCACGGGATGGGTTGGCGGCCTCGTTGATAATCCCGTTGGCTCTATCGTTCTCAATCATGCGCGCTCAGGAGGCATGGACATTCAGCACGTCGTCAACATGAAGTACGACGGCGTCGGCCGCGAAGCTCGCATCGGCCTCAACTTCACTGAAGTGGGCACCGGCGTTCGCGGCAGCGTCACCCTCTACGATCGCGGCCACTCCGCCACCAGCAAGATGAAGCCCGGCGACGTCGATTGGAACACGCTCTTCAACAAGCGCGGCGTGCGCTGGCTCCACACCGGCGGCATCATGGCATCGCTCTCCACTTCCACGCGCGCGGTCGTTGCTGAGGCAGTCAAGGCTGCACATGATGCGGGCACGATTGTTTCTTATGACCTCAACTTTCGCAGCAAGCTTTGGAGCAGCAAGGATGCGATCGCCACGACCAAGCCGATCGTGCCTTTCATCGACTGCCTCATCGGCAACGAAGAGGACTTCCAGAAAGTGCTCGGCTACGAAGTCGAAGGCGTGGACATCGACAAGGGCGAAATCGATACCAAAGCCTTCAAGAAAATGGTCGAAAAAGTCGTTAAGGATTTTCCGAACATCAAAGTCGTCGGCACCACGCTTAGGGCGGTGCGCAGCGGCCTCATCAACGACTGGACCGCCATCCTCTGGCACGAAGGGACCTTCTACGAAGGCATCAAATTCCCCGGACTGGAAATCGAAGATCGCGTGGGCGGCGGCGACGGCTTCGCATCCGGTTTTGCCTACGGCTTCCTCACCGGGCAGGCCCCGCAGCAGTGCGTCGATCTGGGCGTCGCTCACGGCGCTCTGCTCCAGACCACGCGCGGCGACACCTCGCAGATCACCCTCGAAGAACTCATGCACGTCGCCAAGGGCGGCAGCGCACGGATCAAGCGATAAGAGTAAAACAAGAGTGGCCACCGAGACACCGAGGACACCGAGAAATTCAATGCAGTGAGGAAAGCTCATCGCTTGTCTTCACTCGGTGCTCTAAGTGTCTCGGTGGCAATTGATTCAGGATCGTGATTGCAAATTGTGCCCTGCATCGCGTGTGCGGATAAGATGAGTGCAACATGCGAAACAGTCAATCCCATCGGTCGCGTTTTCTCTTTTCATTGCTCTCACTCGTCGTCGTGATGGCGATGAGCACTTCATCACTCGCCGCAGACGCTGTGGCCGATGGCGTGAACCTCGCGCCCAAGTATGTCGCTGATCGCACCACGCGCTACGAGATCTGGTCGCAGCGCAAGCAGAACGTCGAACTCACCTTCATGGGGCAGACGCAGAAGATGGAGATGACGCTCGAGACCAAGGGCGAAGTCACCTGGCGTGTCGATCGCATTGGCAGCGATGGCTCAGCGACCTGCACGATGACGCTCGACTGGCTGACCGCCACCACCACAGGCACCGATACCGATCCGGTGACCGTCGATTCCCGCAAAGCGACGGGCGATGATCGCATGGGACAACTGGTCAAGGCGATGTCGAAGGCGCCCATCACGGTGGAGGTTGCTAAGGATGGCACGGTGACCAAGGTCAAGGGCGTTGAAGCGATTCATGCGAAGCTCGAGGATGCCGAGAGTGCGCCCGATGCAACGGACTTTCAGGAGACCGCGGCAGAACTGGCGACCATTGCCGGTGCGGCGGCGATGACCAAGGTCAACGGCAAGTGGAAATCATCAGCCCAGTGGAATCACGAACTGGGCAAGCTGCATCACGACACGACCTACACGCTTGAGGCCATCGAGCAGTTGTCGGACATTTCCATCGCGACGGTCGATGGTGTGTCCAAGCTTCGCCTTGAGGTCGATGCAAAAAAGCTTCCGGCCGATGGCCCCAAGCTGGATGTGCAAATGAAAAAGGGCGTAGCGAAAACGCAGATCATGTTCGACCTCTCGCGCGGCGAAGCCGTCGGCCGCAACAGCGTGCAGACCACAACCATCGAGGCCAAGCTGACGCACAACGGCCAGACAGTCACCCGCATCATGGATGAAACGATTCAGAGCCAGGTGCTGCGCATCGCGGAGAAGTGAGCCGAGAAGTGAGCCGCGACTCAACGAGTCGCGGACGTCCACGGCCTAACAGGAGCGTACGCTTCGCGGTTGAGTGGAATTGCCGTGAGTCATTCGCGCGACGTGTGCCCCACGAGTTCGTTAGCGTCCGCGACTCGTTGAGTCGCGGCTCTGCAATCACTTACCCCGCGAGTCTGTATCACTTGATCGGCTTGCCGACACAGATCAGCTTCGTGCCGTTGCGAAGGATGAAAGCCCCATCCACCGGTGCGACGCCATAGATGCGGCCTTCGATGGGCAGTGTGTTCTCGGTTGGCGTCTGCGGTTCATCGCCGGGCTTGATGACAACAGTCTTGCCTCGCGTCAGGAAAAAATAGATGCGGCCCTCCACACCAATCGGCGAAGCCCAGCAGGAATCGCCCAGGCGTAGATTCCATTTCTGTTTGCCGGTGGTTGCATCCAGCGCGTATGCAATGCCTGCTTTGCTGGTGTAGTAAACGGTGCCATCAAAGACCAGCGGCGATGCGAATGAACTGCTCGCCTCCTCTGCTCGCCAGAGAATCTGATCATCGCTCAGCGGCGCTTTGTCATCGCGTGTGGCGTTGCGTTTGATGGCCATGTTCACATCCGTCTCGCTAGCGCCGATGTAGATCGTGTCCTTGGTCACAGTCGGCGACGCAACCGTGTTGCCCTTGAGGCCATCGCGATGCCAAAGGCGTTTGCCATTGGCGGCGTCGAAGGCTTCGACGATGCCGTTGGAACTGATGAGGATTTCGGTTTTGTCCGCGCGGTGGGCGACGATGGGTGAACTCCAGGAGACGCGCTTTTCGCGCTCGATTTTCCACAGGTTTTTGCCGGTCTTTTTGTCGATGGCGAGAAGATAGCCCGGGCCTGAGTGATCGATGAGCAGGATCGCCGCATCGACAGTCTGCGCCAGCGATGTGCCGATGCCGTGGTTGCCAAGGAACGGGCCATACTCTTTGGTGAGTGATCGTTGCCAGAGCGTGTTGCCTGCGTGATCGAAAGCGATGAGGTCGCCGCTCTCGAAGAAAGTGATCAGGCGCTCCTGATCCACGATCGGCGTCGGCGCTGCTTTGGAAATGTAATCACTCACCTCTACCTGCGTGCTGGTGTCGATTGCCTTGGACCATTGCGATTTGCCGGTGTGCAGATCGAAGGCCGCGACGATGAGTTTCTCCTTCAACTTGCCTTGCACACTGGTGACGAAAATCGTATCGCCCCAGATGACCGGACTCGATTGGCCGTAGCCGGTGAGCTCGGCTGTCCACGCGACGCTCTCATCTTCGCCCCATTTCAAAGGCAGATCGCGAGCTTCGGTGAGGCTGTTGCCTTCGCCTCGAAAGCCAGGCCAGTTGGGGCCAGCGAAGGAAGTGGCGGCGAGTGTGCAGAGAACAAATATGAATAAAAGGCGATGCATGACAAGCTCCATCAAGAAAAATCAGTGGGTGAATCAAAAGTGAAATTCACTTTTACCACGAAGACACGAAGACACGAAGGCACGAAGAATGCCAATCAGTATGAATTGAATTGCTTCGTGGATTCTGAACTTCGTGGCTTCGTGCCTTCGTGGTTAATCCGAATCAACTTGGGTGGAGTTGATTTCAGTCTTCTACTACTGTTCTACTTCAGCGGAATAACTTGCCCACTTTCAAACTGGCCAGCTTTGCCTGCGCCGCCGATCATGATCAGTTCCTGTCCGTTGCGTGCGACCAGTCGGTGGAAGAAGCGCTGCTGTTTGAGTTGCACATCGAGCAGTTTCCATGTGTTGGCCTCAACATCATAAGCAAGTAGCGGCGTGGACCAGCCGTTGGCGTAGATCGTGTTGCCGATGCCAAACGCGCTGGAGCCGAAGCCTTTCATACGATCGGTCGATGGCAGCGGAGCGCCTTGCGACCACTTGCCAGAGGCGAGATCGAGAATGCTCACTGCATCGGTGGTGTTGCCTTTGGGTTCGAGGCCGCCGATGACGATGATCTTGCCGTCGGCCGCAGCGCCAGACATCGCGCGTCGCTTGAAAGGTGTCTCGGTAAGCGCACGCCATTTGAGTGGCCACTGCGTAAGGTCAGCAGCCCAAACAGTCGTGAGCCACTCGCCCTTGCTGCCGTCGCCGGTCATGGTCCAACCGCCTATGACGATCACCTCATTGCCGATGACGACTGCATCATGCGATGAGCGTGCTTCAGGCAGCGGGGTGCAATCTTCCCACGCATTGCTCTTGGGATTAAAGCGTGCCACGTCAGCGACAGAGTGCAGATCAGCCGGTGTTTCTTCAGCATTGCGTGGCTCAAGGCCGCCGATGCGATACACGTGCTTACCATGCGCGATTGCTGCGAGGCCTTGCAGTTTGCGTGTGGCGGGCAGCGATTCCCACTTCGCAGGCTTACTCAAATTCAAGCGGTGAAATCCCTCGGAGAGCGAGGCTTTGGAATAGTGATGCGGATCGCCGCTGTGCCCGCCGACGATGTAGAGGTGGTCATCGAGCACCGCAGCGCCGAAGCTGGTGATCGCATGTGGCAAAGGCGCAAGTGCAGGCGCGGGAGCAGCATCGCTTTGAGCGCGAGCATGTGTCGGCGTCAGCAGTACCGCAAGGATCCAACTGATCGACACCGCGAGCCAGCAGATGAATGTCAATACGAGAATGAACCAACTGCGATCAGGCTTGTAAGTAGAAGGAAGAATTTTCATGATGAACTCCAAAAATGAGGTTAGTGGGGTCAAGAGCAGCAGTGAAAAAAATTACGGTTTCCAGTTAGGACTTCCCGCTTTTGCTGCATCGTTGGACCAGCGGGTCATGTCGCGAAGCTCGGTGGTATTGAGCGAATCCGCATGAGCATCCATATGACTCACCACAGCCCGGCCATCCCAGCGCGGATGCACAAAGCCAAACAGATGCGCCGAGTCAGATTCCTTGAACTGCGGGAGCCAACCTGCAGGATTGTTGAAGGAAAATGAAGGTGCTTCGATGCGGAAAAAGCCATGGGAGACAATGCCGATGTTCGACCGTGCTGAGGCGAACGTAATCATACGCGATGGGCTGTGAGCCTCGTGTCGCTTTTCGATCCAGAATTTTGGCAGACCGCTGATCAGATCGCCGCCCACGTGATACATGTTCATGCCCAAGGTCGGCGACAGGCTGATGGCGTAAGCGTTAGCGGCGGGATCTTTGAGCAGGTATTCCTGTTCGTTGACGAGGATGCCGCCTTCGAGGTGATGATCCATGTACTGCGCCAGTCGCCAGGGATAGCGCCCGCTGACGGGCCAGTTGACCGCGTTGCCGCTGGTATCACGCGCAGGCTCCTGCGCGTAGCCCGGGATGATTCGGCCAAGCCGTTCGACGGAATAGCGAATGAACCCGATGCCCACTTGCTTGGCGGCGGACAGTTCCTTGATGTGTCTGGCGTGATACCGGGCTTTGCTGAAGGAAGGCAGAAGTATGGCCAGCATAATCGCCATGATCGCGACCACCGCGAGCATCTCTGGCACGGTGAAGGCGCGAGGCTCGTGCGGCGAGCTGCGCTTTGAACGAATGGAAACAGCAAACATAATTAAACTCCCTGAACCGAATGAATGCGTCTAGTTAGGTGCGAAACATGACATGCTGATGAACAGTTGGAAACCGGCCGATCATCCTTCGACGATCAGCCGGCCCTTCGCGGGGAAACTCAGTTGAGCAACTGGCGATGCCTAGGGCGTGCTAAGAGTGCCAGGGACATGACCAGCATCGAAAGCGTGGTCGGTTCGGGAATGGCATTGCCGTTGCCGCCGCCGCCATTGGACTGGCCGATGGTGAACTCGATGTCGAGCGTGAACGGTTGTCCGGTCAGATGCTCATCGAGATAGATGAAGGGAAAGACCGCCGGGCCGAACTGATCCGCCGGATGCATCGACGAGAGCGCGAAGGCCAGTTGTCCTTCGCTCAGACCCGCGCGCAGGTAAGCCAGGACAAGCGGATCGCTCAGGTCGAGATCGAAGGTGAAGGTGGTATCGACAGGCACATCATCACCGGGAAGCAGCGATGCATTGGTGCCGACGGCGAAGGGGTTGGTGTCGAAGGTTTGCTTGACGTTGTTGGAAATATCACCGAGGACTCCGCCGCCGATGTCACCGAGCGCCAAGGCTGAGCGATCCTGATCGAAGGTGCCCGGGTTGCCGTTGTGACTGCCGAAGGCTTCTGCTTCTTCGAAGCCCGGGCCGGTGGTGGTGTCGGTGTTGCCAAAGTCGAGCTGCGTGTAGTTGCCCCGGAAGCCCACGCCATAAAGTTCGATTGGCCGACCGGCATCATTATCAACGCCACCCGCCTGATAGGTGGTGAAGCTGTCGTAGGTGGGATCGTAAAGGAAGCTTCCGCCGGAGATGGTGGAGGTGACGGTCACTTTGGTGATCTGATATTCGCTTGGAGCCAGGGCGATGGGGATGAGCGAACTGGTGTTAAAGCCCATAAGAACCTGAGCGTCGCGATCATCGAAGCTTGGATTATCGGGCGCACCAAAGAGCGAGGCGACCGAGCGGGTGCCGGGGGTGAAGTTGAAGGGATACATCCACCGGTCCAGATCAGGCTGCGACCACTGCGCAGTGACAGCGTGCGCGGGAGATGCGATCGAAAGAATAGCCGAGGCGATAAGCCCAGCTGCGGGCAAAGTATTTCTCAACATGATGAATTCTCCTGACGGGTAACCGTGAAACATTGGCGACGCCAGGCGCGGAACATCCGCGCAGAGCCATCGCTGGGAAAATTCGCCGAGGTAACGAGCAACCTCCTTTCACAAAGGCAACCAAGGCACGAGGCCCAAGCTGCGAAGCGGGCGAACATCCATCACGGTTTGCCAATCAGGCCAATCAGGCGATAATGAAGGGCGAGGGCATTCCGCAAGGGGTGTCGTCAACACGAGCGGCCAGTCAACCTTCGCGGGGAACGCTGGCCGCTCTTTCTATTTTCAGAACCGATTAATTGATCCTGAGTCTCAAGTACAATCTAACCGATGTTCCGGACCTGTCAACCTCCATGCAAAAAAATCCGGCCCGCAGGGGTCGGATTGCATCGATTAACTGTGATTGGAACGAATTTTCGCCTGTCAATCAGAAGCCAGTGGCGACTTTCCACTTGGCATCTTTGGCGATGGCGAACAGCCGGAGATGGGGGCGAAGATCGCGGGTGCGGCCGGGCTTGTAGCGGAACATCACTTCGCCATCCTTGGACTTTTCATCGTCAGCCGTGATCTGATCCTGCCCTGATCCTGCCCACGAGAAAAGAATCAGTTGCTCCTTGGCGAAATCCACTTCCTTGAGCACCGTTTCAATCGCATTTTTGTCGCCCAGCGCCGTCGTCAGTTCCTCCTTGGTCTTGATGACGATGGGTTGCTGGGGCCGACCTTTGGTCAGAAATGAGCCTTTGACTGTCACAATGATCACACGAGCGGGTGCATCAGCGACCTTGTCCTCGGCTGAAGCAGCAAGCGAAAAGCAAAGTATTAGCATGATCGAAGAAAGGCGAGTGAACATGGGGGCCTCATGAGTTTGGAGGACGGGATGCTAGCGGAGTCGCGCAATGCGCTGTGTCTTGATAGTTGTACGTTGGCCGAATGCGATGGTTCCATTTGCGATCAAACATCGCGCATCTCAGCGCACCTTCGCTCATCGTCGCGCATCGTTTCTGAGAGCGAGGCACCGGGGGGAATGTTCACTTCTTCATTTCCAGCGTCGCATAATTGCCTAGCGATTTCTTCATGCCTTCATCGCTTTGCAGCCACTTCCGGGCATCTTTGTTTTCGCGCAGGTAACCATCGAAGAACGCTAGCGAAGTCTGTTTGATGAGTTTGTGAAAGGCTTCATCCTTCGACTCATCCGCACCTTTGCCATTGCCGCGAAGCAGGGCGACACTGCGGGTACGCTTGGCACCGGAAAAGATCATGTGGTCGCCGCCATCGAAAATGATCAGGTAACAGTCGGCTCCGTTCTGTTTAGGACCGGGCGAGTGATCGAATGGAACTCGGCGATCCTTCGCGCTGGTGTCGCTTACAGGACTGTCATCGAGCGTGCCGGTCATGTGCAAGGCGGGAATGGTGATCTTGCCATAAGCATCAGCCTGCTGCGATGCATTTTTCACAGCGGGCGAACTCATCGGAATCATCGCCTTGATGCGTTTATCCTGCCAGGTCTGTCCGAGCGGTCCTGCGGAAAGGCCACCGGAGGCGAGCGTTGTCCACGAACCAAACGAATGCCCCGCCATGCCCAGGCGCGTCAGATCGAGGCGTTTACACAAGGGCGACTTCAAATCCTTATTGAGCGATTCGAGCGTGTCGATGGCGAAGGTGACATCCTTAGGCCGATTGGAGACAGCCTCCATGTCCATGGTGGCCTTCTTCATCGCAGCCATGATTTCGCGTGGGGGGATGCCGCGCCAGACGCTGTCATCGCTGCCTGCGTGTTGGAGGTGAACGCTGATGTAGCCGTGACTGGCCCAGAACTGGCCGTGCATTTCGTAGCCGGTGCGCGTACCGCCCAGGCCATGCGAGAAGATGATCACCGGACAGGCATCGCTGCCAGCGGGGTAATAAATCTTCACCGGCACTTTGCGATCATCGCGCTTCGCATCGACCCAGTCGGCGAGCAATGTTTCAACTTTTCGTGCACCGATTTGATCCTGTGGCTGGTAGTCCGATTGCGCGCTTTGCGTTGCCACAACGATGAGAAGCAAACCGAGCGACAGGAGGCGAGTGGTTGCCATGATTGATCTCCAAAAAAAAATGGCGACGTCAAGACTTACCGCTGGGCCTCGTATTCGTTGCACTGTTTGCTTGTAGGGTGTGTCGAGGCTTTGCGCTGACACACCATGTTGGATTAGCGATTCACACATGTTCATCGAATCAGCACGAAATAAGCTGCGACACTGAGCACGCCGCCGATGGCGATGAAAGTCAAGCCGATCTTTTTTCGTTTGGGCAACTGAAAGAGAATGATTCAGCCGGTGATGGAGATGAAGACCATCAGCCAGGCTGCGATATCCACGACCAGCGACCTGCCTTGCCCCGCCATGCACCCTGAGCCTGCGGCTGCACACTCGGAAGATCATCGATCTCATCAAGACTGGCAATGAAGTAGCTCTCGCCGTCGATGTCAACCGCCGGCAACACATCATCCTGACCGGTCGCATCGCCAGTGATGGCGCAGCCGGTGATGCTCGCGGCAGTGAGGATCAAGGCGAACATCACACGCAATCTGCTCAACATTGAAAAGCTCTCTCAAGGCATTCAAGATTCACCGATGCGACCCAATGGTCAGCAGCATCAGTGCGGCATCGGGAACTGCTTGCAAAGATCAACGACGTCGCTGCGTACTTCATTGCAAACCTTCTCATCGCCCTTGGCGGTGAGGACGCGGTCGATCAGGTCAGCCACGGTGCGCATCTCCGCTTCGCCAAAACCTCGCGTGGTCAGGGCCGGTGCGCCCAGGCGAATGCCGCTGGTTTTCACCGGCGGGCGCGGGTCCTGCGGGATGCCGTTTTTGTTGGTGATGATGCCTGCGTTTTCCAGCCACGTGCAGGCATCGGAGCCGGTGAGTTCTGCATCCTTGGCGCGAAGATCGACCAGCAGCAAATGGTTGTCCGTGCCGCCCGAGACCAGGCGATAGCCATTATGGGTGAGTTGGCCGGCCAAGGCCTTGGCGTTCTTGACGACCTGAGCGGCGTAATGTTTGAACGATGGCTCGAGCGCTTCGCCGAAGCAGACAGCTTTGGCGGCAATGATGTGCATCAGCGGGCCGCCTTGCATGCCGGGGAACACCGCTGAATTAATTTTCTTCGCCATGTCTTCATCGTTGGTCATGATCAGGCCGCCGCGCGGGCCACGCAGCGTTTTGTGCGTCGTCGTCGTCACGACATGAGCATGAGGGAAGGGCGAAGGGTGAGCGCCACCGGCAACGAGGCCCGCGATGTGAGCAATATCCGCCATCAGGATCGCGCCGCATTCATCAGCGATCTCGCGAAACTTTTTGAAGTCGATGATGCGCGGATATGCCGAGTAACCGCACAGCAGCATCTTGGGCTTGTGCTCAAGACAAACCTTGCGCACGGCGTCGTAATCAATCTGTTCATGCTGCGGGTGATTGGCGTCGTAATTGAGCGGGTAGTGGACAGGCTTGAAATACTTGCCGGAGAAATTGATCTTCATGCCATGCGACAGGTGCCCGCCGTCGGCGAGAACAAGCGATGCAAAGGTATCGCCGGCCGACATGAGCGCGAAGAAGACGGCAGCGTTGGCCTGCGCGCCTGAGTGAGGCTGAACATTGGCGAAGTTGCAGCCGAAGATTTTCTTGGCGCGGTCGATGGCGATCTGTTCGATCTGATCGTGGAACTGGCAACCGCCGTAGTAGCGCTTGCCGGGATAGCCTTCTGCATATTTATTTGTCAGCACTGAACCGGCCGCAGCCATCACAGCAGGGCTGGCGTGGTTCTCGCTGGCGATCAGTTCGAGGGTGAACTCTTGGCGCTGAGCCTCGGCTTGCATCAGACGCCAGATCTCAGGGTCGCTGGCGGCAATGGGGCTGGCGGGGGCGGTCAGTTGCGATTGGGTGGCAGTCATCAAGGGGCCTTCCATGTAGCACCGTGTAGCAGAATAAGCGGGTGAGTATTCTAGGAAGTGTCGAGCAGATTCGCGACTGGTACGGGCGAGTTCAAAGTTCAGCGTTCAAAGTTCAACGTTCAAGGTTGGAAATTTAATGTTGAACCTTCAACGTTGCACTTTCAACCTTGAACTCTAAATCTTAAACCTTGAACCTTGAACCTTGAACCTTGAACTTTGAACTTTGAACATTGAACTCCTGCCCGTTCCTGCGAACTTCCCTATGCTATCCCGCCATGTGCGGCATCGCAGGCATCGTGCGCTTTGATGATCGGCTGATCGATCCCGAAAGGGCTCCTCGGCTGCAAGAATCGCTGCGCCATCGCGGGCCTGATGGGCAAGGTATCTCGCAGCATGATCGCTGCGTTCTCGTGCACACTCGCTTAGGCGTGATCGATTTACTCGGCGGGAAGCAGCCGATGGCAATTCCCGCCAAGGATTCCCGTGGCAAGCTCACGCTCATCTTCAACGGCGAAATCTACAACCATCGCTCGCTTCGCAAACAACTCGAATCGCTAGGCCATCAGTTTGTCTCCGATCACTGCGATACCGAAGTGCTCGTGCACGGCTATCAGGAATGGGGCAGCGAGTTGCCCAAGCGTCTGCATGGCATGTTCGCTTTCGCCATCTGGGATGAAGGCACGCGGACGCTTTTTCTTTGCCGGGATCGCATGGGCAAGAAGCCGCTTTACATACGCTGGTCGCGCGATCGCCGGGAGCTGTCGTTCGCCAGTACGGTCAGCGCTCTTTTGCATGGCGGCGAAGCAGGCGATACGCCGCGCGTTGATCCTAAAGCGCTGCTCACTTTCATGCGCTTTGGTTATCCGTTTGAGTCATCCCTGATTCATGGCATCGAAGAATTACCAGCGGCGCACGGCATAACAGTTCGGCCAGACGGCGCATTGGTTCGCGATCGCTACTGGCAGCCGCCGCCGATTTCTCGCACGAGCACCTCCATCGGCGCAGTGCGTGCGACGCGCGAGCTTCTGGAAGAATCGGTGAGCAATCGTCTGGAGGCCGATGTGCCCCTGGGCTGTTTTCTTTCAGGCGGTATCGACTCATCCATCATCGCAGCCATCGCGCAGAATCAGCTTAAGAGCCAGGGAAAGGAGCCACTGAAAACTTACTGCGTCGCCATGCCTGATCTGGATTACGACGAGAGCGCGCATGCTTCTTTGGTCGCATCGCATCTGGGTACGAGGCATCGTGAGCTCAAAGCGCACCCGCACGAGAATGTCATCGATGATCTGAAACATCTGATCGCCCTGATGGGCGAGCCGACGGCTGACAGCTCGCTGCTGCCGACCTTCTGGCTTTGCCGGACTGCGAGACAGGAAGTCACCGTTGCTCTGTGCGGCGACGGCGGCGATGAACTCTTTGGTGGCTACGATCGCTACCGCGCCATGCGCATCATGGAACAGCATCGCTGGTGGCTCAAGGCGTTGCCGCTGACGCTTTTTCATTCATCCAATCCGCGCAGTCGTCGTCATCGTTTCGCCAGGCTTGTTACTGCTGCAAAGCAGAAGAGTGAATCGCTGCGCTATCGCAGTGTGGTTCAGCTTTTTTCTGATGCACAGATTCACGCGCTGGTGCCGGGCGTGGATGTTGATCCGATGTTGCAACTGCCCGACTGGCCGATGGAGCCTGATGCAGCTCATGCGGCGATGCGCTGGGATTTGCAGCACTATTTGCCGTTTGATCTCCTGCGAAAAATGGATCGCGCCTCCATGGCGGTGGCGCTGGAAGTGCGCTGCCCGCTGCTCGATACTCAGGTGCTCGATCTGGCGGGCCATCTTCCGACAAGCGTGCTCATGCCCGGCGGCAGGCCCAAGGGACTTTTACGACAAGTCGCTGCTGATCTGCTTCCGCCTTCAATTGTCGATCGTCCCAAGCGAGGCTTCGCGCTGCCTGTGGGCCGCTGGTTCAAAGGGCCTTTGCGCGATGCGCTGGCAGCCCATCTTCAGGCGGGTGAACTGGTCTCGCTGGGGGTCAGCCGTGAAGTGGCGATGACTCTCTTCGATGAGCATCAAGCGGGCAAGATGGATCACACGCATCGCCTCTTCGCGCTGCTGATGCTCTCGCTTTGGGCCCAGTGGCTGCGCAAGTTGTGAGGCCGTACATATAGCCCCGGCTTTAGCCGGGGTGACTCCGCGATTTCGTGTGGTTCCCCCGGCCAAGGCCGGGGCTATGTGAAGACGTGCTCTCGCGAAAAACTCACGCGCTCACAGGTTCCGCCGATGTGTGCGAGTATGATGCGACTGGCCTTGAATAGTGATGTTCAATATCTGGCGGCGATGCTGCCCCTGGAGTGATGGCGATGAATGTGCAGGCTATTTCCCGCGTTGTTTTTTCCTGGCTGCTGATGCTGGTTGTTGTGGCGAGCGCGCAGGCGCAGCCCAAGCTCGAAGGCAAGCTGACGGTGGCGACGTACAACATCGAGAATCTGTTCGATGTGTTCGATGATCCTTACACAGCCGATGAAGGCACGCGCGTGAAGCCTCGCGCTGAGCTTGAGAAAGTCGCGGCGCTCCTGCGCAAGATCGATGCGGATGTCGTGGCCTTTGAGGAAATAGAAAACGAGCAGGTGCTCAAGGCGTTCGTCACCGAAATGCTCGGAGACATGGGCTACAAGTATGTCGCGGCAGCGACGAGCAACGATGGCCGAGGTATTCGCACCGCTGTCGCATCGCGTCTGCCCATTGAGAGCATCACCAGTTACCGCCATCTCGATCTGACTCTCGAAGGCGATGAGCGCACCTGGCGCTTTGCCCGCGATCTGATGCATGTGAAGTTCAAGATCAGCGAAACCCAATCGCTCCATGCTTTCGTCGTGCACCTCAAAAGCAAACGTGATGATGGTGCGGATAAACAAGGAGCCAACTGGCGACTGGCCGAGGCCACGATGGCGCGGAAAATCATCGGCGATCTGGTTCAAAAAGATCCCAAAGCCTGGATCATCATGACCGGAGATTTCAACGACACGCCTGAATCCACCCCCATTCAAAAACTATTGTCCGGCGAACTGCTCACTGATCTGCACGCTTCACTCGAAGGCGAAGCGGCGATCACTTACTTGAAGAAGCCTTATCGCAGTCGCATTGATTACATCCTCACCAGCCCGGCACTCACCAAGCGGGTCATCAAGGATTCGCCGCGCGTTGTCAACGATGATGTAGAAATGATTGCTGGCGCAGATCACGCGCCAGTGGTGGCGACGTTTGATGTGACCGGCGACTGATGTCTTGTCAGAGCCGCGACGCGTAAGCGAGCGGATGCGCCGGAAGTTCCCTGTGCTTCGAGGCACCGCTCGCTTACGCTTCACGGCTCCGACGGAGTTTTCAGACATGATTAAGTCCAACTTCTGGGCATGAGCTACCGCATGTGCAAACTGTATGTGGTGCCTTTTGAAACGGTGATGGCCAGTGGCAAAGCGATCGAGCAGGGCGGTGTTGTTGCGCTCCCCTTGAATTTCAGCACCGGCATCATGCGAGCGCGTTTCAATGCACAAGATGGTCAGCTTTACCTGGCGGGACTCAAAGGTTGGCAAACCCGCGCTGCGTTTGACTCGGGCATCTATCGCGTGCGCTACACCGGCAAGAGCGCTCACATGCCTGTCGCCATTCATCCGACTAAGACCGGCATGACAATCACCTTCACCGAACCACTGGATGCAGAGATCGCGCAGGACATTTCCAGCTACCAGGTGCAGCGCTGGAACTACATCTATTCAGAAAAATATGGCTCACCCGAAATGTCGGTCGCTGATCCCAAGAAACAGGGCCGCGATGCGATGAAGGTGACGGGCGCTTCACTATCGAAAGATGGCAAGACGATCACGCTGACGATTGCGGACATGCAACCCGTGATGCAGATGAAGATGAAGTTGGAGTCAGCTAAGGGGGAGACGGTCAAGCATGAGCTTTATCACACGGTGCATGTGTTGAGTGAGAAGTAGCGGAGAGGAGGTAGAGGATGTAGAGGAGGTAGAGGAGGCAGAGGAGGTAGAGGAATAGGAAGTTGCTAGGCAGTATCCCGACGGCTCGCGGACTCGCCATCGGGCTTGGTGTGAAATTCGTTGTGATTCCTGATTGCCGTCTGCTTCTGCCTCTACATTCCTGTACCTCATCTACCTTCCTCTACCTCCTGCCTCTCACCTGCGTCACCAACTGCACGATGCCGCTGCCGAGCACGATGGCGGTGCCGATGACGAGCAGGATGCCGTTGACACCTGCGGTGAGTTCGCCCCATTTGCCGGTGGCACCGGCTTCGCCGAGGAGGGTGAGAATCTCAGAGGTGAGGAAGCCGAGGTAGAGCAGCGCAAGGCCGACGAAGGAGAAGAAGCCTCGCTGTTTGCCGGTGAAGGCGCTAATGGTGAGGAGTATTGCACCCAGCAGCGTGGCAATGGAATCAATGAGCAGCGATGAACGCAAGACCGAGGACCAAGGCGCTTTGATGCGGCGGGGGTTGTACTGCGACCAGAGTGAATTGCTCGCATTGAAAATCGAATAGAGCAGGATGGATGTGGTGATGATGAGAGCGATGCAGAGAATCGCCTGCGCCAGGCGCGTCGCAATGGTGCTGCCGGTACGGCGGACGACATGCACGATCATCAAAATGAAAAAGAGGACGATGCCGCCGATAATGCTCAGCGCCATTTCCATGGAGTGGTTGCCGCTCTTATAGGTTGACGATTCGAAGCCGCCTTGAAAGCCATAAACGACAAACAGCACCGCTGCGACCGCGCCAAAAATCAGGCAGACCCCAGCCCGGGTGATGCCTCTCGTCATCGGCACCAGCACGACAGCCAGGAGTCCAGTCACCCACGATGCGATCAGCCACAGGGCCGCGACGATGTTGCCGCCATCAGAAAAATGGGCCTTGACGACAGTCCACGAAAAGATTGTTTTCTTAGGCCCAAACGCATACTCCTCCAGGTAGCCCCACGGAACGAAAATCGTCGCCAGCAGCATGAGTCCGCCCAGCAGTGGAATGAAAACATCGCCGGTGCTTGCGAGCGCGGGCTGAGCATAAGTCGCGGCAACTGGCACGGGTCGCCGGGCAGCAGGGGGCTTGACAACCGGCGCTGACGTCGGTGTCGCAGCAACTTTGGCATCTGCTTGTGGCGGAGGCGTAAACGATGGTGCGCCTGCTGCGCTTGACGAAGGCGCACTGACCGTCGCACTTTCGACGGTGACCTCTTCCAACGGCACCGTCACCGGCGGCACATCAAACAAATCCTGCACCTGCTGCGCCTGCACCCACTGAGCCATGCCTTCTTTCCAGACATACTCCGTGGGTTTGAGCTGCTGCGTCATCGCCATGTGTTTGAGTTGGCTTGCATCGATGGGGCCGATTCGCTGCTGGCCGCGCGTGATGTACCACTTGGGTCCCGTGTCCATTTCGACTTGCTCCTGGAATCAATCCTGCCTAATTCTGCCGCTGGGCCTGCTCGCCTGCGGCTGCGCAGATCGCATCTTCTTGATTCAAGTCGGGATTGTAGCAACCGGCTGGCAAGCGTTGCCGCTCCACACTCCATGCGTAACCATCGCCACCTCCAGCGTCATTCTCTATACTGATTGGCCCGCGACACCGGGCTTGAAAGCTATCCACCTGTTTTCATAAGCTGTTTCACCCCGAAATCCATCACGGAGTTCGACCATGAGTACTGAACCTCTGATGATCGAGGCCCAAGGCCTCTCCAAATTTTATGGACGCTTCACCGCGTGCGAGGACGTTTCCTTTTCCATTCGCAAAGGTGAAATCGTCGCTTTCCTGGGCCCCAACGGCGCCGGCAAAAGCACCACGATGAAGCTCCTCACCGGCTACCTCGCCCCCTCGGCAGGCACCTCCAAAATCTGTGGCCATCGCATGGATCTTGATGGCGACCGCATCGAAGGCGCTCGCAAGCTGGGCTACCTTCCCGAGAACGGCCCGCTCTATCCGGACATGACGCCGCGCAGTCTGCTCATGTTTTTCGCCTCAGCGCGTGGGCTTGGCCGTAAGGCCGGCGAGCGCGTGGATGAAGTGATTCATCTGTGTCAGCTTGACACCGTCGTGAGCAAGCCGATCGGAAAACTCTCCAAGGGTTACCGTCAGCGCGTGGGCATGGCGCAGGCGCTGCTGCATGAGCCGGACGTTCTGATTCTCGATGAACCCACGGCTGGCCTCGATCCGAATCAGATTCTGGAAGTGCGCGAGATGATCCGCAAACTGGGCCAGACCAAGACGATTCTACTTTCGACGCACAACCTGCCCGAGGTGAAGCAGATGGCCAGCCGGGTGATTTTGATTGCCGATGGCCGCGTGCGGTTTGATGGCACGGTGAAGGAAATGAGCGACGGCAAGAGCCTGGAAGATCGCTTCCGCGAGCTGACGATGGCAGCGAATTAGTTTCAGGTTCAAAGTTCAAAGTTGAATACCAAGAGGTACAACGACGGAACTCGTGAACAGACCAATCAGATGCAGTCTTTGCAACTCAAAACCTCGAACTTTGAACCTTGAACTTTGAACCTTGAACCTTGAACTTTGAACTCGGAACTCGGAACTATTCGTCATGAACCTGATCCTCGCCATCTTCAAGCGAAACTTCTTCAGCTACTTCGCCAACCCCACCGGCTACGTCTTCATCTGCGGCTTCGTGCTTGTCAGCGGATTCGCAGCGTTCTGGTCGCACGAGTTTTTCAATGCGAACCTGGCCAACCTCGATCAACTCAACAAAGTCTTGCCCTTCATCATGCTCGGCTTCGTCCCGGCCATCACCATGAGCATCTGGGCAGATGAACGCAGACAAGGCACCGATGAATTGCTCCTGACGCTGCCCGCCAGTGACCTGCATGTGGTGCTTGGAAAATATCTCGCGGCTGTTGCGATCTTCACCGTCTCGCTGCTCTTTTCGCTCTCGAATGTCTTCGTGCTGGTTCGTCTGGGCAACCCCGATGCGGGCCTGCTGCTGACGACCTATCTGGGCTATTGGTTTGTCGGCATCGCCATGCTCGCCATCGGCATGGTCGCCTCATTCCTCACCGCCAATCTCACCGTCGGCTTCGTGCTCGGCGTCGCTCTCAATGCACCGCTCGTCTTCGCTGCCAACGCCGATGTGATCATCAGCGACGGCAGCCTCGTGCAGTCCATTCGCCAGTGGTCTATCAGTGCGATGTTCGCTGACTTTGCCCGCGGTGTCGTCAGCCTGGCCAGCGTTGCTTACTTCCTCTCGCTGGTCGTCATTGGTCTCTATATGAGCATGGTGCTCATCGGTCGTCGGCATTGGATCACGGGGCGCGGCGGCGCATCGGGGGGAGGAAAAGGCGGCTCGATGTGGGGCCACTTCGCAGTCCGCGCCATCTCCGTACTCATCATCGCCATTGGTATCTCTTTCATCTTCCGCATTCACGATGTGCGCGTTGATGCCAGCAGCGAAAAACTCAGCTCGCTCTCGCCGCGCTCTGCTGATCTGCTCTCGGCGCTGGGCGATCGTCGCATGTCCATCGAAGCCTTTATCAGTCCTGAAAGCGAAGTGCCCGAAGGCTACATTCAGACCCGCTTGAACCTGCTCAACACGCTTAATGAAATTCAAAAGCGAAGCAACGGCAAAGTCGCGGTGCGCATCTTTGAAACCGACAAATTCAAACCTGAAAAGACCATCGCCCAGCAGCGGTACGACATCACTGCTCGCACTGTTTACATGCAGGAACGCGGGCAGATCAAGCAGTATGACCTCTTCCTGGGCGTCGCCATCAACAGCGGCCTGGATAAGAAAGTGATTCCCTTCTTCGATCGCGGCGTGCCTACCGAATACGAACTGATCGGTGCCATCGTTTCGCTCTCCCGGCAGAACAATCGCAAGACCATCGGCGTGGTCAAAACCGATGCGCAGCTCATGGGCCAGACCAATCCCATGGCCATGATGGGCGGCGGCAGCAACACGCCCGCTGAACAATTCATCACCGAGCTTCGCAAGCAATATGAAGTGCTCGAAGTCGATCCTAGTGCGCCCATCGAGAACCGCTACGATGCGCTGCTCGTCGTGCAGCCATCCTCTTTAGAGCAGCCGCAACTGGATAACCTCGTCGCCGCAATCAAGCGCGGCATTCCCACCGCGATCTTCGAAGACCCGCAGCCGATTCTTGCTTATGGTGGTGGTCGCACCCCGCCGCCGCCTGGCACGCTCGAGCCGCGCAGGCCGCAGCAGATGGACCCGATGATGATGCGCATGGGCATGCAGCCTCAGGCGCCCGGCCCCAAGGGCAAACTCTCGACGCTCTGGGATGCAATCGGCGCTGAGATTCCGGTGCAGAAAAAGAAGAGCATCGATGACAGCGATCAGCCGCAAAGCGCTGATGTGATCGATATCGTCTGGCAGGATTTCAATCCCTTCCCCCGCGCCAGCACGCTCGACAACGAAGTCGTTTTCGTCGGCAAAGGCGGCGGCACCTGGGCCTCCAACGACCCGATCACCAAAGACCTCAACTATGTGATGTTCCCCTTCGCAGGCACGATTGTGCCCAGAGCCGGCAGCAAGCTTTCATTCACCGCGCTGGCGACGACAGGCACCAACGGCGGCACTGTCGATACCGGCGAGCTCTTTGAAGAATCTCCCATGGGCGGCCGCGCCATCAAGGAAGATCGCAAGCGCGCCATCGGCAAGGAGCCTTATGTTCTGGCCGCTCGCATCCAGGGCAAGGCCAGTGCAGACAGTGCGAAGATCAATGTCGTTCTCGTTTCAGATTCCGATCTGTTCGCCTCGTGGTTCTTTGGACATCGCGATACGGGTGCCGATGAGCGCATGCCGTTTTTCTTTGATGTCGATAACGTGACCTTCGCGCTGAATATTGTGGATAGCCTCGCTGGTGAGGATTCGTTCTTTGAGATTCGCAGCCGTCGTCGTGTGCATCGCACGCTCACTGCATTTGAAAAGAGCACCGAAACAGCCCGCAAACAGACGCTGGAAGAAAACACCCAGGCCACCGCCAAGTTTGAAGAGAAGCTCGAAGAAATTCAAAAGCAAGGACAACAGCGCATTCTCGATCTCGCCAAGGAACGCATGACCGGCGACATTGATGATCGTCAGTTCGCCATCAAACGCGATGCAGCTGAAGAGCAGCTCAGTCGTGTTCTGACGGTCGAGCGCGAACGCCTTCGGCTGATTCGCGATGAGCGAGTCGAGAAAGCCGAGTCCGATCTGGAGCTTTCCATCCGCCGTATTCAGAACAGTGAAAAACGTCTGGCTGTGTTTCTGCCGCCCATTTTGCCCCTCATCATCGCGCTGATTGTGTTCGGCTGGCGCAGGTCGCGCGAACTCGAAGGCGCAGTGAAATCACGCGTCAGGTAATCATCTGCTCTTCCAGCTTTGAACTCTGAACTTTGAACTCTGAACTTTGAACCTTGAACTTACTCGGTTATCCCCATGAATCAGAACACCAAAACCGCCATC
>CAZYQL010000029.1:5724-7008 GCA_964650055.1 uncultured Phycisphaeraceae bacterium | reverse complement strand
TGAACCTTGAACTTACTCGGTTATCCCCATGAATCAGAACACCAAAACCGCCATCTTCGCCGCCATCGCAGTCGTTGTGATGATCGTTGCTTTCGTGGTGCGTCCCGGCTCTACCGCCAGTGATGCGACCTATGACGTGGGGCAGCCGCTCTTCCCGGAGTTCACCGATCCACTGGCCGCAGTCACACTTGAAGTGGTCAAGTTCGATGATGCCCTGGCGAGCAAGAGCGAGTTCAAGGTGACGCAGCAAAACGGCGCGTGGGTCATTCCTTCGCATCAAAATTATCTAGCCGACGCTAGCGAGCAGATGAAAAATGCAGCTTCGCTTCTGATTGGCCTCAAGAAACTTTCCATCGTCACCGGCGACAAGGGTGAGCATGAACTCTACGGCGTCAAGGATCCGCAGGACATCAGCGCAGGCGGCAAAGGTGCGGGAACGTTTGTGCAGTTTTCGGACAAGGATGGCCGCGCTCTGGCGAAGGTGATCGTCGGCAACCGCCTCAAGGATCAGGTCGATCAGCACTACGTTCGCATCCCCGGCTTCGACCGCGTCTATGTCACGCAGATCAGCACGAGCGCTCTCTCCACGAAGTTCACCGACTGGATCGAGCGCGATCCGCTTGCCCTGCAAGCGGGCGACATTCGCCGCGTCGCCATCGACAACTACAGCATCGATGAAACGCGAGGCACCAAAGTGCAAGGCGATCAGTTCGTGATTCACGTCGAAGCCACCGGCGAAAATCCTTGGAGCATGGCAGGCGTTAAGGAAGATGAGCAACTCAATAAAGACAAACTGGGCGCACTCAAGACCGCGCTGGATGATCTGAAGATTGTGGATGTGGAGCGCAAGCCTGAACTGCTGGCGCAGAATCTGCGAACGGGGCGCGAGAGTTTCCGTGAAGTGAAAAACCCTGCGAACGCAGCGATTTTTCGCGAGCTGATGAACAAGGGTTACTTCCCCACGATGGTTCAAACGCTGGGTCAAGATGATGTGGCGATTTTGTCCAACGAAGGCGAAGTCGTCGTCGGCCTCGAGAGCGGCGTGGAATATGTGCTTCGCTTTGGCGAGATCAAAGGCGACCCGACCGGTAGCAACGACGAAGGCAAAGAGAAAGAGAAAAGCGACAAGCCAGAGAAAAGGAAGGGCGACAATCGCTATCTCTACGTCGTCGCCAGGCTCAATGAATCACTGGTGAAAAAGCCCGAGTTGCTGCCACTGCCTGCCGCCCCCAAGCCAGCGGATAAGCCAGAAGTGAAGCCAGAAGTAAAGCCCGAAGTAAAGCC
>CAZYQL010000029.1:0-5624 GCA_964650055.1 uncultured Phycisphaeraceae bacterium | reverse complement strand
GAAAAAACTCCTGCACCGCCCAAACCCGACGATGCGAAGACACCGGAAAAATCCTGTGATGATGCCGATGCAAAGGACAAACAGGATGCAGCCAAGGGCGATGAGAAAATCATCGAGAAGAAGGATGAACCCAAGGAGCCGGACGGCACGGCTGCGCCATCGCCTGTGCCCGCTGTGCCTGATGCGGCGATCATCGCGCAGATCAATGCGGAGAACGAGCGAAGACAGAAGGATTATGAATCCAAGCTGGAAGCAGCCCGCAAGCGCATCGCGCAACTCAACGCACGTTTCGCCGACTGGTACTACATCATCTCCGATGCCGAATTCAAGAAGATTCGTCTGGCGCGCAGCGAAGTGGTGCAGCCTAATGTTGCTCTGATTAACAAGCGCGCTGGCGAAGCATTTTTGGCACAGAACAAAACCAAGGAAGGCATCATCACCACCGCGAGCGGCCTTCAGTACAAGGTCATCAAAGAAGGCACCGGCAAGATGCCCAAGGCCAGCGATGAAGTGGTCGTCAACTACAAGGGCACGCTGATCGATGGCACCGTGTTCGATGAATCCAAGCCCGATGCGCCTGCCGAGTTTGGTGTGGATGCGGTCATCAAAGGTTGGACCGAGGCGTTGCAACTGATGAAAGAAGGCAGCAAGCTTGAGCTGTTCATCCCCTCCGACCTAGCCTATGGCGAGCGCGGCAGCGGCGAAAAGATCGGCGCCAATGCGGCGCTCATCTTCGAAGTCGAACTCGTGAAGGTGAAGTGAAGCCGATCGTCCGAGCCGCAAGGCGTAAGCCTGCGGTGCCTCGGGAGCCACGGTGCGACTCATGACTCCGCTCGCTTACGCTTGACGGCTCGGACAGAATTTGTAAACACTTTCTGTTTCACCCTTTTCCGCTCTTCTCACACATCTCTAACGCAGCGTTACCATACTTGCGGCCCTTGACCGATGTCTGGCTCAGGTCGCTATTGCCATCGCCAATCACGGACGCTCATGCTTCGCAAAAGACTCATCTGGAATGTCGCGCCAGCCTACCTGCTGGTGATCGTGCTCAGCACGCTGGCGGTGGCGTGGTATGCCGGCGATGTGGTCAAGACGGTCTATCAGGAGCGCGTCGAGCAGGAGCTTGAGAACAAGACGAATCTGCTGCTGAGTCTCGTGCAGCCCAAACTTGGTGCTGATCATGCGGAAATTCAAACGCTCTGCGAACGCCTGGGCAAAGAAGGCGGCATCCGTGTGACGGTGATGCTCCCCGATGGCACGGTCATCGGCGACTCAGATGAAAACCCAGCGGTGATGGATAATCACGCAACGCGCCCGGAAATGAAGGACGCACTGGCTGGCAAGCCGGGCAGGGTCAGTCGTTACTCCAACACTGTGCGCGTGCAGATGTGCAATCTGGCCCGGCCTGTTCTTGTCGAGGGTCAGGTGGTTGCCGTGGTGCGGGCAGGCATTCCCATGCTCAATCTCGAAAGCACGCTGTGGCGCGTCTATGTCCGCGTGGCCATAGGCGGCGCGTTGGTGATTGTCATTTCGGTGGGCATGGCGCTCTATGTATTTCAGCGACATGTGGCACTGCCGCTGCGTGAACTGGAAGCCGGGGCTCAGCGCTTTGCTTCGGGAGATTTGTCCAAGGCGATTGATTATATCGGTAGTCGTGAATTTTCCGCTTTGACTGAAGGACTCAATGCGATGGCGATGCAACTGGATGAAAAAATTCGTACGATCACTCAGCAGGCCCACGAACAGCAGGCTGTGCTGGCGGGCATGATCGAAGGCGTCATTGCCGTCGATGCGCAGGAGAAGGTCATCATGCTCAACGCAGCCGCAGCGCGCTGGCTGGATGTGGACATGAGTAGTGCCTATGGCCGTGCCAGTTTTGAAGTGATCCGCCATATCAAATTGCAGGAGCTCATTGCCCAGGCCCTTGAATCGCGCAGTCCGGTGGAAGGGGAACTGTCACTGCGCGGTGAGGAAAATCGTCTTTCATTGGCAGCACAGGCTTCGCCGCTGCGCGGAGCAGAAGGCGGTGAGCTTTCGGGCGTTGTCGTGGTGCTCCACGATGTCACCCGGCTCCGGCACCTCGAAACAGTTCGGCAGCAGTTTGTCTCCAATGTCTCGCATGAACTCAAGACGCCCATTGCCGCCATCAAAGCTGCAGTGGAGACGCTGATGGATGAACATCAGGAAATGCTCGAGGCCCAGGCGAGTCTGGCCAGTGACGATACCGGCGGTCAGCCCGATGCTGCTTCGCGGTTTCTTGCGATCATCGCCCGCCAGGCCGATCGGCTCAATGCGATCGTGGAAGATCTGCTGATGCTCGCTCGTATTGAAGAGGAAGAACAGGATCGCAAACTGGTGCTGACTCGCGGCAATGTCCTGCCGGTGCTGCGCGGCGCGGTGGAGACCTGCGAAGCCAACGCTGCAGATAAGCAAATGGTGGTGCAGGTCGAAGCAGGCGAAACCATTGAAGCAAAGATGAATGCGCCGCTCCTGGAGCAGGCGGTGGTGAACCTTCTCGACAACGCCATCAAATACAGCCCGGCAGGCACCACTGTGCGCATCAGCGCCAGGCACGAGAGCGGCGAGATTGTCATTAGTGTTCGCGATCAGGGCCCGGGCATTGAAAAGGTGCATCTCTCCCGTGTGTTTGAACGGTTTTATCGCACCGACAAAGCACGCAGCCGATCGCTGGGTGGCACCGGACTTGGCCTGGCGATTGTCAAGCATGTGGCACAAGCGCACGGCGGCCGCGTGAGCGTCGATAGCTCGCAGGAAGAGGGTCCCGCGCGCGGCTCCACCTTCCGCATTCATCTGCCGATGCGGTGATTGTTATTTACTCAGCCCCGCCTGTTTGCTCAAGCTCTTGCCCAAGCGCTCCAGGGCATTTGAGCGATCCATTTTGTCCAGATGCACGTTGATGATGCTGAAGCTTTGCGTGTGAGATTTCGCAGTGATCAGCGCTTCTTCAAGCTCGCCTTCGGTGCGCACTTCGCAGCCCCAGCCTTTGCGCAGCACCTGCGGCAGCAGGTGGTAGGCCCATTCGTGAATGTCGTTGTAAGGCCCTTCGTGAATGTACCGCTCGGTGGTGTAGCCTTTGTTGTTGAGGACAAAGACGATCGGATTGAGGCCGTATTTCGCTGCCGTCGATAGTTCCCATCCTGTCATCTGAAACGCACCATCGCCGACAAACACAATCGGCCTCAGATCAGGGCGATTGGCCTGTGCGCCAACAGCCGCAGGCACAGCGAAACCCATCGCGGTGTAGTAAGCAGGGCTGATGAATTCGGTGCCGCGATGAATGGTCAGATCGGATGAGCCGAACAGACTGTCGCCGATGTCCGCAACGACGATGGTGCCTTCATCCAGGTACTCATTCATGCGCTCGAAGAACCGCGCGATGGTGCAAGGCTTACTCGGCTGCGGCTTGAACACCTTGGGTGTTTTGGGCTTCTTCTTGGCTGCGGGTTTGAGCGCGCCTTTTCCTGTGGTGAGCGCTTGGGTTAACCCGGTGATGAAGTCACGCATGGCAACCTCTTCATAGTGATGATGCCTGATGGTGATGCGATCGCTGCGCGCGTTGATGGTGCGGGCATCGTCGAGCTTGGCGGTGTAAATACCCAGCTCGATGTCGGACATGAAAGCGCCAAGAATCAGGAGCGCTTCCGCTTTTTCAATGATCAGCCGTGCCTGCTCGTTACCCATCGCGCCTTCGTAGACGCCCACATACTGCGGGTGGATTTCGCTGATGACGCTCTTGCCCAGCAGCGTGGCCGCAATGGGAAGGCCGGTCTTGCCCACGAGATCGAGTAACTCATTCTGAAGGCCGTAACGATGCACTTCGATGCCCGCGAGAATCGCAGTACTTTTCGCCTTCTTGATCATCGCAGCAGCTTCAGCGATGGCTTCCTTAAGTGGCAACGGCTCACTCGTTGGCAGCGCAATCGCAAGAGGCCCAGGTGCATCGCAAGGTACATCGACCATGTCGCGTGGAATTTCCAGATAGACCGGGCGCTTCTGCCGCAGGCATTCGATGATGCACTCATCAATTTGCCTCGGCGCGATATGCGCATCTTCCAGCGCGGCAGATGCGACGGTGACTTTTTCGTAAATCTGAAGCTGCGTGTGGAAGTCGCGAATCTTGTGATGCAGCATCGAAGACTTGGCACGCTCTCGCATACCCGGTGCGCCACTGATGACGATCATCGGCGACTTTTCCGCATAAGCACCGGCTGCAGCGTTGAGCGTGTTGAGTCCGCCCACGCAGTAAGTAATGCAAGCACAGCCGAGCCCGTTAACTCTTGCATAAGCATCAGCCGCAAAGCCCGCGCCCAGTTCCGTACACGTGCCGATGACCTGCATCTTGCTGGCGACCAGCAGATCGAAGAAGGAAAGCACGTAGTCGCCGGGGATGCCAAAGACGTGCTTGAGGCCGGCTTCTTCGAGGCGATGGATGAGGTACTTGCCGATGGTGGTGGTTTTTGCCATAAGAGTTCTGCTGCACAAAAGAACTTTGCAAGGGTGAGTAGTGGAAGCACGATGAGGCAGATGATCCGTTATGATTCTACGGTCTCTTGCGAGCGTGACCATGGAAGAATTCGACATCGAGTTGTCCCGCAACTCTGCTTCGCCCGTGCAGCAGCACACGGCGCAGCAACGATGTACCTATTGCAACGCACCTCTGAACGGCTTCTTTTATTTCTGCACCGGCTGCGGCATGCCTTATAAGGATGTCACCACGGTGCTCAGCGCCGAGATGCCGCGCCAACTGTCCGAACGCGAACTGGTTCATCTCAAAGCACCAGCCGTCTGGCCGATGTTCTGGACCTATCTCATCGTCATTCTCGTCAGCGGCGGCGTCTCCGCATTTCTCTTGAGCAGCAGCGATCCGGAACTGGGCCTGCTCTTTCAGATGGGCACGCTCTTTATCACGACCTGTATTTTCGCCGCGATGTACTGGACATCGCTCACCACGCAGCTCCTTCGCCCCGGCTTTGGCTGCCGCGAATCCTGGGGAGCCATCGGCCTCCTCGTGCCGCTGCTCGCACTCAATTACGCCTGGTCGCTTTTGTGGATGTATCTCCTCAAAGGCATCGGCGTCACGCCAGTGGATTGGCTGGCGGAACTGGATAATCAGGTGTTTCGCATCCTAGCGATTGCCGTGTTCCCGGCCATTGTCGAAGAGATCGCATTCCGCGGCCTCATTCAACACTGGCTTCAAATCGCGATCAAGCCCTGGCGCGCCATCATTCTCGCTTCGTTTCTCTTCGCGCTCATGCACGGCAACATCGTCGGCTTGCCCTATCTCTTTCTCGTAGGCATGTTGCTGGGCTGGGCCAAATGGAAAAGCGGCAGCCTCTATCCATCCATGCTCATCCACTTCCTCCACAACCTCGTCGTCATCGAACTGTTTCCGTATCTGTGACCAGTTGTTAGAATCCGCTGCGGTGGGCCTGGTCTGAGTTTTACTAAGCCTGGGGAATATTGCCGCTATGGAAATGCTGATCATTTTGATTTTGATGGGATCGATCGTCGGCGGTATCTGTGCCGGCATCGCATCATCGAAGGGGCGATCCGCCGGCGGATGGTTTGCAGGGGGATTCGCAATCGGATTTCTCACAGGCATC
>CAZYQL010000028.1:19908-31797 GCA_964650055.1 uncultured Phycisphaeraceae bacterium | reverse complement strand
GCAAATCAAGTGCCATCGTTGACACGCTTGCGCCTTCGCCTTAGCGTGACTGCATGACAAGAAACTTCTTCATCATCGGCATTTTGAGCATCAATCTGGCGGCCTGTCAGTCCGATGGCCCTCCGGGCGGGGGGGCAGCAGCAAAATCAGGGAACTCGAACATCCAGTCTAACGGAGCCGCTGGCGACTCGCCAACGACGCGCGTCGTGGCCTACTTGGATGGCCGACCCATTGGTCATAACGATCTACAAGCCTCACTGTACGAAGCGGCAGGTGGCCTCGTTCTGGCGGAGACGATTCTCGACCGTCGCATCCAACTGAGATTGACTCAGCGAAGCCTTTCGTTAACACCCGTTCAGATTGATGCTGAAAAAACCGCGCTGCTCAAATCGCTTGATCCCAGTAACGATGATCAGGCGGTTCGATTGCTGCGCGAGCTTCGCCGTCGCCGGGGACTGGGCGATGTGCGTTTCGAGCAGCTCTTACAGAGGAATGCTGCCATGCGCCTTTTGGTGCAGGATGATGTGAAAATATCGGACCCCGAAGTGAATCAGGCCTACGCCATCGAATACGGCCCGCGCTATGAAGTGCGGCTGATCACCGTCGAGAATCTGTCATTGGCATCACAACTGGTCAGGCGAGCGCGCGGCGAAGGCGTGCCCGCTGAGTCATTCATCGAGTTGGCTGTGCGAAACTCGACTGATGCCAGCCGAGTGCAAGGCGGGCTGCTCGCACCGGTGAGTCCTGCCGACGGAACCTGGCCCGATGGTGTCCGCAAAGCGGTGGTGCTGCTGGAGGAGGGAATCGTCAGCGACCCCATTGCGATCGAGAAGGGTTTTGCGATTATCAAGCTTGAACGGAAAATCCCCGCCAAGCCGATACAATTGCAGGCTGTGCAAGCCGACCTGACCGCCCGCGTTCGGCGAAACACCGAACGCGTGCTCATGCAACGGCTGGCACGCACCATGCTCAATGAAGTCGAGTTGATCGTCACGGATCGTACCCTCCGTGAAAGTTGGGCACAGCAGAAGGAATTGATGTTTCAAGAGTGATCGGCCAACCCCTATGAAGATTCAAACAGCATCGCGCGTTCATCGCCTTCCCCCTTATGTATTGGGCAAGCTCAAACAACTGATTCACGAACGCCGTAAAGCGGGCGTTGATGTCATTGACATGAACATGGGCAATCCGACGGACGCTCCGCCGGATGCAGTCGTCGATAAGCTGCGCGAAGCGGCGGCTGACCCGCGTAACAGTCGCTATTCCGTAGGCTCAGGTGTTTACAACCTGCGCAAAGACATGGCCCTCAAGTATCACCGCAAGTGGGGCGTTGAGCTTGATCCAGATACCGAAGTCATCGCCACCATCGGCTCCAAGGAGGGCTTTAGCCACATGTGCCTGGCGCTCTTTGGCCCCGGCGACAGCGCTGTCGTGGGCAATCCCGCGTTTCAGATTCACACCTATGCGATCATCCTCGCGGGTGCTTCGACCATCGCGGTGCCATTGGGCAATGATGAAGCATTTCTCGAACGCATCGAACATGTCTTCACCACCACCACGCCCAAGCCCAAGGCGATGATCCTCAACTACCCGCACAACCCCACGGCTTTGACCGTCGAACCTTCGTTCTATGACAAGGCGATCAGGCTTGCCGACAAGCATCAGGTCATGATCCTCCACGACTTCGCTTATGGCGAAACGTGTTTCGATGATTACAAAGCACCGAGCTATCTCCAAAGCGATGGCGCAAAAGAATTCGGCTGCGAGTTCACCACGCTGAGCAAACCTTACAACATGGCGGGCTGGCGCATCGGTTTCTGCTGCGGCCATCCGGAAATGATCAAGGCGCTCAACACCGTCAAGGGCTACTACGACTACGGCATATTCCAAGCGGTGCAGATTGCCGCCATCATCGCCATGCGAACCGGTGACAAACACATCGAGGACCAGGCGAAGATTTACGAAGCCCGCAGAGATATTCTCGTCGCTGGTCTTCGCAAGCTTGGCTGGGAAATGGAATCGCCTCGGGCCACCATGTTCGTCTGGGCCAAGGTCAAACCGGAGCACATGCTCGGCTACAAGGACACTGCCGACTTCTGCATGGCGATGGTCGATCAGGCTGAGGTCGCGCTGACACCAGGCTCCGCCTTCGGCGACTTGGGCGAAGGGTACGTGCGCATGGCGCTCGTTGAAAACGAACAGCGCATTCGGCAGGCGCTGCGGCAACTCGGCCGCGTGCTCAATAAGAACACGCCGACGATGGTGTGAGGGGGAAAGCTGTCAGCAGTCAGCATTCAGCCGCTTGCGGCGTAGCGTCGTCAGCGCGGAGAACTGCACACGCGAATCGAAGCACGCGCAGCGAGGACGCTGCGGCTACGAATGACAGCACTGCCCGCTGCCCGCTGCCCGCTTCTCGCTTCTCGCTGAAAGCTGAAAGCTGATTTCTTTCCTACCCCACATCGACGAGGCCGATCGTCTCGCCGTATTCGCGCACCAGCACTTTTCGCAGCAGAGTGTGCGAAGGTTCGCCCAGCAGAGGATCGGTGTCGATGAGTACAGTCGCATCGCGGCGGGCCATTTGTAGGAGTTCCATGTGTTCGGGAAGACGGGCGACACGCAAAGGCAGGGCGCCGTGCTGGCGCGTGCCGAAGATGTCGCCCATGCCGCGGATTTCGAAGTCCATCTCGGAAATCTTAAAACCATCGGTGGTCGAGCCGATGGCTGCCAGTCGCTTGGTCGCATCTTCTGTCGTCGGATCGCCGATGAAAACCGCCAGGCTCTTGCGGCCATCGCTGCCTCGGCCAACGCGTCCACGAAGCTGATGCAATTGCGATAAGCCAAATCGCTCCGCATGTTCGACGATCATCATCGTGGCGTTGGGCACATCCACGCCCACTTCAATCACGGTCGTCGCCACCAGCACATGCACTTCGCCCTTGCGAAACTTCTGCATGGTCTTTTCGCGTGTGTCTCTTTCAAGCTGACCATGAATCGCGGCCACCTTAAAGCCTCGGCAATATTTATCCTGAATCAGTTTCGCATGATCGCGCACATTTTTAAGCTGCGCTGAAGACTCGTGGCCCGAAGCATCGATGATCGGGACGACGATGTACGCCTGCTCACCTTGCGCAATCCGCTCCGCCATGTAGCGATAAACATCGTCCGCCTTCTCCGGCACCACCACGCGCGTGATGATCGGCTGCCGCCCTGGTGGCAAACCAGTGATCGTCGAAATATCCAGATCGCCAAACACCGTCAGACTCAGCGTGCGCGGAATCGGCGTCGCGGTCATCACCAGACAGTGCGGGGCTCTGATGCGCTCACTAGGTGCAGCATCTTCCGACCCTCGGCTGCGCAGCGTCGCCCTCTGCATCACACCAAATCGATGCTGCTCATCGACCACCACCACCGCTAGCTCTTTGAACTTCACCGTGCTGGTGAGCAGCGCATGCGTGCCTACAACGATGTCAATCTTGCCTGACTCAATCTGCGCGAGCATTTCGCTTCGCTTGGCCGCTGGCATGCCGCCCACAAGCAGCGCAAGTCGCACGTTGGAGCCTTCGAGCATGCGCGAGATCGATTGAAAATGCTGCTCGGCAAGCAATTCGGTGGGGGCCATCATCGCCCCTTGCTGCCGCGAAGAGACGGCCATCAACAGGGCATAAAGTGCGACAACCGTCTTGCCCGCGCCGACATCACCCTGCACCAGACGATTCATCGGGCGATCTTTCTGAAGATCACCGGCAATCTCCTTGATCACCAGCTCTTGTGCCATTGTCAGAGCAAAGGGAAAGCGAGCGCGAATGTGTTCATCCATCGAAGCCGACCAGCGCAGTGCCGGTGCGATGAGTCTCGTCTCATTGAAATGCCGCTTGATGGCGATGCCCAGTTGCAGAAGCAAGAGTTCGTTGAATGCCAAGCGTCTTCGCGCTGCCGCCGCTTCCTCTTCATTCTTGGGCGAGTGTGCCATTGCAAACGCATCACTGAGCGCAGGTAGATTTCTCTTCTTGCGAAACGCATCATCGAGAGGATCAATCACCTGATCGAGAACCAATGGCAGGACCTGCGCGATGAGTTTTTCGATGGCGTCAGAATTGAGGCCTTCCGTGGAAGGGTACACCGGCTTGAGCCGATCATTGGTTCGTTTACTCGGATCGCCTTCGTCAATGACTTCCCATTTGGCGTTGACCATCTGCGGGTAGCCGCCGAAGGCTTTCACTTTGCCTTGCACGCGCAGGAGCATGCCGGGCTTGATCTTGTCAGTGAGGTAGCGAGCGTTGAACCACTTGAGGTAGATGCGATCAGAGTGGTCCTGAAGAGTCGCCTCGAATCGTCCTTTGTTGCCCGGCCCGCCCGCCCAGCGACAGGTCATGACCGTACCTCGCGCCGAGCCGATGCCTTCCATGGGCAGATCGCTCACAGTGCCCTCGGCAAACTCCTGTTCATAACGCATCGGCAGATGACGTATCAGATCGCTGACCGTGACGATATCGAGCCGGTTCATTTGCTGAGCGCGGCGACTGCCGATGCCATGCAGCTTTTCGACGCGCGTTGACAGGCGCACCGGCTCCGCAGGCGTCGCTTGCTCCTTCACATTGTCTTCGGGGCCAGCATCAGACATGCGCGTGATGATAATCGACAGGCGATGGCTCTGGATAAATGCGCAGTGCATAGGATCGTTGCAGATCGATCGCATATCATTGATGGCCCGTTGGTTTTGTCATCTGAGAGTTCATCATTGGAAAGCAACGCTATGCAAGACCTGACACTTTCGCGACGCATGCAAGCTCTAGTTGCATGCATCAGTCTGTTTTCACTCATTGCGTTGTCGCTATTTTCGAGTGCGACAGCCCTCGCCGAAAAGCCGAGCAAGCCGATGAATATCGTGATGCTCTACGCCGACGACTGGCGGCATGACACGCTGGGCGTTGCAGGCAACCCGATCGTAAAGACGCCAAATCTCGATCGTCTGGCCAGCGAAGGCATGCGGTTCACATCCAACTGCGTCACGACTTCCATCTGCGGCGTGAGCAGGGCGACGCTCTTCACCGGCCAGTGGATGTCGCGTCATGAGAACAAAGCCTTTGGCCCCTTCAAGACGCCGTGGGCGGAAACTTATCCCGGCTTGCTGCGATCCAATGGTTACTACGTCGGGCATGTCGGCAAATGGCACAACGGCCCATTCCCCGGGAAAGAGTTTGACTTTGGCCGGTCTTACCACGGTAAGCACTGGTACAAAATGGCCGATGGCTCTAAGAAGCATGTCACCGAGCGCAACGAAGAAGATGCGCTTGAGTTTCTCAAGACACGTCCCAAGGATCAGCCGTTCTGTCTCACCGTCGCCTTCTTCGCCACGCATGCGGAAGACGGTAATCCTCTTCAATTCCTGCCGCAGCCTAAGAGCATGGAGCTTTACAAGGATGTGGAGATTCCCGTCGCGCCCAATGCGACGGAAGAATCGTGGAAGCGGTTGCCTTCGTTTTTCACCGGGACCAACGAAGGCCGCGTACGCTGGCACTGGCGCTTTGATACGCCAGAGAAATATCAGACGATGATGAAGAACTACTACCGGCTCGCTTCGGAAGTGGATTCAACATGCGGCCGCGTTCTTGAAGAACTCAAGAAGCAAGGCCTGCTCGAAAACACGCTGGTCATCTTCACCACCGACAACGGCTACTACCACGCTGAGCATGGCCTGGCTGACAAGTGGTATCCCCATCAGGAAAGCATCCGCGTGCCGCTGATCATTCGCGATCCGCGCATGGGGCAGGATCGCAAAGGCAAGACGAATGATGACTTCACGCTGAGCGTCGATCTGGCCCCGACGATTCTTGCCGCTACTGGAATTGCAGCACCGGCGCGCATGCAAGGCCGCGATATGGCTCCGCTTTATCTTGCGAAAGAAAAGCCACAGTGGCGCACCGAATTTTTCTACGAACACGCGACGCTCTCCAACGCGAATCGTATTCCTGCCTCCGAAGCACTCGTGCGCAAGGACTGGAAATATTTCTACTGGCCCGAGCAGAAGGTCGAACAGCTCTTCGATCTCACGACTGATCCGCGCGAAGAGAACGATCTGATCAAAGACCCGAAACAGGCAGAGAGGCTTAAGGAGATGCGCGCGAGATTTGCGGAACTCAAGGAAGCTGCTCGATGATCTGCATCTGATGAGTTTCAAACTCGCGCCGCCGCGGGCTGCGTTCAGGCATCACTGCGTCAGAGACCGAGCGATGGTCGTCAGTGGAACAGGGGCCGAGGAACTCTTGGCAATGACAGGATTGCCTTTGTGGTCCAGACCGATGGTCAGCGGTCCGGCGACATCCTTATCAACGCGGTACGTCCGATCGCGGATGGTGATTCTTGTCGCCTGATGCAGTCGCCGCTGAATGTTGAACGAGACGCTGCGATGCTGCGCTATGGTGTCACGGATTTCCTTGGCAGCGCTCTGAACTGTTTTAAGGCTCTCTTGCGACTGATGAAGTTCGTACATCACTTCAGTCATGCGTTCCTTCTGCTGCGGCGAGAGCGATCGCTTTTGCCCTTCGAGGAACTGCTGTTCGTGGCGCATGGTTTCCTGTTGTCGAATGAGCTTGATCGCTTCGTCGTCAAGCTGCTTTAGTTTTGATTCGAGCAGCGGCACGCTTCCAAACACCAGTTCCGTTGCGACGCCGGCATTCGAGCCGATCGTGCCGATATCAGCGTTGCCAGTGACGACAAGGCGACCGCCAATCAAGGCGGCATGGGGCATGCGGACATTGCCTCCGACAATAAGATCACAATTGATCGCTTCGCGTTCGACTTGCAGATCTCCGACCATTTCACCGATGACATTGTCGAGGTACCGAGCAATCAGATGTTGCCCGACTTTGATCTTGGCCCGCTGATGACCGGCGATGCCGCCGCGCGCGACCAGATCGACATCGCACTCGATGATGGCTGCTTCGATCAGGCCGTGTACTTCAACACTTCCTGTTGCCTTGATGGAGAAGCAGTCTCGCACACCTTGATGCACGAGGACATCACCTTTGAATTCGATATTTCCCGTTGAAAAGTCAACGTAGCTGGAAATGTCCAGGACCGGGCTGACTTTTGCCTTGAGATGATTTCGTTGTAGAACGCCTTCGATTTGAGCGATGAGCCGACCTTGCGCATCACAGAGAATGGATTCATTCAGTTGGACGGCCGCCGGTTTGCCGGCTTTGGCTTTGAGTGCGCTGCCGGCGAGGTCGCAGCCGTCCTGCTCTGGTGTGGGCGGGTGGATTTTGCCGACCACCTGACCTGTGCGCACCATGATGTAGCTGCTGCAATTGTAGAAGCTGAGTGATTGCAGGTTGTCTGCGCTGGCGGTATTGCTGGCGTTCGCGACGGGGTCGGCGGGCTTGGTGGGCTTGGTGGTGGATTTGCCAGCTTCGTCCTCAATCCATTGAACCCATCCGTCTTTGCCGTGCTTGGGTTCCGTTCGGCGGGCGATGATCACCCGTGCCTCAGTTCCATCCGGGGGCAAGTTGACCATGAGCTTGTCGATGGCCCCAGCAACAGCAGGCGTGACCTTCACGCCTGCCGACTCCAGATGAAATCGGCAATAGGAAGCAGACAGGGCACTGCGAGGGAAATCGCCGCGGAGCAGAATCAAAGCTTCCGATTTGTCGGAAGAGAACTTGATCTGAATGTCTTGTGAGGGTATCGCATGTGTCATGACTACCGCCTTGCTGTATTGGCAGAACGCTACTGCCTGCGCCAGTGATCTGGGCATCACTAACGATCGTCTTTACGGCCGCGTGAATCGGTTTTCCATTGCGGTCAATCAAGTTCGTGTCCAGGCGCTGACACAGCCATGCAGCTCGAAATGATCCCCGCGGAAGGATCTCCCTCACGCAGCTTTGCACTTTTGCATGGTCTGATTGATGCGCTCCTTCAACTGCTCTGTCGTGAAGGGCTTGACCACGTAGTTGTTCACGCCGGCTTTGATCGCCTCGACTACGCGGGTCTTTTCCGCTTCGGTCGTGACCATGATGACTGGCGTCGTCTTGTTGGTGGCGCGGAAGTTTTTGAGGAATGTCATGCCATCCATCACGGGCATGTTCCAGTCCAGAAGAATGAGATCGGGCAATGCTGCGCCGATTTTGCTCAGCGCGTCCTGGCCGTCGCATGCTTCGGTGATATCCGAGTGCCCCAGTTCGCCAAGGGCATTCTTCTGGATGTTTCGCATCGTTCGGGAGTCGTCGATAAGAAGGATTTTCATGTTCTTTTTCTCCAATAGAATCAGGCCACTTTGGCCGTCGTATCTTTCGGTGCAGCGAGAGAGCTGATTTGAGGTTTCAGTGCGACTTCAACAGTAAACACGCCAGCCGAGCAAGTGCAGGGAACGACGGCGACAGCTTCGTCCTTGCGCTGAAATACTTGATGTTCCTTGCCAATGATCACACTGGGGCAACCGATGGCAACGTCGGATTGATTGATCTGCGTCTTGGTGCCTCCGGCCACCATATTGACCAGCTCGCCGATCGCGTCGGCGAAGTCGGGATGGTCCGGCGGAAGCTCAGCCCCAGCGAAGCGATGCATGAGCGTCGAAGCGACGTCCAGCGGAAAGCAGACGATGATCGATCCGCGCACAGCCCCGGTGAACCCGATGATGCCGGACACACCGTTGGAAGGTGCCCCGGCCTGTTTGATGTGGGGTTTGCCAAAGGTGACCTCCGTCTTCAACATGGTTGTGAAGACGTTACGGATTGCACTGACACAAGCGACTATGAATTTGCTTTCCACAGGGTGATCTCTCGGTGGGGTTGGGGTTTCGTCCTTAAGTCCATCTAACTTCAAGCAGCGCGGCAGCCCGATTCGGGTACGCCCGCCATAGCGGTCAGCCCTGCGATATCGAGAATCAGACCAACGCGGCCGTCGGGCATGATGGCGCCGCCGGTGAATCCCGGATACTGGCGAAGCATCGCGCCCAGCGGCTTGATCACAATCTGCTGCTGGCCCAGTAGCTCATCAACCAGGAACGCCACCTGGCGGTTGTCGTGTTCCACAACGATGACTGCCGCTTCATGCGGACTCTTGATGGCGCCGTCAATGGTGAACAGACGTTCGAGGCGATGCAGCGGAACAAGACGATCGCCCAGCTTGAGCATTTCGCCACGGCTGAATACGGTGGTCAGATCTTTTTCGTTAGGCCGAATCATCCGAACAATCGAAAGCGTTGGAACGATATATCGATGTTCACCGAGCCGAAAAACCATGCCTTCAATGATGGCCAGGGTCAGTGGCAATCGGATACTGAACACGGTGCCTTTACCTTTGACGGATCGAATTTCTGTTTGGCCGCGCAGCGCTTGAATGTTTCGTTTGACTACATCAAGGCCCACACCACGTCCGGACACATCGGTGATTGTCTTGGCAGTCGAAAATCCAGGTTCGAATACGAGATTGAATACTTCGCTCTCGGTCATCGTCTCGCCTTCCTTGATGAGTCCGCGCTCGCGAGCCTTGGCAAGAATGCGTGCGGGGTCGAGGCCTCGGCCGTCGTCTTCGATCTCGATATAGATGCAGCCGCCTTTGTGGAAGGCGCGCAGCTCGATCCGGCCCGCGTCGGGCTTGCCTGCACTGCGACGATCTTCGACGTTGTCTTCGATGCCGTGGTCGATGGCGTTGCGCACCATGTGGACCAGCGGATCACCGATGGCGTCAACGACGTTCTTGTCCAGTTCAGTCTCGTCACCGGCAGTGGCGAACTCAATGGGCTTGTCAAGCTTCTTCGACACATCGCGTGCCAACCTCGCCATTCGCTGAAACGACGTTCGCACCGGCACCATGCGAAGCGACATGGCCAGCTCTTGCAATTCACGTGTGATCTTGTCCAGATGATTCATCAGTCGGGCTGAGGGAGATGACCCTCGCGTGCCGTTCTCGGAGGACTGACTCACCATCGCTTCGGCAATGACCATTTCTCCGATGATGTCCACAAGCTTGTCCAATCGCTCTGCATCCACACGCACCGTTTCCTTGACGACAGTCGGGCCGGTTCCAGGCTTGCCTTCTGCGGTGTTGGCGGGATGCGCGGGCTCGGCATGAACATCGATAGGGCTTGAAGATTCAGCATGTACATCGGTGGCCGATGGATTGGCGGGCGATGACGCAGGGGCTGAGGCTATTGCTGCTTCAGCTTGAGTGGAAGTATCGGGAGCTTTCTTTGCCGCTCCTGTTGCCGCTGTTGCTGTTACTGGCGCTGCAATCTTTCGCCCTTCGGTGGCGGCTTGAATGCGAGGCAATAGTCCGGGCAGAGCCGGATGAGGATGCAGAAGGCGATTGCCCGCCAGCGCATCGGCCACCGCACTCACCAGTTGCTTCATGATGTCTGTCGCATCAAACACAACATCGAGCGCAACGCCCACCAGAGCAATCTCGCCTTTGCGGCATTTATCCAGCAGTGTTTCGGTTTCGTGCGCTAGTGCCTGAATCGGTTTCAATTCCAGGAAGCCCGCTACACCCTTGATGGTATGAAACGCGCGAAACAGCGCGTTGAGCGCTTCTGCATCTGCGGAATTGCTTTCGATGCTCAGCAGGCTGACGTTGGCTGCGTCGAGATGTTCACGGCTCTCTGTAATGAACTCGGCTGTCAGATCAGAGTCGCCCGTGAGCGGAAGGGGTTCCGCTGGAAGATCGCACTTGGGTGCGTGAGTTGTTGAGGGCGCACTCGTGGCTTGTGCAGGTTGTGTATCTGATTCGCTCTGGGCAGATGCAGCTTCAAGCGAAGCTTTGAAGAAGGGAACATCTTTCAGTTCGCGGCCATCGAGAATCACCGTCTGCAGCGCACAGATTGAAGCAGTGATGCCCTTGAGCACCGCTGCGCCATCTTCGCATTCGCGCATAATGATCCGCTCGATTTCAGCCGCCGCGTCCGTTGCCGTTGTAGAGAGCTGCGGGCTGTCGGGGCGCAAGAGTGCTGCGATCAGCGAGAGCTTTTCATGAAGGTCTGCGAGATGCTGTAGTTCTTCGGGCTCAGCAAGCACAATGCCTTCCGAGAGAAAACGGGTCAGTTCCTGGATTTCGGGTGTGGGCATGGCGTGGTTATTCCGCTGGATTGGATTGGATCGGAGTGCTGTTCGATGGTTTATTTCGGACATGCAGGATGAACCCGTGATGGGTGTTTTCTCCCATAAGAAAAACTTGATGGAAGTTCGAGTCCTCCTGTAATGGCGATTGCATGGCACAGGGGCCTCATATGTAGATAAGCGACAGCTCGCCGCGAGAAGGATCGCAGGGAATTTGATGCCGGTCGCGGAAATACCCATAGCCCGCTCCCCAAAAGTGTGACGACGAATACGTTGGCAACGCAGCGACTCGACCGATCATCAAACACTTTCAGGGAGGCAGCGACATGCAGGCGCCACAGCGAACAGCGAATCAGGCACCCTCGGGTCTGGCAGGGAAGTACCTGACATTCCAACTCGGCAACGAGATTTACGGCCTAGAGATTCTCAAGGTCCGCGAGATCATCGGGCTGATGGATGTCACGCCAGTGCCGCGTACACCCAGCCACATCCGTGGTGTGATCAATCTACGAGGCAAGATCATTCCCGTCATCGATCTGCGCTCCAAGTTCGCCATGGAGAAGACGGCGGACACGGAGCAGACATGCATCATCGTCGTCGATCTGGTCACTGCAGACGTCACTTCGCAGATGGGCATTCTCGTCGATGCCGTTTCTGAAGTGCTCAACATCGCCGACGAAAGCATCGAGCCAACGCCATCCTTTGGTGGCGAAGTCACCGCCACCTTCATCCGTGGCATGGCCAAGACCAACGGCAAAGTCGCCATTCTCCTGAATGTCGAAAAGGTACTGAGCACGGATGGCGTTCTTCAGATCGCCGCTACAGCCGCCACAGCCGC
>CAZYQL010000028.1:5441-19808 GCA_964650055.1 uncultured Phycisphaeraceae bacterium | reverse complement strand
GCCGCTACAGCCGCCACAGCCGCCACTGCCGCCGTCGCAGCCTGATCTGTCAATAGACCCAACTTCACTTTTCAACTTAAACCCAACTGATCAACCCCTAAAAGGAATATCTTCCATGTCCAGGACCAAGACCAATCAGAAAGCTCCCGCAAAGAAGGCATCGGCAACCACCACCAGCAAGCCCTCGAGCAAAAGCAATATGCTCGAACTGGCCAGCCAGGTTGCTGCTATCCGCAAATCGCAGGCTGTTATTGAATTCAATCTCGACGGCACCATCATCGATGCCAACGACAATTTCCTCAATTGCCTGGGCTACCGCATCGAAGAAATCAAAGGCCAGCATCACCGGATGTTCGTCGAGCCTGAATACAGTCGCAGCAGTGAGTACGCAGCGTTCTGGGACAAACTTGGTCGTGGCGAATTCCAGTCTGCCGAGTTCAAGCGCATTGCCAAGGGTGGCAAGGTCATCTGGATTCAGGCATCGTACAACCCCATCTTTGATGCCAGCGGCAAGCCATACAAAATCGTCAAGTTCGCCACCGACATCACTGAGGCCAAGCTGCGCAGCGCAAACTTCGAAGGTCAACTGGCTGCCATCGGCAAGGCGCAAGCGGTGATCGAGTTCCGTCTCGATGGAACGATCCTCACCGCCAACGACAATTTCCTCAATTGCTTGGGCTACCGGCTTGAGGAAGTCAAGGGCCAGCACCACCGCATGTTCGTCGAGCCTGAATATGGTCGCAGCAGTGAGTACGCAGCGTTCTGGGAGAAACTCAATCGCGGTGAGTTCCAGGCTGCCGAATTCAAGCGCATCGGCAAGGGTGGCAAGGTGATCTGGATTCAGGCTTCCTACAACCCCATCTTCGACGCCGATGGCAAGCCATACAAAGTCGTCAAGTTCGCCACCGACATCACTGAGGCCAAGCTGCGCAGCGCAAACTTCGAAGGTCAACTGGCTGCCATCGGCAAGGCGCAAGCGGTGATCGAGTTCCGTCTCGATGGAACGATCCTCACCGCCAACGACAATTTCCTCAATTGCTTGGGCTACCGGCTTGAGGAAGTCAAGGGCCAGCACCACCGCATGTTCGTCGAGCCTGAATATGGTCGCAGCAGTGAGTACGCAGCGTTCTGGGAGAAACTCAATCGCGGTGAGTTCCAGGCTGCCGAATTCAAGCGCATCGGCAAGGGTGGCAAGGTGATCTGGATTCAGGCTTCCTACAACCCCATCTTCGACGCCGATGGCAAGCCATACAAAGTCGTCAAGTTCGCCACTGACATCACTGCACAAAAGGATGCTTCAACGCGTGCCAAGTCGCTCGCTTCCATGTTGCAAGGCGCGTCGGCGATGTTCATGGCCTGCGATAAAGATCTGAAGATCACCTATGTCAATCCCGCAGTCCTGGAGATGCTCAGAAAGTACCAGAGCGAAATCCGAAAGTTTCTCCCGCAGTTTGATACCGAAAAACTGATCGGCATCTGCATCGACAGCTTCCACAAGAACCCGTCGCATCAGCAGCGCGTGCTGCGTGATGTCCGCAACCTGCCGGTGGTGAGTGAATTGAAACTGGGCCCGCTTACCTTCGGCGTCACGGCTTCGGCGCTTCTGGATGACAACGGTAACTACATGGGCAACGGTGTGGAGTGGACCGACTTCAACGCCCGTGAGTTGTATGCCTCCGAGGTCAAGAAACTCATCGATGCCTCTGAGCGCGGCGACCTGTCGGTTCGCGGCGACGTGAATGTTCTCAACAACGTTTACAAGCCGATGATGTCCGGCATCAATGAGATCGTTGACGCCATCGTTCGTCCCGTGAACGAAGCCAGCCAGGTGCTGGAATCCATCGCCGCTCAGGATCTGACAGTTCGCGTTACCGGCGAGTACAAGGGCGATCACGCGAAGATCAAAAACAATCTGAACAAGGCGGCACAGACGCTTCAGGATGCTCTTTCGCAGGTGGCTGATGCCTCCGGCCAAGTCGCTTCCGCCAGCGGTCAGATCACCGAAGGCACGCAGAAGCTCGCTGAAGGTGCCAACACTCAAGCCAGTTCGATTGAAGAAATCTCCGCCTCGCTGGAAGAGATGTCCTCAATGACGGCTCAGAATGCTGACAATGCCAACCAGGCAAAGAACCTGGCGAGCGCCTCGCAGGCCTCAGCTCAGAAGGGCAACGAGACCATGCAGAAGATGAAAGAAGCGATCGATTCGATCCAGGCTTCGAGCATCGAGACCTCCAAGATCATCAAGACGATCGACGAAATCGCCTTCCAGACGAACCTGCTGGCACTCAACGCAGCAGTCGAAGCGGCTCGCGCCGGTGATGCAGGCAAGGGATTCGCCGTGGTTGCCGAGGAAGTGCGCTCACTGGCTCAGCGCAGTGCCGAGGCCGCCAAGAACACTGCTGCCCTGATCGAGAAGGGCACCGAGAACGCGAAGAACGGTGTGAGCATCACGGAGCAGGTGCGCGTTATTCTCAGCGAAATCGTCGAAGGTTCCACCAAGGTCAACGGCCTGATCAGCGAGATCGCCGCCGCCAGCAAGGAGCAGAGCGACGGTATCAAGCAGGTCAACGATGCTGTGGATCAGATGAACAAAGTGACGCAGGCCAACGCCGCCAGCAGTGAAGAATCGGCTGCGGCTGCCGGTCAACTCGACGGTCAGGTCGAACAGTTGATGCAACTGGTGTCCACCTTCAACCTTGGTGAGCAGTCAACTCCACCCGTGAAGCAAAAGGCCCAGCCCGCTCGGCTGACCTCCAAGCCTGCGGTGAAGCACACGCCCTCAGCCCCAGCGCGAAAGCTCGTCGGTGCTGGTGCATCTAGCGGTGGCAAGCGTCCTCAGCAGGCCATTCCACTCGATGACGATGAACTCAACGAGTTCTGATCTCCCCATCCTTCAGACGCCTGGGGCGGGAGCCGGATTAAGGGCCCGCTCCAGGCGTTTTTGGCTCGACTAATAGCCGCAGTTCAGTTTCAAAGCGTTAGGCGATCTGCACCGGTACTCAACTTCTGCCCTCAATGAATCTCATGGATACAAGTTGCTACGAAAGACTGTGTCAGATCGTTTACGACCAGAGCGGCATCCGCATTCGCGACGGCAAGTCAACGATGGTGGCGTCGCGCATCGCCAATCGCCTTCGGGTTCTGGGACTTGGTAGTGAACTGGAATATGTCCAATACCTCGAACGATCCATGACCGAAGAGATCGTCCATCTGCTCGACGCAATCTCCACGAATGTGACGTCCTTTTATCGAGAGTCGAAGCATTTCGAAATGGTTCGAGATGCGATGCGAGGCTGGCTCGATGCAGGACAGCGGCGATTTCGGTTCTGGTCGGCGGCGTGCTCTACCGGCGAAGAGCCTTACACGCTGGCGATGACGGCTCGCGATGTGGCAGGCGAGATACGACAGCCCACCAACATCAAGATTCTCGCGACCGACATTTCGACTCGCGTGCTCGCCGAAGCGCAGGCAGGTGTTTACGGGATCAAGCGCGTCGAGTCTATCCCTGCTGAACAACGCCGAAAGCACATGCAAAAGGTCGCCGGCGAAGGCGACGATGCCTACCGCGTTTCGCCGCAGCTGCGCGAGATGATTGTCTTTCGAAGGATGAATCTGTCGCTCCCCCCGTTTCCCATGAAGGGCCCGATGGACATCATCTTCTGTCGCAATGTGATGATCTATTTCGACGACCAGGTACGTGATGCGCTACTCGCTGAGTTTCACCGGCTGCTGCGGCCCGATGGTTATCTGATGGTGGGACATTCTGAAGGTCTCACGCGATCGGCTCATCTGTTTTCCCGTGACGGTGCTTCGACCTACCGCCCCATCAAGTGATGGACTGGCCCCGTATTGAAAGAGTCCTCATGCCCGTTCAAGTCGGCAGTTCAACTCGAGAAGGGATCCGCGTGGCAGGCATTGGCGAAATGCTCGTGTCCAATGACGTGCGCGAGATCCTGGTGACCTACTCGCTGGGCTCCTGTGTGGGAGTCAGCGTGTTCGATCCCGAAGCAGGTGTCGGCGGACTGATTCACTGCATGCTGCCCAGTTCGAAAATCGAGGCCGACAAAGCGGTCAAACGCCCGTGCATGTTTGTGGACACCGGCGTGATCGCGCTGCTTCAGGCGGTGATGGATCTGGGTGCCATCGGTAGTCGCATGACGATTAAGGTCGCCGGTGCTGGCAGCCCGATGGATCAAGTAGGGCGGTTCAAAATCGGCGAGCGCAACATGACGACGTTTCGCAAAGTGCTCTGGAAGAACGGCCTCATGCTGGCCGCCGAAGATGTTGGAGGCACCGAGCCGCGCACCATGTCGCTGTACATGGGCCTGGGGCGAACGACGATTCGTAAGAACGGATCGGAGGGTGAGCTTTGAACCAACGCGACAACATTCTGGCGCAGGTGCTCACGGTTCCTTCGCTGCCGGTGGCGGCGGTGAAGGTGATTAGTGTCCTGCAAAAGCCCAATGCTGAACTGTGTGAAATCGCCCGCGTCATCAATCACGACCCCGGCCTGGCGACCAACGCGCTGCGCCTGGCGAACTCGGCGATGTACGGCGGGCAACGCAAGATCGATACGATTGATATGGCGGTGGCGCGCCTTGGTGTGCGCCGCATGCTCGATCTGGTTGTCAGCTCTGTGGTGAAGCCCTTCGCAATGACGCCTGTGCAAGGCTACGACTTGCCGCCGGGCATGCTCTGGCTGCACAGTGTCGCCGTGGCCTGCGGTGCCGAGGAACTGGGGAAGCTGCTCAAGATCGACGTTCCCTCCTGTGCGTTCACCTGCGGCCTGCTGATCGATGTAGGCAAGAATGTGCTGAGCACCTACTTGGAAGTCGATGGCCAGGCCATTCGCCATGAAGCCTTCGAACAACATGTGTCCTTCGAGCAGGCTGAGCGCCATGTGCTGGGCATCGATCACGCCGAAGTGGGCGCAGCGCTCCTGAAACATTGGGGCCTGCCTGATGCGCTGGTCGCTGCAGCGCGCTGGCATCACGAGCCTTCAAACTGCCCGCCCGAGCATCAGGCCCTGATCGATCTGGTGCATGCTTCCGATCAAATCTGCACGCTCAGCGGCATCGGCACCGGAAGCGACGGCTCCAACTACAAACCCTGTGAAGCAACGATGGCGCGACTGAAGATCGATGTGCACGTTATCGAAGCGACCATGTGTCGCATCGTCGAGCGCCTCGATGCACTTGAAGACATCCTGGGTCAAACCAGCGAGAGGAACTGACCAATGGCATTCAACATACTCATTGTGGACGACTCCAAAGTCGTGCGCTCGATCATCGAGAAGACCTTGCGCATGGGCAAGATTCCGCTGGGCGAACTTTACTTTGCAGGCAACGGCAAGGAAGCGCTCGAACTCATTGACCAGCACTGGGTCGATGTCATTTTTGCTGACATCAACATGCCCGTGATGAACGGCGTCGAGATGATTGAAAAGCTGTCGGAGAACGGCGTGACGAAATCCATCCCCGTCATCATCGTCTCCACCGAAGGCAGCACCACACGAATCGAACACCTCAAAAGCAAGGGCGTCACCGCTTACGTCCGCAAGCCGTTTGCACCCGAGGAATTCAACAGCGTCGTCAACGACGTGCTGGGAACCACCAACAATGTCTGACACCACCACCCAATCCGTTCAAGAAGTTTTCTGCGAAGTACTTGCAAGCCTGGCTTTCATGTTCGGCGATCCCGCGTCGCCCCAAGACCTGCCTCCCATGGGCGAACCGGCGATGATGGCAACGATCGGATTCCGAGGGCCGACCGCCGGCAACCTGACGCTCCTGGCCCCCAGATCATTGGCTCAGGAACTGGCCGCGAACATTCTGGGCATAGAGCCTGATGAAGATGCTGCTGGCGAACAGGCCAGTGATGCACTGGGGGAACTCATGAATGTCACTTTGGGCCGACTGCTCACAACGATATCCGGCGATGCTCCCGTCTTCGACCTGACGCCCCCGCAGGTGTCGGATGCCAACGACGAGCAGTGGCAGCAATTCGTTGAAGCCGGCGATGCCGTTGCCGTACTCATCGAGGACAAGCCCGTACTCCTGCGGTTCACCTTGGACGGTCAGTAAACCCATTCTATTTTTGTTTGTGAGTAGCGAAACATGATCCAAGTGACTGCCCGAAAAACACGCGTCCTGATTGTTGACGACTCCGCCGTCGTGCGCCAGATCCTCACTCAGGAACTATCGCGCGATCCGCAAATCGAAGTCGTCGGCACAGCGCCCGATCCCTACGTTGCTCGCGACAAGATCGTACTACTGGCTCCCGATGTTCTGACGCTGGATGTTGAGATGCCGCGCATGGATGGTCTGGCGTTTCTGCGGAAACTGATGCACTACAAGCCGATGCCCGTGGTCATCGTCTCTTCGCTGACCGCCGCTGGCGGCGAACTGGCGATGGAGGCTTTGGAAGCTGGCGCTGTGGAAGTGATGTGCAAGCCGGGCACTGCTTACTCCATCGGCGACATCGGCCGCGAACTCTGCGAGAAGGTCAAAGCCGCCGGGCAGGTCCGCCTCCTTCAACCCGCGATAAGGCCCGCTGCTGCCGCGATCAAAGCCCCGACCGCACTCAAACGCACCACCAATCGCATCATCGCCATCGGCACATCCACCGGCGGCACCGAGGCGCTGCGCTATGTCCTGCCTCGATTGCCACGCAACTCACCTGGCATCGTCATCGTGCAGCACATGCCCAAAGGGTTTACCGAAGCCTTCGCCAAGAGTCTGGATCGCGAATCCGAAATTGATGTCAAAGAAGCCGAAGACGGCGACACCGTCATGCCCGGCAGAGCGCTGGTCGCTCCGGGCAATATGCATCTGCTATTGACCCGATCTGGTGCCGTCTATCAGGCTCGTGTGAAAGAAGGCCCGCACGTGAATCGCCATCGCCCTTCGGTGGATGTGCTCTTCAAATCCGTAGCTGCCTACGCCGGCCGAAATGCTGTGGGCGTGATCATGACCGGCATGGGCAACGACGGTGCCGCAGGCCTCAAAGAGATGCGCGACGCGGGCGCTGCGACCATCGCTCAGGATGAATCAAGCTGCGTGGTCTTCGGCATGCCGCGTGAAGCAATCAAGCTGGGCGGCGCCGAGCAGATCGTTCCACTGGAAGGAATTCCCGACGCCATCATCGCGGCAGTGGAAGCAGAACTTCATACCCAGGCTGCGTGATTGACGATATTGGCTGCATTACTCATGTGATTGGAATTCACCTATGCAAGGATTCATACCTTTCAGCCGCGCGTCGTTCATGATGGATGTGGTGGCGCTGGCCATGATCGCTGTCATTCCGATCATGCTCTGGAGCATCTACATCGTCAAGTACAAACGGAACTATCAGCTTCACCGAAAGGTCCAGGTCTCGCTCGGTGGGTTGTTGTTGTTTGCCGTGCTACTTTTTGAAGTGGACGTGCGTCTCCATGGCTGGCGACAGAATGCCGAGGTCTCTCCGTACTACACGACCTGGGTGAACCCGGTGCTCTATGTACATCTGTTCTTTGCCATCAGTGCGTCGCTGCTGTGGATATACACGCTTGTCGGCGCAGTCCGCCGATTCGCCAGGCCGCAGGGGTTTGGCTCGTATGGTGCTCATCACAAGCGCGTGGCGAAAGCTGCTGCCATGGGAATGTGCTTCACCGCATTGACGGGATGGCTCTTCTATTGGTTGGCGTTTGTGGCCTGAGTCGGAATCGGTTGGGTATCTAGGTGAGATGCGGTCCAATCGATGTTGATGCCTGGGTCCCCAAATGGCTGACGGATTTCCGTGGCCTACGCGCGGCATCAAGGTCTTCGCCCTGATTGAATCCGATCGCACCACGCAAACATTTCTGACATCGCTGCGTCTTTTCTCATTCGCTTCTTTGAGCGACATGCGGCACCTTGCTGTCGTCCTCATCTTGTTCGCGATGCGAGATGGCAAAAGTCGGTGAAACTGTCCTGCTACCAGTCGTTTACCCTGTTCTGTGGGATCGAAGGCAAACAAGCGACACTTCCTTAAAGATTGGCAGGTTCATCATCCGATTCAATTGTCAACGGTGATATGGGGCCTAAGTAGTAATGGGGATCGCCGTTGACGACCACGCACTGAAGTTCGTTTCTTCAGGCGAGTGATTGTTTGGACATCGAGAATGCGCGATCTAGCGCATTCGAGTTGGTGTCCATTAATCCACTGTCGCAACTCGGAGGCCCCATGACGCACACTCGAAATTTGATTGAGCGGTTGCCGCTACCTTTGGCCGAACCATTTCACGCGCTGAAGGGTGGTGTTCGATGAGCACCTTCTCCAGGCCTAGGGTATTTGTTGTTGAACAAGATCCAGCGATGGCGTCATCGCTCCTGTCGCATTTTCGATTGAGCGGACTCCACACTGAACGGTTTGAATCCGCTGCCGACTTTCTTGCGGAAGTTAACTCAGACCAGCCCGGTTGCGTCCTATTCGATGTGCAGACGCCGGGAATGTCGGGTGTCGAACTTCTCGAATATATGAAGCTAAGAAATTACTGTATTCCTGTGATATTTTTGACCAGTGATGGGGATGTCCACACAGCAGTCAGTTCGATGAAGCACGGCGCCTTCGACTATGTAGAAAAGTCTGAGGATCCCAACCTACTGTACGCCCGAGTTCTCAAGGCGATCGAATACGACACGGTGTTGCGGGCGGAGTTGAAGGAGCGTCATCAATGTGCATCAAAGATCAAGCTTCTCACTATCCGAGAAATTGAAATTCTAAAGTTGGTCGTGTCCGGTCTAGCCAGCAAGCAAATTGCAAGCACGCTGCACATCAGCATCAGGACCGTCGATAAACATCGCGGCAGCTTGATGCTCAAGTTGGACGCATCAAACGCCGCCGAGTTGGTGCGCATTGCATTTGAATCGGGGCTTACTCGCAAAACCATCCAACCCTTGAATATGCTTGCAATGGCCTGACTCATTGGCTCCCAGAAAATACAACGCTGCCGCATGACAGCCCAGGTCCCACGTCGATTTTGTGAATGAAAGACGCGAAGAAATGAACGTCCAATCCAGCCTGAAAATAAAAAAAGGGTCTCGACCGGGGAGGCGGCCGGTGCGAGACCCCATCCAGGGTGAAATTGTCGAGAGGGTGCTGTTCGTTGACCAGCGGTTTTGTGCTGGCCTTGGGCTTGGCTCCATCTCGTTCGCGGCGGCTTGGTTCGTTGCCTTGCATTGCCGGGCGACAATGGAACTATGCAATATGCCCCGATCGCGAGCCAGCTAACGCAACAAGAAATGTTCCGCAAGCCCCGAGCGTGACCAGTTGCGCCAGTTATGACGATTGCTCCACGGATCTCAAGTATCAGCCCCGGCCCACGGCCTGCTATACTCGGACGCATGGCAACCAAGCCTCGCATTGGACTGTTCCCAGGCACCTTTGACCCGATCACCAACGGGCATGTCGATGTCATTCGCCGGGGCAGAATTCTCTTTGACAAACTGATCGTCGCCATCGGCAGAAACCCGGCCAAGTCCGAGCTGTTCTCCATGGAAGAACGGCTGGAGATGATCTCCACCATTCTTGCCGACTGCGGCCCGACGGTGGAAGTGACCACCTACACCGGCCTGACCGTTGACTATGCCCGCAGCATCGGCGCTACCGCCATCCTCCGTGGCCTTCGCAATGTCACCGATCTCAATTTTGAATTTCAACTTGCCTTGACCAACCGGGCCGTGGCCGAGATCGAAACCGTCTTCATCATGACCGGCGAGAATTATGCCTTCACCAGTTCCAGTCTCATCAAGCAGATCGCTTCAGCGGGGGATATCGATCGCCTCCATTTACTGTTGCCGGGCTTGGTCCTCGACATGATGCGCAAACGCAAGGATCAACTAGGCGGCATGCGCATCGATGGCCTGAAGGATTAACGCAATCACTTTTTTCTGACACCGCAGCTTCGCATGCCAGGCGACGCTCCTTATAGCCACAAGCCACTTTATGAACTACCGCATCATCAGCATCGGCACCCTCAGCAGCAATGAGTTCTGGGGCGAGAAGACACCCGTTCGCACCGCTCACTCCACCATCACACTCATTCGCAGTGGCGATCGCAATATCCTCGTCGATCCCGGCTTGCCCGCGCAGATCATCAGCGCTCGATTGCTCGAACGCTCCGGCCTCAAGCCCTCTGATATCACCGATGTGTTTCTGACCAATTTTCGACCGGCGCACCGCTGGGGACTTGATGCCTTCGATCACGCGGACTGGTGGATCAGCGGCATGGAGCGCGAAGCGATGGGCCAACTCCTGGTCGAACAAGCCCAGGCCGCGGCGGGCAGCGGGGCGGCTGACATGGAAGCCACGCTCAAGCAGGAGATCACGCTGCTTCGCAGGTTCAAGCCTTGCCCCGATCGCCTCGCTGAACAGGTCGATCTGTTTCCGCTGCCTGGATTCACGCCCGGCACTTGTGGCCTGTTACTCCTGAAGCTCAACTCTACAACGCTCATTGCTGGTGACGCGGTACCTACCGCAGAGCACTTGGAAAACGGTCAGGTTCTGCGCAATGCGTATGACATCGAGCAGGCCCGCGAGAGTTTTTCAGAAGCAATCGAGATCGCCGACGTGATCATCCCCGGCCACGACAATCTGCTGCTCAATCCCACGCGCAGGCCGATGTGACGATCGCCTTGCCTATGATTCCGCAAGGATGTCATGAACGCTCTCACTGCAACGCTTCGCGACGAGCCACGACCGTAAGTGAGTGGTTGAATCAAAGCGCAGTCCCGCTTCCTGACGGGCGCGGCTCGTAGCGGACTACCCAACGACGACATGCTCGAACGCGAAACCATTTTGCCGCTGACCCTTGGTGCGATCATCGCGCTGGCGCTGCACGTGGTGCTACTCCCAGCGATGGCGCATTCGCTGCGGGATCAGGAAGAACTGCCCAAGTGGCCTGACCTGCGGCTGGAATCGCTGGAACTGAGCCAGCGCATGATTGCAGGTCGCGAGGCGCACTTTGATTTTGTCATCAGCAATCAAGGCCTCGCCGCGACGCCGATGAAGCAGGGCGTCATCACGCGCTTTGTCCTATCGGAAGATGATGCGCTGGATGCGAATGATGTGCTGCTCTTTGAACATTCTCTGTTGGTTGGAGTCACGGGCATCGCGCTGGACGCGAAGCAAAGCAGTGAGAAGCAGACAGCAAAAATAATACTGCCTCGTGATGCGTCCCGCTTTCGCCAATTGATAGTGGTCATCGATCCTCAGGACACGATCAAGGAAGCGGCGGGGGAGAAGAATAATGTCATCGCGCAGCCGATTCGCATTTACTCGCAGGAAGAAATTGCCAAGCCTGATCTGGTGATGCTTGCCGCTTCATCGCCTGCGGCTGTACGGACTGGAGAAGTCGTGCCTGTGGAGTTTGCTGTTGGCGGCGCGACGGACAGCGAGCCGGTGATTGCGTCGTGGTTTGATGGCGTTTTTCTTTCGACTAATGAAACGCTTGATACAGAGGACATGCTGCTGACTGCGACACCGGGACCTAGTGCGATACTCACTGCGGGCTTTGCCTATTCCCGCCGCGCTGAAGTTCGGATTGAGTTGCCATCGCACTTGAAAGGCGATCGTTTTTTCCTCATCTTTGTCGCCGATCATCTGGCACGCATTGATGAGTTTGATGAAACCAACAACACCATTGCCCGTCCGATTCGTGTGCTTCGCCCTGATGCTGCGGAGCAACCGGAGAAAATTAATGAGACAGCGCGTGGCGCAGCCGATCTGCACGTGCCGGTGTTCAGCGCACCGGACACCGTCATGAACGGAGAGACGCTGACCCTCGACGCCATCATCGCCAATCGAGGTGATGGCGCGACCAAGGCAACTAACTGGCGTGATCGCGTTTACCTCTCCAAAGACAACGTGCTCGATGAAGGTGACAAGCTGCTGGCCACGCATGAGCAGTCGCAGCCACTGGCAGCAGGGGGCTATTACACATCCCGGCTGACCGGCCTGATCGATCTGCCTGAAGAAGAGTCAGGCGCGAGGTTCCTCATTATCAAAACTGATGCCGATGATGCCTTGGAAGAATCGGATGAGACGAATAATGTGCGCATCAGGCCGATTCAGGTGGAGCAGTTGGTGCTGGGCAAGGATAAGCCTGACGATGTGCGTACTGCGGTGGCGTGGATTCCTTATGACGATTTTCGCAAGCTGATCGCAGTGGCCAGTTCGGTGGAGCAGCCTGCGCTGCAAAGCAAAGTGGATCCGGTCAAAAATGCATCGACGCCGCGTGATCCTTCGCCGCCGTCTCCGCCTCAGCCGCAACCAGTAGAAGTGGTGAAGGCGAAGAAGACTCCCGAGCCGACGGATCCGACCAAGGCGAGCAAGCAGCGTGAACCTACTGAGCAGCCGGAAGATCCATCGAAGCGCATTGAGGCAAAGTCGCCGCTCACCACACCTGCGGTGACATCGGTGGAGCAATCGGAGGCGAAGGCATTGGCGATGCTGCCGGTGGCACCTAAAGCGCAGCCGCGTGCGGAAGGGCCCGCGGCAACGGGGAACCCTGTGCGTCAGCCGATGGCGCAAGCGGATCGACCTGCTACGGGTGCGCCTTCAACGCAAACGGAGATTGCATTGCCCACGCCGCTCGCACCGGTGATTGATCCTGATGCGACTTTTGTGAAGCCGGATGCGCGCAGCAATGAATCTCGGGAATCTTCGAAATCTGATGTGACGACAGCGTCGAAGAATCCGGCGCAGCAGCCGCGTGCGGAGACGCCGGTGCCGATTCCAGGTGCGCCTGCAAGGCTTCTGCCTTCTGATGCGCCGCCATCGGAGAAGGGGCAGCCGACGACACTGATTCCGAGCAAGACACCTGAGCCGATGAAGGATGGTCAGCCGACGACCTCGCCGCCGCAGGAAGGCAAAGAGCAGCCCACACCAAAACCTGCGACCAGCGCCGATGAGAGCGCCAAAGAAACGCCCAAGGCTGACGACGAAAAAGCGACCAAGCCGGTGCCGCCGACGCAGCCATCGAATCCGACCTCAGCGCCGCGTGATGAGAGCGATGTGCCGCCGACGATTCTGGAGGATCGTCAGTTTGCGGTGGAGCCGGGCGGCGTCATCACGCGGCCGGGCATTCAGATCGTGGCGTCCACGCCGGATATCACCACGCCTTCGTGGCTGGTGTCGGGACCCACGGCGGCGAACCCGATCGTGCGCATCACCTTCGACCGCGAAGGCAACGTGAAAAAGATCGACATGATCCGCACCACCGGCCACGCCAATCTCGATAGCCCGATCAAGGCTTCGTTCTTCAACTTCCGCGCCAAAGGCGAAGCGCTCAAGCGCGTGCGTGATACGTTCACCATTGAGATCAAACTGCTCCTCAAGAATGAACGTGAGTAATCGTTCATCCTCCGTTCGCCAAGGCGAACGGCTAAATAGATTGGAACGCTTTTTCGCTTTCCCGCTTTCTCGCTTTTCCTTTCCCCTACAATCCCGCCATGCAACGAACCGAAAACGGCTACATCATCATCAGTTGCGATTTCTGTGGCACCGACTGGGACGAAGTGATTCCCATGATCGAAGGCCATCGCGGGTCTATTCTCTGCCTCGCCTGTATGAAGGTGGCGATCAGCAACACGGCCAGCGAAGAGCTTCCCTATGAGTGCACCATGTGCCGCCGCGAGCAGCTCGGTGCCAAGGCGCACTGGCGACCTGAGCGCGAAGAAGGGGCGACGCTTCTGCCCGGCGCGAATCCTTTTGCCGTGGCCTGCGAGAGCTGCCTGAATCAGGCCTCGGGTACTTTCTCGAAGGATCCCGATGTCGATTGGAAGAAGCCCGCGCCCGGGGATCGCTCGTCATGACAGAGGACCGTTTCAGTCGCGATCAGCCTTGGGCGCTGTGGCGCGAGGCAGCCAAGCTGCCCGTCATCGATCACGCTATCACCGCGCTCTACGACGACATGGCTCAGGTCATTCGCGATAAAGCCCCCGTCTGCTGGGCCAGCGGTCGCTGCTGCAACTTCAACGCCTACGGCCATCTGCTGTACGTCACCGGCTTAGAAATCGCTTGGTTTCTCAGCAAACTTAATGAAGGCAAAAGCGATGATGCGTGGACATCACGCCTTGACCTGAAATCGCCTTGTCCCTTTCAAGTGAACAATCTCTGCACGACGCATGCGATTCGTCCGCTGGGCTGCCGAATTTATTTCTGCCAGCGCGGGACTGAAGAGTGGCAACACGAGGTGTATGAAATTTTTCAGTCCAGACTTCGCCAACTGCACGATGAACATGCGTTACCTTATCGCTACATGGAATGGCGCGGCGGGCTGATGGAAGCGACTGCAGAATCTTAATCGACCGCATCGCCTCACTTGAGCCGCGACTCGTTGAGTCGCGG
>CAZYQL010000028.1:0-5341 GCA_964650055.1 uncultured Phycisphaeraceae bacterium | reverse complement strand
CCGCGACTCGTTGAGTCGCGGCTCTTGCTTCAAATCAAAGCAAATCCAGCAATTCACTCGGGTGCTTCACGATGGCCTTCGCGCCGCTGTCGCGAAGTTCGGCTTCATCGCGGAAACCCCAAAGCACAGCCACGGGATACATGGACGCGTTCGTGGCTGTTTCCATGTCAACGCGCGTGTCGCCGACGTACATCCAGCGCTTAGGAGGGATTGAAAGTGAGTTTGCAATGTCCAGTGCCGAGGCAGGATCAGGCTTGAGCGGTTTCTCAGGACGATGGCCGACAATCGCCGCGAAGGGCCAGTGCGAGAATACCTTCTCCATGACCAGCAGCGTGGCCGGGTGAGGCTTGTTGCTGAGCACCGCCATCGGTAGCTTGCGTGCCACGATCTCATCGAGCACTTCACTCATGCCATCAAACGGTTTCGTGTTGTCAATGAAATGATCCGCGTAATACGCACGAAACAGATTCATCCCTTCATCGATCTGATCCGCATGATCCGGGCCAAGGGCAGCGACCATGAGATTGCGAAGGCCTTGCCCGGCGAGAAATCGAAAGCGTAGCGTCTCGATGGCAGCATGCCCCATCTGCACCAGCGCGTGATTCGCAGCATTGGCGATGTCCTGCAAAGTGTCAGCCAGAGTGCCATCAAGATCGAACATGACAGCGTCAAATTTTTGTGTCGGAGTCGGCATGGCGAAGGGTTATAGGGGATCAGCCCAGTCATTGCCAACGGATGTAGCCAAGCGGGTCCAGCTTGCAATCATCGGTGCCCTGCGTATCCTGCACTCACTGAGTTCATCAGCATGTGTATCACCTGCTCGGTCAGGTGCGTCGGGCTTTTCAGCGTGCGAGTTCTTTCGCGTTCCTTTTTTCTTCGGGTGTTTCTCCGGGCCGGGGTGATGAGTACCGCAGATGATGGACAAAGATGTTCTCAAACGAATCGGCGACGCCATCGGCCCTATTCCCTCGGGGCTGTTCATTCTCACGGCATGTTTCGAAGATCGCCGCATGGGCATGCTGGCGAGCTGGGTGCAGCAGGCCTCGTTTGAGCCGCCGATGGTCAGCCTGGCGATCGCCAAAGGAAGGCCGATCATGCCGCTGATCAGCAACTCGCACCAGTTTGGCCTCTGTCAGATTCCTAAAGGTGACAAAGTGCTGATGCGAAAGTTTGCAGGCAAAATCGAGCCGACTGAAGATCCATTTCTCGGCTTTGAGCAGGTGACGCCGACGGTGAATAAGTCGCCGATTCTGGCGGGATCGCTTGCTTATATGGAATGCGATCTGGTCTGCCACATGGACTACGAAGGGGATCACGACATCTTCATCGGCAAAGTCGTCGGCGGCAATTTCCACGGCGGCGATCCTTTCGTTCACATCCGCGAGAACGGCCTGAAGTATTGAGATTCACTTATTCAGCGCATCGCATATCCTTTGGCCATGTCGCAAACGGATGACCCGATTCTCAAACGGTACAAGCTGACCATCGCCTACGATGGCACCGCGTTTCATGGCTGGCAGAAGCAGGAGCCGCCGGGCCAGGAGCCGCTGCGCACGGTGCAGGGCGTGGTGCAAATGGCGACGGCGATGGTGATGAAGCAGCGCGTGATTGTGGTGGGGGCCAGTCGCACGGATGCGGGGGTGCATGCCCGAGGACAGGTGGCGCATTTTGATGCAGCCACGCGCATTCCGCTTGAGCGGATTGCACCGGCGATCAACAGCAGGCTGCCGCGCGATGTGGAGGTGATGGGCACGGAAGAAGTCGATGCGAGCTTTGATGCGATCAGTGGAGCTAAGCACAAGCGGTATCGTTACCGGATTTTCAATAGTCCCCATCGCCCGCTTCATCAGCGATTTTGCGTCTGGCACTGCTGGCTGAATCTCGATGTCGAGAAGATGAATGTGGCTGCGAAGAAACTCATCGGCACGCACGATGTCGCGGGCCTGGCTAATGCTGATCATGGGCGCGACAACACGGTGCGCACGATTTTCGATTGCTTCGTCGAGCAGCGAAATCAGTGTGATGGCGAAGGGCCGCAGGTGCATATCGTCGTCGAAGGCAGCGGCTTTCTCTACAACATGGTGCGCATCATTGCTGGCACGCTCGTCGAAGTCGGGCGCGGACACTTCGCACCGGAGATCATCGACAAGATTCTGGCGACGGCTGATCGTCGTCATGCCGGGCCGACACTTGCGCCGCAGGGATTGAGTTTGGAGTGGATTCGGTATTGAGGCTCTGTATTAAAGTCCTTCCGTGCCGTGAAGCGTAAGCGATCGGATGCCACGAAAGCACAGGAAAGTCCGGACCATCCGCTCGCTTACGCATCAAGGCTCGGACAAGCAATCGAATGACAACATCAATCCAAGCTGGCGCAGCCGCAGCGCGAAAGCCGCTGAAGATTCTGCACATCATCACGCGCCTGATTGCTGGCGGTGCTCAGCAGAATACGGTCATGTCCTGCGCTGCTCAGGTAGCAGCGGGGCATCAGGTGCATCTGGCTTACGGGCCGATCTATGGGCCTGAAGGATCGCTGTTTGAAGAAGCGAAAAGCGGTGGGGCAAACATGATCGAAGTCGCATCGATGCGGCGATCGATTCTGCCGGGGCATGATTGGTTCTGTTACCGCGATCTGCGGCGGATCATTCGCGAGATTAGGCCCGAGGTCGTGCATACTCACTCGAGCAAGGCAGGCATACTGGGTAGGGTGGCAGCATGGCGCGAGCAGGTGCCCGCAGTGATTCACACCGTTCACGGTTCTCCGTTTCACGATAAACAACCTTGGCTGGTGCGAAAAGCGTACATCGCTGCGGAGCGCTGGGCGGCAAAGCGATGTCACAAACTCATCGGCATCACGCAGCCGATGGTCGATCTGTACCGCGAACATCACATCGGCGAGCCGTCGCAATACACCATCATTCCCAGTGGTGTCGATGTCGCGTTCTGGTCTGAGATGAACAGTGGCGAGACGACAAGCAATCTGCGTCACTCGGTGCGACAGTCGTTGCAAGACGAACTTTGCATTCCGATGAGCGCCCCCGTCATCGGCCTCGTCGCGCGTCTCGATCGCCTCAAAGGGCACGAAGACCTGCTGTGCCTCATGCCGCAGCTGCGCGCTCTTCACCCCGAGCTTCGCCTGCTCTTTGTCGGCGATGGTTTTCATCGGCCCGCCATCGAATCACTCATCCGCGAACTTCATCTTGAAGACCGCGTCGCCATCACCGGCTTCGTCTCCTTCGCCCGTGTTGCACAGCTCTACCGCGCGATGGATGTGATGGTCTTGCCCTCGTATCAGGAAGGGCAGAGCAGGACGCTCATCGAGTCGCTGCTCGCGGGTTGCCCGATCGTGGCCTACGACACCGGCGGCATCCGCGAAGTCTGCATCGAAGGTCTCACCGGCCGTCTCGTCCCCACCGCCGACAAACCCGCCTTGCTCGATGCGCTCGCATGGACCCTGGAAAATCCTGCTCAGGCCAAGCAACTCGCAGCACAAGGCAAGACTCACGTCATGCAGAAGTTCGATCACCGCCAAATGTGTCAGCAGATTGAGTCGCTATATTTCGATGTACTGAATCGCGCAAACACAACCGCCCAACGAGCCGCGACCGTAAGGGAGCGGGATCAATTAATCTAAAACCTCACTCCCTTACGGTCGTGGCTCGTCACGGATAGCCTCCGCGAATAATCCGCTTAAGCAAAGGACGATTTCATCATGGCCAACATTCTCGTCGTCGGCCCGCACCCTGATGATCAGGAACTGGGCATGGGCGGCACCATCATTCGTCTCGCCAAGCAGCAGCACAACGTGCTCGTTCTCGACATGACCAACGGCGAGCCTACGCCGCACGGCTCTCCCGAAATTCGTGAGCGCGAATGGAATGCTGCTGCGAAAATTCTCGGCGTCAAACGTCGTCAGCTCGGTTTAACCAATCGGCAGGTCGAACACAATCTCGCTTCGCGCCATGCTGTGGCGGGCGTCATTCGCGAGCATCAGGCTTCGATTGTTTTCCTGCCTTACTTTGAAGATGCGCACCCCGATCACGTGGCCACCACGCGCATCGTGGAAGATGCCCGCTTCGATGCGAAGCTTACGAAGATCGATCTGCCGGGCGAGCCGATCTATCCCAAATGGCTCATCTATTACTACTGCACGCATCTGCGCCACGTTGCTTCGCCATCGTTCTGCATGGACATCACCGAGCATATCGATACGAAGATACAGTCGATTCTCGCTTATGAATCGCAGTTCGTTGTTCCCGAACGAAATCGAAAAATCGTGGACTGGCTCCGCGAAATGAACGGCTACATGGGCAGCCGCATCGGCGTGCGCTATGCGGAACCATTTTTTACGCGTGAGCCGCTGGGGCTTTCATCACTCGATGGTCTGGTGATGTGATCAAACAGACAGCGCTCGTTGACGATCAGTGTCAGCGAACTCCTGATATTCTCCTCACCATCATGACCCGTCCAAGCCGCCCATCTGATCGTAAAGGCCCGCCGAGCCCTAAGAAGCCCGCGTCACCGAAGCCACTCGATTCCCGGCCCACCGATTGGTCGCAGGTCGCCGATTGGTACGATCAGCTCGTCGGCGATGAAGGCAGCGAGTATCACCGTGAAGTTGTCTTGCCCGGCGTGATGAAACTGCTGGAAATCAAGGCCGGTGAGAAGGTGCTCGATGTCGCATGTGGCCAAGGCGTTCTCTGCCGATTGCTTCACGCAGCGCAGGCGCGCGTGACTGGCATCGATGCCGCCAAGCCGCTCATTGATGCAGCCCGGCAGCGAAGCGATTCAAAGATTCACTACATGGTCGGCGATGCCCGGGAGCTGGATCATCACGGCAAACTCGCCGGTCAATTTCATGCCGCTGCCTGCGTGCTGGCGATCGCGAATATCAATCCCATCGGCCCAGTGTTTGAGGGCATCGCCAACGCCTTGGTGAGCGATGGCACGGGGCGCGTGGTCATCGTCATGAATCATCCGGTCTTCCGCGGCCCGCCTTACACGCACTGGGGCTGGGATGAAAAATCGATGACGCAGTATCGGCGAATCGACCGCTACATGACCTCGCGTAAAGAGCCGATCGTCACGCATCCCGGCAAGGACCCCGGCAAATACACATGGACTTTTCATCGCCCGATGAGCGTCTATGTGAAGGCTTTGAAACAGGCAGGCCTTCTCGTGGATTCCATCGAGGAATGGTGCAGCCACAAGCACAGCGATTCCGGCCCGCGCGCGAAAGCGGAGAACCTGTCTCGCCGGGAGATTCCAATGTTCATGGCGATTCGAGCGGTGAAGATGAAGGTGTGATGATTCTGACTTAGTGCGATTGCCGCCACTGGCAAAC
>CAZYQL010000027.1:31209-33140 GCA_964650055.1 uncultured Phycisphaeraceae bacterium | reverse complement strand
GTTCGCTTCCTCGCCCTGGAAGATCTGCTCCTTCAGAAAGTCATCGCCAATCGTCCGCAGGATCGTATTGATGTGGTTGAACTGCTGGCGCGCCATGCGACGGTCGATTTTGATTACATCCGCCACTGGCTTGGACAGTTTGAGCAGATCGTTGAAGAGCCGTTGATCGAACGGTTCGACCAGTTGCTTCATGACTCGACGCAGTGAAGTGCGGGATTGTTTTTGCGGACTACACTGATCGCGTGGACCTTCGTGCGTGCAAATCCGTGTTGCTTTTTGGTGGCAGCTTTGATCCGCCGCATGTGGCGCATCTGGCGCTGCCGCTTGAAGCGATGAAGAAGATCGGCGCTGATGCGGTGGCGTACATCCCGGCAGCGCTCTCGCCCTTCAAACAGGATCAGCCTCCGACGGAACCAAAGCACCGGCTGGCGATGCTTCGCCTAATGCTTGCTCACGAAGATCGCGCGGTGATACTTACAGATGAACTGGATCGCGCCAGCGCAGAGGATGCAAAGCCCAGCTACACGATCGACACGATTGCCGCGCTTCATCAGCGACTGGGCGAAGGCATCAAACTCAGGCTGCTCATTGGTGCGGATCAACTGGCCTCGTTCGACAAGTGGAGACAGTGGGAGCGCATCGTTGAACTGGCGGAGCCAATGGTGATGGTGCGGCCGCCTGCGACGCGGGAGTCGATGCTCGCGAATCTGCCTGAGGGTTTTGATGTGGATGTTTGGCGAACTCGCATGGTGGATCTGCCGGTGATGGATGTGAGCGCCACGGCCATTCGTCAGCGCATCGCAGCAGGGCAGTCCATCCGCGGCATGGTCGTGCCGGCTGTGGAAACCTACATCCACAAGCACGGGTTATACCGAGCGTGAAGAATGTATTTTTCGGCAGTAGATGTCTGTAGCCGCCGCGATCTTGGGCTACACTTTCCGCATGATGATCGCCACCGATGTTGCTCCAAAAAATCCTGCGAACACGCTGGGCCTTTCTTACCGCGATGAGGCCAAGCGACTGCCTTACTCTGGCCCGATCTGGGATGTACACAATCACATTCACAGCCTGGAAGCAGCGCGATTGTTCTTTGAAGTGGCGGATGTGTTCAACATCGAGCGCATCTGGACGATGGCGCCTCTGGAGATTGTCGATGATCTCAAGAGTGAATTTGGACCGCGGATTCAGTTCATCGCTGTGCCTAATTATGAGAAGAAGGATCAGCCAGGCACGTTCACCACGGACTGGCTGCATCGCATCGAAAAGTTTTACGAGAAAGGCTCGCGCATCGTGAAGCTCTGGGCAGCGCCGCGTGGCCGAGATTTCAGCGATGCGCTGACGCTCGATTCGCCGGCTCGCAAGGAGGGCATCAAACTCGCCCGGCAGCTTGGCATGATGTTCATGGTGCACGTCTCGGACCCCGACACCTGGTTCGCCACCAAGTATGCCGACGCAGCCAAGTACGGCACCAAGGCTCAGCAGTACGAACCCTTTGAGCGATTGCTCGATGAGCATGGTGATGTCCCCTGGCTCGCGGCACACATGGGCGGCGACCCGGAGCATCTCGATCATTTGCAGATGCTGCTCGATCGCCATCCCAATCTCTATCTCGATACCAGCGCGACCAAATGGATGGTGCGCGAGCTGAGCAAAAAGCCTTCGGAGCTGCGCAGCTTCTGTCAGCGCAATGCAGGACGGATTCTTTTCGGCAGTGACATCGTCGCCAACACGCACGACATGAGTTTTGATCTTTACGCCAGTCGCTGGTGGGCTCTGCGCACGATGTTCGAAACGTCCTACGACGGCCCAAGCCCGATCATCGATCCTGATTTGAATATGGTCGATCCATCGGTGCCAGTAGATGCAACGGCGACGCTGCGCGGGGCAGCGATGAGCGATGAAGAACTGAAGATGATTTATCAGCAGGCCCC
>CAZYQL010000027.1:14471-31109 GCA_964650055.1 uncultured Phycisphaeraceae bacterium | reverse complement strand
GATGTGAGTCTCTGTTTAGCCGCTGGCCAAAGGCTCTGCGGCGGCCAGCGCGGAGCGTCGCCCCCGGAAACAGACCTTTGCTGCGCGGCTAAACGAAAAGGGTTCACCAACAATTCACGAATCAGACCTGTCACCCGTCGACTGCAAATTCCAGGCAGCGGAGGTATCCACCGTTGGCAGTTTGTCGTTGTGATCGCGCCACTTGCCGCGATTGAATGACCATTTCCGTTTCTTGCCACAGCATGAACAGGTCTGCATCAAAGCGCGAGGCGAGCCCAGATGATTCTTCGTCTTGTCCCACCACGTGTTGTGGCGATAGCGCTTGGCGATGGAGTCAACATCGCCACGCCACCGGTGCAGGCCCAGATTGCAAAGAAAGCCAAGTAGTCGCATGAGTCGAACAACGTATGTAAGGGGGACTTCTCCTGAAAGTGAACACGACAAATGTAACGACTTAATCCTTGCTCGCAAGTCTTTTTTTCAGTTTTTGCAAAAATTGACGAACCTGAATCTGGCTGATTCGCCTCCATATTCGAGGTCACCGCGCACTCGCCTGACGTTGATCGGTCTCTCCAGCGACAATTGTGATCGTCCGTTTCAAACCTCAACTGCCCGATCCATTACAATCGCGCCACTGCTCCTGCATGTGGCGGGGCATCTTCGCTAACGGTGGCTGACATGGACCTCGAACAGATCCTTCTCGATTGGTCTTACACAGGCGTGACCCTATTCATGTGGGGCACCGGCCTGGGCTTTCCTGTGCCCGAGGATGTGGTGCTGCTTCTGGCTGGCTGGGTCTGTGCCAAGAGTGCTGCTCATCTTTGGATCATGTTGCCGCTGGTTTATTTTTCCATCATCGGTGCCGACATCTTCATCTACTGGCTGGGGCTTCGGCTGGGGCATCACGTGCCCAAACTGCCGCTGATCCGCTCCATGCTCAGCGAAAAGAAACTCGCGATGGCTGAGGCTGCTTTTCACAAGCATGGCAGCAAGACGGTTTTCATCACGCGCTTGACGCCGCTCATCCGCGCACCGATCTACTTCACCGCCGGCGCCTTCAAGTTTCCTTTTCACAAGTTCGTTATCTCGGATGCTTCTGCTGCGCTCATCGGCACGCCCATCGTCGTGTTCGTCGGCTACTTCGGTGCCAATCAGATTGACAAGATGAAGGAATACTCCCACGGCGTACAGATCGCCATCATCTGCGTCGTCGCCAGCGTGGTCATCGGCATGGTGCTCTGGCATCGCAAACAGGCGCGCAGACTCGAAGCCGAGGCGCAGAAACTCGACCCGATTCTTCATCATCATGTCAAAGAAGCTGCATCTGACACCACTGTGAAATGATGTGAAGATTAAATCGCACAAGCCCGTCCCTTCGGGACGGCGCTAAACGACAGATCCGCGATAGGTGCACACCGTCTTGCCCGTCTCCCAGACACTCACTTCATCCAGTTCCACGCCCAGCGCAGCAACCTCCGCGATGAGCATCGTGTGAATCACTTGCGCAATATTTTCAACCGAAGGATTCAGCGACGCGAACTGGGGAACATCGATGTTGAGGTGTTTGTGATCCAGCTTTTGAATGACGGTCTGATCGACGAGATCATCGATCGCTTGGACGGGACAGGTGTGGCCTTTCGCGTCGATGGGGCTACGCAGACAGACTTCGAGTTTGTAGTTGTGGCCGTGGCCAGAAGGATTGTTGCACTTGCCGAAGATGTCGCGGTTGCGCTCATCGCTGTAGTCTGGCACGTGCAGACGGTGAGCTGCGGAAAATTCAAACTGCTGGCGAATCAGTACGTGATCCATGTCGCGGCTCCCGATGGAAAGGCTGTGGCAGGGGGTGAGCTGCAATTGCAACATCACCACGCTCTGATGCAAAGCGGGCTGTAGCTTCTCAATCATCTCGCGCATGAGCTGGCCCATCGGCTGGGCAGAGGCATCCGCAGATGATGCAACTTTCTGTTCCAGCAGCGGCAGGATCCCGTCGCGCACCGCAGCATCAATGTGCTTGATGTTGATGAAGTAGCCCGTCTGCGGATCGACATCGCCCCGGCAGCGCACCAGCAGTTCGTAATAACGACCTAGGCCACGCATCGCTGGCCAGGCGCTGAAACTGTTGCGTATAGCGTGCGCTTGGCGGTCCGCCTGTGCAGGCTGACCATCGAGACAAAAACGAACTGTGCGAGTGAGTTCAACCACAGGGCGATTATAGGGATCAATGAGCAGCGTGGCCGCGAATAGCCACGAAGGCACGAAGCCACGAAGTTTCGAGCCAATGAAGCAATTAAGCTTTTCCTTCATGCCTTTCTTCGTGTCTTCGTGCCTTCGTGGTAAAGACGAATTTCAATTTGATCCAAGCTCCTAAAGCGGTTTGGATATTGCGCCAAGTCGTGACTTGGAGAGGAGGTCAATCGCTTGCGATAGTCCCAATCAATCAATGTCATCCTTGGGCAGCGGCGGCTTGGGTGGCGCGATCGGCGGCTCACCAGCGGGCGGCTTCACCGGTGGCGGGGGAGGTGGCGGATCCTTCGGTGGCGGCGGTGGCGGTGGCGGCGGCCTTTGCACTTTCACGACACCCGCCAGACTGACTTGATAAACCTGATTCGGCAGCATCGGCTCCCAGCCCGCTGGTAGTTTCGCCTGATCCGCAATCACGCGGGCCTGTGCATAAGCATCAAAGCTGTCGCTCCACACGAGGAAGCGCGCGAACTGCTTCTTCGCATCTGCACGATGCAGTTCCACGCCAACACTCGACTCGCCTTTGTGCATCGCTTCAATCGTATCGCCTGCCATAGCGCGCGGTTCAAACACCAGGTAAGGCACAAAGTTGTAGAGCCGAACTCGCAATCGAAACTGACGATTGCCTACATCAACACGTTCGAAATATTCGACGAGCTTGCTGCCATCGACCGCGCCATCCTTATCCATTGGCAATCGCAACTGACGAATGCGAGCCTCCGCCAGGTTTTGCAATCCTTCTTGCGGCAGAGCCAAGGCGCGGTTGCCTGTGCAAAACACAACCAGAGCGCTCGCGCCTTTGGGGGCCGAGCGAGGATTGGGCAAGTTGACCTCCTTGGGCGCAGGCGCTGGCGCAGTGGGTGCGGCAGCGAGCTTTGCTTTCAGCGCGGCTTCTTCTTGCAATGCGGCGGCAAGCTGTGCTTGCAAATCTTTCGCAGATTCAGCGAGTCCCTCGACAAGCAGATTTGCACGCTCCGCTTGTGAGATCGCCAGTTCAATGACCGCGAGCTCGGCCGATAGCTTCTCAATCGTGGCCTTGGCGCTTTCGACCAGCGACTCATCGATGGCCACCTGCGATTCGATGGCATCGGTGCCTTCGCTCATCTTCGCAGCCATGGCGCGAAGATCGTTCGTTTCATTCTTCTGCTTTTCCAACTCCTCAACCGACACCTCCGGCAGACTCGAACGAATGCGATTCACCGCACTGGAAACACCAAGCTGCGTGATGACCAGAACGATCACCAGAATGCCCACGACGTTGGTCGTCGTGTCCATCAGTGAATCGAGTGTCCCTGCAAAGGGTCTGCGTCTGGCTTTCATGAATCACGCACTTTCATCATCACTGTTCCACATCACCACTTACTTGCCGCGAAACAGGCTCAGATCGATGGGGCCTTCGCCGGGCAGTGGCAGCTTGCCGTTGCGAGCGTAATTCGTTCGGGCGATCAGGCTGGCCTGGTTGTAGGTGGCGATGCCGCTGGGGCGCACCAGAAAAACAATGGTCGAGTTTTCATCGCTGGCGATGCGCCCCAGCACCTTGAGAAATACCTCGCTCTTTTCCATGCCCGCGCGAAGCACAGCAACAGCCTGTGGCGGCTGGTGAATCACGATGCCTTTGCTGCCGCACTCGACGAACACAGGTTTTAGGTTGGTGCCTGATCCGCCTGGCCGCACGGTGATTCTGCCGCCTTCTTCCACGTCAGGAATCTTCGCCGCCGCTTCGCGCATCGGCGTGAGCCTGGCGAGCAGTTCCTTGCGCTGCTTCTCCATGGCCTCGTTTTTTTCCTTCAATTGCTTGGCCTGCGCTTCAAGCTGTGCTGCTGTTTTCTGCGGCGCTTTGGTCGCTTTCAGCTTACTCTCCAGATCTTCGCGCTGCTTCATGGCTCGCTGTGCTTCGATTTCCACTTCTTTACTTCGCGTCAGCGTCATGCGGATATTTTCGAGCTTCGGGCTCAGCTGAGCTGCTTCTTTTTGTAGCTTCTGAAATTCTTCGGCGCGGTCGATCTCCGTTTGATTGGAGGCCTTCTCGCTGATCTGTCCCAGTGCGAGCGCGGTGATCATGAGAGTGAGCACGCCGATGATGCAGGCCAGAATGCTCAGGAACGGGAAGAGCGAGACCGCCAGATGTTCGCGTGATTTTCCTTTACCCATCGCGGCCTCCTCCGTTTCGCTGACCAAAGGGCCACCACGAGCGGCGCGGTGCTTGTTCGATGATCACTTGCCTTTCGCCCAGGTTGTGAAGCACGATGGAGAGCGATGCGATGCCGCGCTCCAGTGAATCAAAATATTTCTCAAGTCGGCTGGCGGCCTCCATCATCGACTTGGCGACATCGTGCTGCGTCTGCTCAGCGCGCTGCGAGATGCCGACGATGGATTTATCGAGTTCATCCACCTGGCGCTTCTGTAGTTCAGCGAAGCGCGTGTGCAGCGATTGAAGCTGATGCACCATCTGTCCCATGTCGCCGGCCATCACCGATTGCACCGCAGCACGAATCGCAGCATCAGATTCCCACTCTGGTTTAGCCGGCATGCCCGGCTCCGGCGTCGTCGCTTGAGCTTCGTGTTCTTCCAAGCGTTTAAGCAGGTTTTCATTGCAATATTCATCGACCCAGTTGAGCAGGTCTTCCTCCGATTTTTGAAGCGAACTCATGGGGAACATCACCAGCAGACTCATGATCAGCGCGACCAGTGTTGTATCGAATGCGACAGCCAGGCCGCTGGTGATGTCGTTGAGCGAATGCTTGAGCACATCAATGTCATTAGCAGCTTCGAGCGAGCCGGAGAAACCGCCGACGGCTGAGCTGATGCCTTGCACGGTGCCGATGAAGCCAAGAATCGGAATCGCCCAGACGCAGACTTTGACGAAGGAGTAACTCGAATCGACCGCAGTGGCATCGATCTCCGACTGGCTCGAAAGAAGGCCCGCCACTTCGCTGTGGCTTTTGCGAATGCGAAAATGCTCGAGGCCGCGCAGGACGCGATTGATGAGAAAGCTTCGCCCGGAATCAGCAGGCAGAGCGCGCACGTGCTGCGCAAATTCATCGACAGAGTGCACATTGATCTGCGCAGCAATTTCGGTGGGCAGCAGGTCGAACATCATCGAGTCGCGCTGAGCGGAAAGCTTTCGCATCTTCATGATGAGAATCGCAGCCGACCAGCAGAGGAGGAAGGTGAGCGCGTACTGCACCCAGCCTCGCTCGTAGAAGAGCGTGCCGAGGTAGGTTTTGCGAAGGGGAAGCAGGGCGAGGTAGAAGAGGATGGCGATGCCGGCACCGATGAGGCCGCTGGTGAGGAGGTTGACATTGGTGCCTTGCGAAGCGTCGCCTGCGGCGCGGGCACGATTTGGTTGTCTGGAGGAAGAGGGGGGAACGTGAGCCGTCTCGCGCCGACGAATTTTTGCTGCTACGGGGATCGATCGCCCATCGCTATCGCCGCCGGCTGCGCCTGCCGCCTCCAGCGCAGCCAGTGGTGTTGATGTTTCGATCTGCGGCGCGGGGATGTCCACCTGAGCATGGCAGTAGGGGCACCGAGCTTTACGACCGGCCTGATCCTCGCGGACCTTCAGGCTCTTGCCACACTCGGGACAGTCGAACTTGAAATACATGGACGCCTCAATTCATCGAACAGAAAGGAACCAGAAAGGAAATGGAAGGGCCTAATCGCGAACGGTCTTATCGGCACGAAACCGCTAAAAGAAGACGACCCACTATAGCGTTTGTCCGGTGATTCCTGCATGTTCTGCCGAGATATTGTCGCGTAGGGTGTGTCGAGGCAGTTCGCTTCACACGCCAGTTTCCGGCGGCGCGCCGATATCAGTCACGACGATCTTGCCGGTGTAGCGGTCTGCTCCCGCGCGGGTGAAGCCGACTTTTTCAGCGACGAAAGTCACGGTCACATCCGCCTCCACCGCAGCTTCGCTCGCCTTGCCTGTGTCGCAGTCCAAGCCGGAAGGCACATCGATAGAGAGGGTGGTGGCTCCATCTTCGCGCAGGGCGTTGATGAGTGTGATGACTTGCGCGATCGGTGAACGAAGGGGGCCGGTGAAGCCGGTGCCTAGGAGCGCATCGACGATGATGTCTGCCTCGGCGAGTTCTTCGGCTCGCTCCTGAACACCAGCTTCATCGATCATCAGCTCAGGGCCAAGGTCCATGGCGCGAACGATCTTCGCCATCGTGGCTGCATCGCCGGTGAGTTTTTCAGGATGCACGACCGCGAAGACAGCGACTTCGACGCCGGCGTTGTAGAGATGGCGGGCCATGACGTAGCCGTCGCCGCCGTTGTTGCCGCCGCCGCACAAGATGGCGACGCGAGGTTCATCGGCTTTGAAGTAATGTTCCTGGCCGATCTCTTCGATGAGGTCGAGCACGATGTCAGTGGCGTTTCGGCCGGCGTTTTCCATGAGCACGATGGAAGGAATGGCGTATTGCTCTGATGCGAGTCGATCGATTTCGCGGGCCTGATCACGTGTGATGGGACGCATGGGAATTCTTTCTTCGAATGGGCAGCGATCTGTTAATCTGTTTGGTCGAGGACGTTCGAGCCTCGGTCCCTGCGAAGAATAACAGACGCCCAGCGGAGCATGCATCATGAATCCCACCAAGAATCAGTTGACTCGCCGAAGTGTTCTCGCTGCTGCAGCGCTGACGCCTCTGGCGGCAGTGAACCTGGCATCACAGGCGACAGCTGCGCCGTTCGTTTCGCCAGATGAAAACTACAAAGTAAAGCACGGCAACATCAATCAATCCGTCTGCGGCTGGTGCTACAACAAGACGCACAATGCTGAGCAGCTCGCCACGCTTGCTGCGAGCCTGGGGATGAAGTCTGTTGAACTCGTGCCCGCCAAGGAATGGCCGATGCTCAAGAAGCTTGGCTTGGTCTGCGCCATCACTTCCAGCCACGGTTTTAAGAATGGGCCAAGCTCTAAAGAGAATCATGAATTCGTTCTTAAGACGCTCACCGAGCGCATTGATGAAACCAGTGAAGCTGGCTTCCCTAATGTCATCACCTTCTCAGGCATGCGAACGGATGCGAAGGGCGTGACCATTCCCGATGATGTCGGTTTGGAAAACACGGTGGCCTGCATGAAGAAAATCATCGGCCACGCTGAGAAGAAAAAAGTCAACCTCTGCATCGAAATGCTCAACACGCGCGACAGTTCGCACCCCATGAAAGGTCACCCCGGCTACATGGGCGACAATCTTGCGTGGTGCAAGGAAGTGTGCGATCGCGTGGGCAGTGAGCGCATGAAAATTCTCTTCGACATTTACCACGTTCAGATCATGCATGGCGATGTCATTCGCCACATCAAGGAATATGCCAAGTACATCGCTCACATTCACACAGCAGGCAACCCGGGCCGGTGCGAGCTTGATGACACGCAGGAGCTTTATTATCCGCCGATCATGAAGGCGCTAATCGACATCAAATACACCGGGTACGTCGGGCACGAGTTCATCCCGACGCGCGAGCCGAATCAGGGCCTGCGCGAAGCGGTGGCGCTGTGTGATGTTTGATACCCGACACCCTACACCCGGAGTCTATTCCAACTCCGGCTTCACCAGCGCATCCCAGATGGCGTAGCCTTCGTCGCTCATGTGCAGACCATCTTTCAGGAACAGTTCCGGACGCGGCTTGCCATCATCGCCCATCATCGGTTTGTCGATGTCAATGAAAACCATGCGCTCGCCATCAGCGCACTGCTTGGCGATCATGGTGTTCGCCTTGCGCACGTTGTCCACGTTCTTCCATCGCGCGATGCTCGGCTTGATCGCCACAAAAACAATCTTCGCCTTCGGCAGCTTCTCGCGAACTTTCTTCACAAACGCTGTGAAATCCTGCGAGACCTGATCCGCACTTTTTCCTGCAGCCAGATCGTTGTCACCTGCATACATCACAATCGTGCGAGGCTCGTAATTGGTCACGATGCGCTGTGCGTAATACGTCGAGTCTTCAATCTGCGAACCGCCAAAGCCACGGTTGAGCGCATCGAGGCCGGGGAAGGATTTGTCGAGTTTCCACATGCGGATGCTCGAACTTCCGACGAACACAATCTGCCCTTTTTTCTGTGGCTTTTCCTTGTCCATCGCTTCGAACCTGGCGATGTCTTTTTCCCATTTCACAGGATCATTTTTCTTGGGCGCAGCCTTGGGTTCATCGGCATGAACAAAGTGACTGACGATGATGGCGATGATGGCGATGAAGCAGGCAACAAGCAGCTTGTGAACATGCATGATCAATCCTCCATTAGCCCCGGCCACTGGCCGGGGGTGTTTTGAATGATGAACAATGAACAATCATCAGTGCGGCGCAGGTGCCACCATGGTCCGCATGACTTCCATGACGAAGTACCTTCGCTCTTCATTGAGCATGGAGCCGAATTTGATACGCGTGGCTCCTTCGAGAATCACTTCGTGATAAGAGCTTTTTTGAGTGCGCTGGAGTTCTTCGCGGACGATGGTGATGTCGCTGCATTTGAAATGTTTGCGACGCCCGATGTGGCCGACGCCGGAGAAGACGGTGCCTTCATCGCCTCGGATGGTGATCTCGACCTTGCCCCAGATGGACATGAGTGTGATGGCCCAGAAGAAGATGGAGCCCAGGAGGAAGGGAATGCCAAAGAGCGAGAGCATGAGATCAAACTTGCCGCTGATGATTTGGGAACCGTAGATACCGCCGATGGATCCGCCTGACCAGACGAGCATGAAGGGCACGAGGAACAGGGCCATGAAAGAGCGCGTGGAAGCACCGAAGCGAAACTCGGAGCCTAGGTCGTGAAACCACGCGCCTTTGGGCGGGTTACTGATGTCAATCGGTTGCCTGGGAGTTCTGCTCAGGCCCAGTGAACTTAAGGCGCGATCGGCGACGGTGCTCGACAGCGAAAAAGCCTTGGAACAACTGCGGCAGAATGCGACATCGGTGGCGACATTGACGTCGGCAGGTTCGATGGTGGTCGAGCATTGTGGACAGGTGAGAGTGGGCATGGTGATGAATCATCGGCGCGGTGCGACTTCGTTCGCCAAGGCGAACGGCAAATATTCACTCCGCTGCAATGAATACGACCGCATCCGCAATCACAAAACCGTTCACATCCTTGTTGCTGATTTCGACGTAACCCGCTTTGCCTTTCTCGAAGGTGAACGTGCCCAGCGAGACAAACGCCTTATCAATCGTCGGGGCTTTCTGCTGATTGACGGTGACGGTCTTGCTGCCGTCGGCATGAGTGATCGTCACGGGCACATTCGTCGCGCGGTTCTGATTGATCGAGTAAGCCAATCGGACTTCATATTTGCCAGCTTTGGGCAGGTCGGGTGTGTAGCGAATCCACTGCTCGCCGCGCTTGTTGTTTTCATCGTGGCGGTAGCCTTCGCCGATGTAGGGGCCCACGCTGTTGCCCTGACCCTCGAAGCCTTTGCGGGTGACATCGGCATCATCGACGACGACGCCCTTGATGTCCTTGATGGCCAGCGCCATCGCGCTGCCACCGCCGCCACCACTGCGTGCGCCTTTCCAGATGAGCACCTGTTTGTCGGTGATCAGGCGCTCGTGGAGCTTGGTGTAATCCACATTCTGCACATCGACTTTGTCATCGATGGCCATCGATGCGGCTGTTGCGGCGCTCTGGCCCATCACCATGAAGACCGGTTCCATGCGGATCGAGCCGAAGGCGATGTGCGTGGATGAAAGACAGACCGGCACGAAGAGATTGGTGCAATGCTCAGCCTTGGGAATGAGCGAGCCATAGGAAATCGGATAAGGCGGGAAGCCGCCGACTTGCACATCACCTTCGTTGAGGATGTGGCCCTCTTTGGTGACATACCGCTGAATGTTGTGCGAGTCCATCGTGTAGGCGGCCATGCCCACGCTGTCTTCGACGACGCGTGAACCTCGGCAGTTGCCTTCGGTCATCACGTACTGCCCGATCATGCGGCGAGCTTCGCGCACATACATCTGCCGGGGCCAGTTGTCGTGATCGAGAAACTCATCCTTGGCCAGGCCCCACTGCGTGTAATGCTTGCGCACATCTTCAGGCACGCGTGGGTGATTGGCGAGTGTCCACATCAGGCCTTGCTGATAATCGATGTGTTCCTTGATGATGCGCTCGCGTGTGGCGTAGTCGCCATCGGGGTAGTCGTAGTTCTTGCCGATGTTGTCGGTGGAGAAGGCGTAGTTGTTGTTTGAATCCGTTTTGCGATTGGGCATGAGCACCGGGTTCCAAGGCTTTCGGTGATCGCCTGCTTCGAAGTTGCGCAGCAGCAGCTCGAATTGCTTCTCGTCATAGTTCGCCGGCTTAGGCCAGGCGCGACGGTTCTCTTCTCTGTCGGTTGCGCAGAGGCGATAGTTGTAAGCCTGCACCTTGTTGTCGCCATCACCATCAACGCCCGGATGCTCTGCGACGACTTTGGGAATCAGGCCGCTGGAAGGATCGCCGGGCGTGATGTAGGGATCGACTTTTTTGGTGAACTGATGCTTGGTGGAATGTTTGACCTGAATCCCGTTGAGCGTTTCGCCATAGGTTTTGTTCGCTTCACGACCAACGTGATAGGAGACGCCCGCCTTGGCCATGAGGTCGCCTTCGTAGGTCGCATCGATGAACATTTTGCCTTTATAGGTCTGGCCTGATTCCATGACGATGGCGGTGATGCGTTTGCCATCTTTCTTGATGCCGTTCTTGAGATCGAGGCGTTGGCCGAAGACGACGGGGATTTTGTTTTCAGTGACGAACTCGTTCATGATCTTGAGGGCGACGTGTGGCTCGAAGGTCCAGCCGGTGTCTTCATTGGCTTCGTGGCCTCGGCCTTTGAATTCTGATTTTTTCTCCTGCTTCCAGTTGGCTTCGTCTTCGTAGTGCTTGCGGATGCGCTGATAGAACTCGCGCGAAATACCGCCGATGGCGGCTTTGTTGCCGATGTCGGTGGCGCCCAGGCCGCCGGTGGTCAGGCCGCCCAGGAAGTTGGTCGGTTCGATGAGGATGACAGTCTTGCCCATGCGGATCGCCTGCACAGCTGCAACGACGCCGCCGGAGGTGCCGCCATAGACGACGATGTCATATTCAGTGTCGGCAGCGACAGCGCTGGCGGGCGAAATGACGAGCGTAGAAAGCACGACGACGATCGACAGAAACACGCGGGAAAACAATCGCATATCAACCTCCAGGGTAGCGAGAAACTTGCACGGGAACCACAAAGCAGAGGTGCAGTCTAGCGACTGTGGAATCGAATTTCAGTTGTCAGATCGCGACCCCGTTTCAACATATTATTCGTGTTCCGCGCATCCGACATAAAAGCGGCCTGCGAATCAAATGGAATTGGTATTACTCAAGCATTAAAAAACCACCGATGCTCGCAAACATCGGCGGTCGCTGTGTTATTCAAGAGTTCGTCGAGCCATCGGTTATGGCAGCATGATCGCACGGCCAACGGGCAACCGTTCCGCAGTCAACCCGGGGTTGGCAGTGACGATGTCTTTCCAGCGCTGGCCGGTGCCGTAGTGAGCGCGGGAGATGGACCAGAGCGTGTCGCCTTGGCGTACGACATAGTTGCCGCCGGCACCACCTAGGGGTTGTGCGACAGGGCCAGTAGGTGCTGGTACCGGCGCCCCCAGCGTGTAAGAGTCGGGGGTGGTGTTGTACGCTGCGTTGTAGGTCGTCGGTGTATTGCTCTTGAGCGCTACCGGCTGAGGCCCGCCTGCCGTGAACTCAGGCGATGCAGTGATCGCGCTGGAAGACGAAGGCGGCGGCACATCGGACACGCTGGAAGTGTTACCACTCTTGCAGCCCGACAGGGTCAGTGTGCCAGCGATAATCGACATCGAAAACAGTTGCTTCAACATGAGGATTCCTTTCCATTTTAGGCTCTCGATCCTTGCTCTCGTCAGCACCTTGTGCCAACCGAGTCCGAGAAGATGTGTCTTCCATCGGCTGATGGAGGCGAAAGAGTTGAAAAAACAGAGGACAGGGGACAGGAAGCAGGGGACAGGGGACAGGATGCAGGCAGAGCCGCGACTCAACGAGTCGCGGACGTCAACGCACTGAAGGGTGGTTCATCGCGCCCTGTTCCCTGTCTCCTGCCCCTACCGCACCGGTGCCGCCGCGACGACGAGTCTTTCGCCGATGGATTCGCGCCAGTTTGCGGTAACCGCTTCATCGGTGACGATCTGATCGACTTCGCCCAGACCGCAGACGCGGACCAGGCTTCGCCGGCCGAACTTGGTGGCGTCCATCAGCATGAGGCTGCGGGCTGCCTGTCGGATCATGAGCTGTTCGACCTGAGCCATGGGGAGGTTGATGTTGAAGGCGGCATCATCATGAATGCCCGCAAGGCTGAAAATCGCCAGGTCCGCGTAGAGATCCGCCAGGCAACCGGTGGTGATCGGGCCAACGGTCACACCGGTGCGCGGATAGAGCGTGCCACCTAAGAGTAGGAGTTCAATCTGATCATCATCGGAAAAAAGATTGGCGATTGAGAGCGAGTTCGTGACGATTTGCAGCGGGCGCGCCACGATCTGGCGGGCCGCATAAATGACCGTCGAGCCGCCATCGAGCAGCACCGTCATGTGAGGCTGCACCTGAGACGCGGCATAGCGCCCAATCGCCAGCTTCGCATCAATGTGCTGACTCATGCGCTCTGACAGCACAACGCCCGGACCACCTGTGGCGGCGATGGCCTCGGCGGCATGCGAAGGCAGAGCGATGGCGGAAGGCGTGGCGACGGGAATGAGAGCATCGGTGCGAATCATCGCGCCGCCATGCGTGCGGTCGGCGTAACCATTTTTGACCAGGGCATCGACATCCCGGCGAATGGTCGAGACGCTTACGTTCAGCTCGCGCGCCAGCTCTTCCAACTCCGCAGCGCGGCGCTCACGAAGAATCTCCAGCACGCGATGTTGACGTTCCACGATGAGCATGTCGCTATTTCAGAATCCGATCCCAGCGTGCCTTGTTGTAGGCAATTTTTTCACTGTTAGACATCTTCGAAAAATCAGGTTCACCATCCGCCGCCGCTTGCGGCTTCGCTCCGGCTGTTCCCGAAACTGCGCCAACAACTTTCGTTCCGCCCTTACCGCCATACGCCGTCTGCCGCAGCGTCGCCTGCAAGTCATCATTGAGCGATCGATAAGGTTTGATATTCAGCTTGCCCAGCGCTGCGTGATACGACTTCACCGCTTCCGCTGCATCATCAAGCTGCCCATCCGCAAGCCAGCGCAGATGCTTGATGAAGGTGAGCTGGTGTTCGCTGTTGTTGATCATGCGGCCATACAGGGCCGCACGCGCACCATACTTGCGTGCTTCGCGCAGTTGATAGAACGCATCAAAGGTGGTGCCGCTGGAGCCGCCCAGGATGCCGGGGATGAGCGTGCGGTCGTAGGAGGCAAGCTGTTCCATCGCGGCAGGGCCGGAGTACGGAATCTTCAGAAAAATCGGACGGCCTTTGCCCACAACGCCGGCCAGTGTACGCGCGATCTGATCGTTGATGAATCTGCCAAGGTCAGCCGGCTCATTGTTGCAGGCATTGGGATTAAAAATTTCCAGGAAGTGCCGAAAGCCCTTGTTTTCCGCATCAATTCGAAAAGCGTGGTAATGCTCGAGCGCTTCATAATCGCGATCGAGATTGTTGTTGAACGTGATCGAATAGAGGCCTAGGTCAGCGCCCTGTTTTCGTTCATCAGGCTGACAATCGACCTTGCCACACATGATGTGATCGAGCGTCGCACTGCGAAACGGCTGCGACGGTTGACTGGGATAGACGCCGCCTTGTGCGAGCCAGATGTCGGTCGTGTCGTTGGCGCGGGCAGCGGGTGTGATCGCGCTGTTGGCGAATAATTTTTCTTTGAGGGTGAGCACTTCGCTGGTCGAAGCGCTCATGAGCATGATGTCCACGAGACCTTGGGCGATGTTCTGCCGAATGAGCTCGCGATACTCAGCGAGTGAGCGGAATTTTCCTTCGTGGGCATGATGCTCCGGCGACTTACCTGGTGCCGCCATACCGCCGGCCATGTCGGCATCCTTCGCATCGGCGAGAATGAAATCCTTGCACGACGGGTCAGCAAGGATGCGGGCGATCTTGATGTCCAATGACTTATTCATGATCCATTCAAGCCGCTCGCGGCTTCGCTCCTACGCTTTTTCTTTTCTCTACGTAATACATCACAACACTCACTTCATCCCCGCGACGATCTGTTCCGTGATCGCCTTGACCATCGCTTCAAAAGAAGCATCGGAAGATGTCTCGCTCTTGCCGTGGCAATCGCACGAAGCGCTCACCGGGTGCGCGCCATCAAACGAAGTGAGGAACGGCTGATCCTGTTTGCTCACACAACCTGCCGGCGCACAGGCGAGGCGTTCATCGGGAATACCAAAGCGCTGTTTGAGCTGAAGCAGCTCCGTCATCTGATTCGCATTGAGCACATTCACCTGCCCAAGCTGGCGGGCGAGAATGAGCTGTTTGCAGTAATTGTCGAGGATTTCCAGCTTGTAGTAAGCGTTGGTCAGCGTATCTGCGAAGTTCACCGAACCGTGGTTGGCCATGAGAATGGTGTTGGTCTCGGGCGTGACGCGATCGATGAAACTGTTGGGCAGGTCGGGGCCGCCGGGCGTGGCGTAGGCGGCGTAGATCGTCTTGCCCAGGAACACTTCCGCTTCCGGGTGAATGCCTTCGGGCAGCGGGATATTTGCGAGGCAGAACGCGACCGCATGTGGCGGATGCGAGTGAATGACCGCGCGGACATCAGGCCGTTTCTTATAGATCGCCAGGTGCACCATCACTTCGCTGGTGCGTTTGTATTTATTGCTGGTGTCAACCTGCTTACCGTCCATGTCACACGTGGTGATCATGTCCGGCGTGAGGAAACCTTTGGAGAGTCCTGTCGGCGTACAGAGGACGCGATCATCGCTGATGCGCACGGAGTGGTTGCCTTCGTTGCCCGCGCAGTAGCCACGCAGCCAGATGTTGCGACCGGTGTCGCACATGTCTTTTTTCAGTTGGTGAACGTTGGGTGTCATGGGGTTTCCTCACATAGCCCCGGCCTTGGCCGGGGTCTTTATCGGGTAAGCACCCCGGCTAAAGCCGGGGCTATATGTCAAGCTTCAATCTCATCGAGAATCGCAGCGTTATACGCATCAATGGGCACACGGCCCGGATAAAACGCCTGTGCTGCCTCACGACCTTCGCTGACAGCGATGATGTTGCCGACGCTGGCGCCAAGCTCATCAAACACGATCAGCGATTCGGGCATCGGTGCAGCGCGACGAGCGCCTTTGCGATGACCTTGCAAGGCATGTGCATCGAACGCATCGACGATGAGCCAGACGCCGGTTTTCAAATCCGGCAGCCGTCGGCTGATCGTGCAGGTTCCGATGACACGGGCGATACGCATTCAATAGTCCGGGGATCTAAACGCACCGTTGCATATCAACCAGCATTCGTTCGACGCTTGCCGGGACGACCGGTAGCTGCTGGGTAAAACGTTCGAGCATCGCGGTGGTGGAGCGGTGGCCGTGATGCGGATATTCGATGATGAGGACGTTGGCGCCGATTTCACGGAGGCCTTGTTCGACGGCTTCGCCGCAAGTGCCGACGATGGCGCGGAGTGACTGACAGCGGTTGGCCATGCAGACGGCTTTGGAAGCGCTGGGCACGAAAAGGATGCCGCCGGCGACTTGCTTGGCTTTGACAGCGCGGGCCAGTTCGCGAAGGACCTGAGGCAGTGCGCCACTGCTGGGGCCAGCGGCGATGGGGCGCAGCGCGAGGCCGAAGGCTTGCGTGACATCGCGGACGATCGGGCAGCCGCCTTCGATCCACCAGAGCCACTGAGCGCTGGATGAATCGCTGCCGGTCACTGGTGCGGATGGTCGTGATGATGATGCAGCACCAGTTGCGGAAGCACGGCGAATCTTGTCCTTTTTCTGCCTCGCGAAATCGTTGGCCAGCGGCGTCAGTCTCGCATCGGCGGCGAGCAGCGCGGTGCCATCGGGCGATGCTTTGATCGCTTCCTGAAGTTGATTCGCGGTGATGATGCCGGTGAGGGGCAGGGGATCAAGTGCGTGAGCCGGTGATGCTTGCATTACTCCGGCGGCTCCCCCCTGTTGTGGTCTCGCCATCGAGCTTGGGGTTCTAACATTCGTATGAATCGCGTCGCCGCCGTCGGGCTGCGCGGAGGCATTGCCATAGAGCTTGCCAGCAAGCTCGGGGAACTTGGAATAGTCACCCGTGCACTGACCGATGGGCGGATGAATCGGCGCAGTATGCGGCACGAGACCCGATGAAGCTGAAGCCGATGGCGCTGGCGCACTCATAGCGCTCCCCTTTTGCAGGAGTGCGAGCACCTGCTGGGTGATGAGTTCTACGAGCTTTCGGTCTGCTTCTGTCATATTGAATAAATACAAAAGGCTATTACTTATTA
>CAZYQL010000027.1:1421-14371 GCA_964650055.1 uncultured Phycisphaeraceae bacterium | reverse complement strand
TACTTATTACTTAATAGTTATTTCGGATTCGGATGTTGCGTCACCTGTATATTGCGTATCAAAAGTACAATTCCGAAATAGCTATTAAGTAATAAGTGTTAAATAATAACTATTCGTATTCTCTTCTCAGTCCACGATCCCAATTGTCCACCATCTCGCGGGGCTGGTGTCATTTTTCAATAGCGCACGCAATCCTTGTCCATCGCTGGTGATCAGTACTTTGTCGCCTCGCCCAGCACCCTGCTGATCCACCGCCAATACCGGGTCACCCACCGGCTTGCCGTCGCCGCCCAGCGGCAGACAAATCAGAAGCTTCTGCTTCGCAAGCGAAGCATGCTTCACAGTGGCGGTCACACGGCCTTGGACGAGAGCGATCTGCATAAGCTCGGGTTTCGGGTTTCGGGTCTCGGGTTTCGGGTGTCGAAAGAGGCACGTGTTTGGCTGTCTTGCCGACACCCTAAACCCGGTACCCGATACCCGCTGAATTAAACAATCCTCATCGCGCCGCCACCGACGCTCATGCGACGGAAGCGGGTGAATGTCAGTGGTGTCGTGACGCCTTCGCCCGTCGGTGTGGCGATGGAGTAGCTGGGGTATCCTTCGCCGCCGATGCCCAGGCAGCCGGTGCTTGGGCCGTTGACTGCGAAGAGGGTGGTGTTGCAGGCCTGCCCCATGCGGGTGATGTTGGCCAGGTTGTTCGAGTGAATACAGGCGGTGTGGCCAAAGCCATGCTCGTGCTTGATCGCCATGGCAAGTGCATGTTCAAAATTCTTCGCACGAACGAACGGCACAAAAGGCATCATCTGCTCTTCAGGCACGAACGGATTACTTTCATCCGTTTCACCAAAGAGCAACTGCACGCCCGCGCCGATGTTCAGGCCAGCCGCCTTGCCTAGGAACTGCGGATCCTTGCCGACGTAATCCTTGTTGACCGCGTAGTGATCTTTCGACCACGTGAACGCAGCATCGGTGAGCTTCTGAATCGCCTGTGCGTTGAGTTCCACCGCGCCAGCTTTTCGCATGGCCGCCATCATTTTGTCGAAGACGCTTTCGACGACGAAGACTTCTTTTTCGCCGATGCACAGAAGATTGTTGTCAAACGCTGCACCAGCAATGATCGCATTCGCAGCCTTATCGAAGTCCGCCGTTTCATCGACGACGACAGGCGGATTGCCTGGGCCGGCGACGATGGCGCGCTTGGCTTGTTTCATGGCAGCGCGGGCGACGGCGGGGCCGCCGGTGACCACGAGCAGCGGAATGCCTGGATGCTGAAAAATTTCCTCAGCACTGCGAAGCGTCGGCGGATCGATGATGCACAGGAGCGGATCAATGCCGAATTCCTGCTTGATCGCGCGGTTGTAAAACTCAGCAGCCATCGCAGCACACTTGGCACCACTGGGATGCGGATTGAAAATGACGCTGTTGCCCGAGGCGATCATGGCGATCGCATTGGCGGTGAGTGTGGGCACGGAGTGAGTGACCGGTGTGATCGCGCCGATGACGCCAAAGGGCGCAGGTTCATCGAGGCTGATACCTGCATCGCCTGAGTGTGCGGGGGTCTTGAGGAACTCGACGCCGGGCACGCCTTCGAGCAAAGTGAGCTTGGCGATTTTGTGATCGAGCCGGCCGATTTTGGTTTCATCGAACTCGATCTGGCCCCATTCTTTGGCGTGATGTGCGACGATTTTCTTGATGAGCTTGACGATGCCATCGCGCGTCTTGAGGCCCGCTTTGGCAAGCTGAGCCTGAGCGCGGGTCGCCATTTCGACAGCAGCATCGACATTGGAAAAGCGCCCAGATGCGGGATCGTGTTTGACGGCAGGAGCAGCAGCTTTCGCCGCTGTGCTCGCATCGGAAGAGGAGGACGCACCACCGGTGCCCAGTCGCTTGATCACTTCCTGCACGACGCTTGAGATGAGAGTTGACTGGTCCATAAATCGCCTTTGGAAGCTTTCAGCTATCAGCCAAAAGCCAGAGCCATTGAATATTGTTCTGACCACGTTCTATAGAAGCTGAAAGCTGATTGCTGATCGCTGATCGCTGATTGCTGACAGCTACTCAGACCACTTTCTTGCCCATCACCACCGCGCTATCGACGATGCCGATGATCACTGCATCGACGGGTGATTTATTGAATCCTTCGGCGAGCCTGGCGCTGGAGCCTTGCGAGATCATCACGAGTTGACCTTCGCCTGCTCCGATGGTGTCCACACAGACGATGGCTCTGCCAGTTACCTGAAACGTGCCGCCTCCGCCGCTGGTCGCGCCGCCCTTGGCCGCCTCTTTGTTGTCCTCATACTCAACGCGCAGAGGTTCCACGATCAGCAGTTTTTTCCCCTGCATCGAGGGGTCTTTCTGCGTGGTGATCACATGACCTTTGACACGTCCGAGGAACAAGAGAAGGCTCCGGGAAAGCTTTCAGCTTTCAGCTATCAGGTTTCAGCTATCAGCTTCAAGGCAGGAATACGATTCACAGGAAGGCGCAAGTGCCATGCAGCAACTATCTGGCCCAAAGCTGATAGCTGACTGCTGATGGCGCTTCTCTCACAGTTTTTCCACGCCATCGTGCGGGCGGGGAATCACGTGCACGCTGACGACTTCGCCCACGCGGCGGGCCGCTTCAGCGCCAGCATCAACCGCAGCGCGAACCGCAGCGACATCGCCTTCGAGCGTCACAGCGACCAGGCCGCTGCCGACTTTCGCGCTCTTGACGAACTTGACGTTGGCGGCTTTGAGTGCGACATCGAGTGCTTCGATAGCGCCGATGAGGCCTTTGGTTTCGATCAATCCCATTGCTTGCAGTGCCATGATGAGGCTCCATTGTGAACGTTGTGATTCGTGACTGTTTCTACATCCATTAGCCCCGCCCTTCGGGCGGGCGCTAAACGTTTAGTTTCTTGAATTCAAAACTTCCATCGTCTGCCGGGCGACGATCAATTCTTCGTTGGTGGGCAATACCCAAATCTGTGTCGTGCTGCCGGCGGCGAAGATGCGGGTCTCTTCGTTGCCTTTGGCGGCCATATTTTTTTCAGTGTCCAGTTTGATGCCTGCGAAGTCGAGGTTTTTGCAGATGGCAGCGCGGATGGCTTTGCCGAACTGTCCGACGCCGCCGGTGAAGACGAGTGCATCAGCGCCGCCCAGAGCGACCAGATACGAGCCGATGTAATGCCGACAGGATTCAACGAAGGCATCGAGTGAGAGCTGAGCCCGGCTGTTACCTGCCGCTGCTGCGGTCTCGACTTCACGCATATCCGCACTGATGCCGCTGAGTCCCAAGAGGCCAGCCTTCTTGCCGAGCGTGCTGAAGATTTCATCGAGCGTCAGGCCGCTCTTGAGGAGTTTGAGAATCGCAAACGCATCGAAGTCGCCCACGCGTGATGCGTGGAACGTGCCGCTTTGTGCGGTCATGCCGAAGCTGTTGGCGACGCTCTTGCCGTTGTCGATCGCAGTGATGGAACACGAGCCGCCTAGGTGGCAACTGATGATTCGTTTGGCCTCGGGATTCAGTTCCGCCATGCGCGATGCGATGTAGCGATGGCTTGCGCCGTGGAATCCGTAGCGGCGAATGCCCAGTTTTTCCGTCCACTCGTGCGGGATGCCATAGACCTGTCGCGCCAGCGGCACCGTCTGATGAAACGCCGTCTCAAACGCTGCAACTTGCGGCACGCCCGGCAGCTTCTTCGCGAAGGCTTTCATCGCTGCGATGTAAGGCGGATTGTGCTGCGGCGCGACATCAGCGAACTGCTGCATCGTGTCTAGCACGCTGTCATCGACAATCACCGCGCCGCTGATAGGCCCGCCATGCACTGCTTTGTAGCCGATGGCTTGTACATCACTGATGGCGCTGATCGCTTTTAGCTTCAGGAGTTCCTGAAGGTGCAGGTCGATGGCTGCCGCGTGATCGGCGAGATCGATCTTTGATTCGATTGACTGCTTGCCATCACTGACCACTGTATTGCTCTGTCCTTGGCCAATGCGATCGCTCGAGCCGGTGGCGACGACGCGCTCTTGGCCGAGCGAAGCCGCAAGCGGCATTTCGTAGAGCTTGTACTTGAAGCTCGTCGAACCCAGGTTGGCGATGAGAGTGAGCATGGAGGAGCAGTCAGCGGTCAGCTTTCAGCAATCAGCTAAAAGGCACGGAGTTATACTGCAACAAAGCGAAAGAGCGACGACGTTAAGAAGTCAATCAGCATGCAGTTCATAGCCGACAGCTTGAAGCTGATAGCTGACGGCTGATGGCTGAAAGCTTCGTTAGAAGCTTTCCACCAGCGACTCATGCGGACGGGCGATCACGTGGGCGGCGACCAGCGTACCGACGCGGCCGCAGGCTTCAGCGCCAGCTTCGACGGCTGCCTTGACGGAGCCGACATCGCCTTTGACGATGACCGTGAGGAACGCGCCGCCGATGGCGATACACTTGACATACTCGACGTTCGCAGCTTTGAGCATTGCGTCAGTCGCTTCAACGAGGCCGGTCTGGCCTTTGGTTTCAATCATGCCGATGGCGGACATTTTGAGATTCCTTGTGAGGGTTTGGGGAATTCGGAAAGGCTAATACTTATTAATTAATACTTAATGCTTAATACTTATTGGCGGAATCAACGCTATACATGGCGTACTTCCGAAATAGCTATTAAGTAATAAGCATTAAATAATAAGTATTAGCTATCTGTATTTACTTCGCAGCCTTCTTGGGCTTGGGCAACATGCCGACGAGTTCATCGTGCGGGCGGGGGATGACGTGTACGCCGATGACTTCGCCGATGCGGCCGGCCGCAGCGGCGCCTGCATCGACCGCGGCTTTGACGGCTGCGACATCGCCGGTGACGAAGCCGGTCACCATGCCGGAGCCGACTTTGTCCCAGCCGATCATCGTGACGTTAGCGGCCTTGGTCATCGCGTCAGTTGCTTCAATCAGAGCCACGAGGCCCTTGGTTTCGATCATGCCGATTGCTTGCTGTGCCATGGGGAGTCTCCGTGAGAGCTGTCAGCTATCAGCCATCAGCTTTTAGCTTCGAGCCAGTTGATTTCATGAGGTTAATGCGATCTTCAAACCTGTAACGTCTTTATGTTGTTTGCTGACGGCTGAAAGCTGACAGCTTCACTTAATCAATTCCATCCCCGTCGCGCTTTCCAGGTGGCACGCGTTGCCCTCATCGGTGTCGATGTGGATTTCGAGTTTGACCTTGGGATGCTCACGAACGCGGACGCTATCAAACGTCAGGCCGCACGGCCCAGCGATTTTCAGTTTCATCATGTCGCCATCTTTGACGCCAAAATAAGCCAGATCAGCCGGCCCCATGTGTACATGGCGAGCGGCGCGGATTACGCCTTTGGTCAAAGTCAGTGCACCATGGGTGCCCACCAGAACGCAGCCGGGGGTACCTTCGATATCGCCGCTGACTCGCACCGGCAGATCGATACCCATATAGATGCCATCTGTGTAGCTAAGTTCGACCTGCGTGAACGCACGCGTCGGGCCGAGGATGCGAATGCCGGGGATCATGCGATTGCGAGGCCCGATGAGATTCACCTGCTGCTCACTGGCGAACTCGCCTGGCTGATAAAGGTCTTTGAGTTTGGTGAGCTTGGAGCCGGGGCCAAAGAGAATTTCGAGGTCGGCTTGCGTGACATGCACGTGGCGAGCGGAGACATTGACGACCAAGGGATTCGGGCCGTTGTTGGATGAAACGGGATGCACCACTTTGGCGGCCTTGGCCGGGACGGGTGGAATGACACCCGCTGTCGCCCCCAAGCGATTGCGCAGCACCTGACGAACGAGTTGTTCCACCTGTGAAGGATTAAGCGTGGAAGGCATGGCGAGCCTCAAATAGATCAAAAAACAGGTTAAAAACCACTCGTTTCCAATCGCGCTTGCACCGCAGAGCGAGCAAGCCACAAAAGAATACCACCATAATCTACCATATCTTCCAAAAGATGTCAAGAGATTTCACAAGATTCCAATGTGAATGGGGTGGCTACTCGCCATTATATGTAGATATACGACCTAAGTTGACGTTATTCAGTGCCGACGCTATCATGCCCGCCATGAAGCTGTCACGCAAGACTGATTACGCATTGCGAGTGCTCTTTACCCTGGTGGATCACTACCAAGGGGCGCCGATTTCCATCCGCGAATTGGCCCGGCGAAACGAAGTGCCCAAGCGATTTCTCGAACACATCATGCTCGATATGAAGGCCAAGGGATGGGTTGGCTCCACTCCTGGTACGCGCGGGGGCTACTTTCTCGCCAAGCCGCCGGAGGCTATTTCTATGGGGGAAATCATTCGTCACTTCGATGGTCTGCTCGCACCCATCGCCTGCGTCTCCACCTCACATTACGAACGCTGTAGTCAGGAGCCGGTCTGTCGATTTCGCCGGGTTCTGCTGGATGTCCGCAACTACATCGCCCGCCTGATGGACCGCTCTACCCTCGCTGTCGTTCGCCAGAATGCCCCCGTCACTGATGCGGATGTTTTCGATCAAACCCTCGTGGGCGGGGCAGGCATATAGGCCCATTTTTTTTGTCTTGAATGACGACTTAACCAGTCGTGTATAAAAGTTACCTCTAGTTTTCAAGGAATAATTCATGCACCGTTCACGTGCTTTCGTAACACTGGGCACCATCATCACTGTCATCATCATTGGCACAGTAGCTCTTTTGATCTTTTCACCTTTGGGCAACACCGGCCCGACTGTTGCAAAATCGACCGGCAAGCCGGTGATCCGCATCGGCCACTTCCCGAACGTCACTCACGCCCAGGCGGTGATCGCGCACCACACCGGTGCCTTCGACAAGGCCATCGGCGGTCGAATTGACTGGACGGTCTTCAATGCCGGCCCCACCGCGATTGAAGCGATGTTCTCAGGCGACATCGATGCCACTTTCGTCGGCCCCAATCCCGCCATCAACGGCTACCTCAAATCCAACGGACAAAGCTTCGTCATCGTCAGCGGCGCTGCCAGCGGCGGTGCGGCACTCGTCATCGCACCACACAACCACATCACCGCGCCCGCTGACTTCGCGGGCAAGACCATCGCTACGCCGCAGCTTGGAAACACCCAGGATGTCGCCGCTCGCGTCTGGCTTTCCCAGCAAGGGCACAAGCCCGTCGAAGCGGGCGGATCACTCACGATTCAGCCGCTGGCCAATCCCGATCAGCTCTTGCTTTTTCAGAAGAAGCAGATCGATGGCGCTTGGACGATTGAGCCTTGGGTCAGCCGACTGGAGCAGGAAGCGGGTGGCAAAATTTATCTCGATGAATCGTCGCTCTGGCCGCAAGGGAAATATGTCACCACGCACCTGATTGTCCGCCGTGATTTCCTGGCGAAGCATCCCGACATCATTCGCAAACTCATCGCCGCTCACATCACGTTGACGCAGGAGATCAATCGTGACAAAGCAAAAGCGGCGCGCTCGCTCAATGAAGCGCTTAAGCAGCAGACCGGAAAATCACTGCCTGATTCGGTCATCACAGCTGCGATGAATCGCGTCGCCTTCACATGGGATCCGATTGCATCATCGCTGCGGAAATCAGCAGAAGATGCGCACGCCATCGGCTTCATTAAGCAGCCACCCAAACTCGAAGGCATCTACGACCTGACGATTCTCAATGACGTGCTGCACGAGCGCGGGCTGCCGAAGATTCAGCCGCAGTAAGCGATGCGCGTAGTGTGCGTCAAGGCTCGGCGCAGACGCGCCATGTTGGATCAACAAATATCAATCATTGAAAGTCATTCATGAACGCAACCCTCGCCAGTCCTAATACAGAGATCGGCGTCGCTTCGACCGCAACCGATTGTCGCGGCGCCAAAGAAGTGCTGCGCATCGAAGGCGTGAGCAAAACATTTGCAACACGCCACGGCTCAGTGCAGGCGCTTTCACCCATCGATCTGACTCTGAATGAAGGCGAAATCGTCGCGCTGCTTGGTCCCTCAGGCTGCGGCAAGACGACGCTGCTCAACATGATTGCCGGCTTCGAGAAGCCGACCACCGGCCGCATCCTTATGGATGGCGCACCAGTCACTGGCCCTGGCCCTCAGCGCATGGTCATGTTTCAAGAGCACACACTTTTTCCCTGGCTCACCGTGATTGACAATGCAATGTTCGGGCTGCGAAACATGCCTTTAATGTCGCAACGCGAGCGCCTCGATCGTGCCCGTTATTACCTGAATCTCGTCGGCATCAGTGCATTTGAAAAGGCCTACATTCATGAGCTTTCCGGTGGCATGAAGCAGCGCGTGGCCTTGGCGCGTGCGCTGGCGACGCATCCTCGATTGCTGCTGATGGATGAGCCGTTTGCGGCACTCGATGCGATGATGCGCGAAGAGCTTTATGGCAAGATTCAGGAGGTGCTCGCACGCACCGGGCAGTCGGTGCTGATGGTGACGCACAATGTGCGCGAAGCGGCCTGTCTGGCGGATCGCGTGTTAGTTCTCGCGCCGCGTCCAGGGCGTGTTGTCTATTCGATGAGTGTTGCGCTGCCTCGGCCGCGCGATCTTTATGACCCGCCGGTGGCGCGTCATGCCGCCAGTCTGCTTAGTGGTCTGCGCCAACTTCACCTCCTTCCCGAAAGTGACAGCGAACATGCGACGCCCCCTCGCGATCTCCCTCTTCTTTCTGATGCTGATCGTCATCTGGCAGATGGCATCTAGTCTGGCTGGCAGCGAGCAGTATCTATTTCCAGCGCCGCTGACCGTCGCCCAGCGGCTCATCGAGATTGCGCAGGACGGACTGCTCTGGCCCAGCATCCGCGCCACGATGCAGCGCATGATCATCGGCTACGCCTTTGCCGCTTCGATGGGCATTGTGCTCGGCGCGGTCATGGGGGTCAGTTCGCTGGCGCGCGATTGTGCTCACTCGCTGCTGCTGGGCATGCAGACGCTTCCCTCGGCTGCGTGGGTCCCCATCGGTTTGCTACTCTTTGGTCTCAGCGATGCGACGGTCTATTTCGTGATCGTGCTCTCCTCCATCGGCGGCATCGCTGTCGCCGTCGCTGATGGCATTTCCAATGTGTCGCCGCTCTATCTGCGCGCTGCCCGATCGATGGGCACTTCGCCTTGGGCAATGACCTATCGCGTGGTTCTTCCCGCGGCGCTGCCGAGCATTGTCACGGGCCTGAAACTCGGCTGGACGCTGGGCTGGCATGGGGCGGTCTCTGCGGAACTGATCAAGTCATCGATCGGTCTGGGCTTTCTTCTTCACATGGGACGCGAGCTCAATGATGCACCGCAGGTCGTGGCCATCATGCTCGTGACTATCGCAGTAGGGCTGCTGATTGATCGGCTGACTTTTGCGCCCATTGAGAAACAGGTGCGCGAAAGGTGGGGCCTCAATCGGTAGCTTCCCTGTTGCACCGCCGCACCGTTACAATTCCGCCATGCCAGAATCTCCCAATCCCTTCATGCTCACCAAGATCATCGCCACCCTCGGCCCAGCCACGTCCGAGGTGGGCATCATCGTTCGCCTCATCGAAGAAGGGGCACGCGTCTTTCGCCTCAACTTTTCCCATGGCTCATTCGACTCCTTCGGCAAGATGCTCGGCTCCGTGCGCGAAGCTTCGCGCACAGTCGGCATCCACGTCGGTGTCATGGGTGACCTGTGCGGCCCCAAGATTCGCATCGGCGAAGTCATCCCCGGCGGCGTCACGCTGGTTGTGGGCGATACGCTCGTCATTCAATCCAAGCCACACATCGGCGGCCAGCCCGCTGCCACCTCGCCCGCTGGCGCTTCAACTTTCTCCATCACCGCTCCGCAGGTCCTAAGCGACATCGCGCCCGGCGATCGCTTACTCATCGACGATGGCAACGTGCGATCGCTCGTCATCGAGAAACATGGCGAGGGCGACTCGCTGCGCCTTCATTGTCAGATCACTTCAGGCGGTCTCGTCACGCGCGCCAAAGGCGTCAATCTGCCCGACAGTAAACTCACTGTGCCTTCGCTCACCGAGTATGACAAAGAGTGCGTCCGCTGGGCGGTCAAGCATGAGCTCGATCTACTCGCACTCAGCTTCGTGCGCAAGGCGGCGGATGTGGTCGAGCTAAAGGAAATGCTCAAGGCTCTTGCGCCGCCAGGTGAGCCGACCATTCCCATTGTTGCAAAGATCGAAAAGCCTCAGGCGGTGGCTGACCTGGAAAATATTCTCAAAGTTTCCGAAGGCGTGATGGTGGCGCGCGGCGATCTGGGCGTGGAAATGGACCTGACCGAGGTGCCCATCATTCAGAAGCGCATCATTTCATTTGCTCACGAGCATGGTCGCCCGGTGATCGTCGCTACGCAGATGCTTCAGTCGATGATCGAAAATTCGCAGCCGACGCGTGCGGAAGTTTCTGATGTTGCCAATGCGATTTACGATGGTGCGGGCAAGGTGATGCTTTCAGGCGAGACAGCGGTGGGCAAGTATCCCGTTGCTACCGTGCAGATGATGGCCCGCATCGCCAAGAGCACGCAGGACCATCTCATCGCCAATCCCGATACCTATGGCCTGGCTTGGAGCAGGCCCGCCAAATGGCGCACCACCGGCCGGCGTAGTGCGGCGCTCAGCTACGGCGTTCGCCAGATTGTGCGCGACTACGCAGCCAAGTTTGTCGTGCTCTGGTCCCAGCGCGGCGGCGGCGCTCGCTACATTTCTCTGACCCGCGTCAACGTGCCGATCCTCGCTTGTTCCAGTGAAGAAGCGGCGCTTCGCCGTATGAGTTTTCTTTTTGGTGTGCATCCGATTTACATGGCGCAGCCTGCGAGCATCGAAGCCTTTGGCACCTCGATCGATAAGCTCATCCTCGAAAAAAACTGGGCCACCATCGGCGATCCTTATGTGCTCATCGCCGGCGAACCCATCGGCACAGCGGGCGTGACCAACATCGTCGCCCTGCGCCATCTGGGCGGAGAGAAAGCGGGATGACCGCAACGCTCCGACAGAGCCGCGACTCAACGAGTCGCGGACGCCTACGGACTGAAGGGGTGCCGTCATTCACTGTCGCCTTAAACCACGACCTTCGCGCGATCCGTCACTCCTGCAGGCTTTTCACGTCCGCGGCGTGTTACGTCGCGGCTCCACTTGGACCGCTGCCCGTGAAGAACCCGCGTTTGTTCTGCTACACTGCCGCCCATTCCTTCGCACCTTCGAGGTCCATACGTGGCGGACGCACCTGTTCCGAATATTCTCGGTCAGCCTTCGGACACCATCACCTGCGAGTGCGGTTGCGTGGTGAAGGTGACGGGTCTGCCGCCGCTATCGACCGCTGCCTGTCCCAAGTGCGAAAGAACATTTCCCGTCACCGTTCGCCTGGGCCAATTCCTTCTTCTGAAACGACTGGGCCACGGCGCGATGGGCGAGGTCTTCGAGGCCAAGGACATCACGCTTGGCAGGCATGTCGCGATCAAAGTGCTCAGTCATAAGGTGGCTGCTGATGAAGATGCGATGCGCAACTTTGTGCGCGAAGCCCGCAATCTCGCGGCACTGAATCATCGCAACGTCGTGCAGGTCCATACGATCGGCGTGGAGAAGGGCCAACCTTATATCGTCATGGAACTGGTGCCCGGCGGGCGCGTCGATCAGATGGTGCTCAAGGATGCGCCCGGTGATGAAAGACGTCTCCTTGAAATCATGATCGATGCCTCGCGCGGCCTCGAAGCCGCCAGTGGGGCCGGCCTGATCCACGGCGATGTCAAGCCCGCCAACATTCTCATCGACAACCACGGCCAGGCAAAAATCGTCGATTTCGGTCTCGCCCGCTTTGAAGAAAGTCAGGCAGGCGGAAAAATCTATGGCACGCCTTATTATCTGCCTCCGGAACTGCTCGAAGGAAAAACCGCTGATTTCCGCAGTGATATGTACAGCCTGGGCGCCAGCTTCTTTCATGCGCTGACTGGCCGTCCGCCCTTCAAGGCCAAGACGGTTAAAGATATTGTGCGCATGAGGCTGATTGATCCTGCGCCCAATGTTCGCACGCTGGTGCCCACGATGCACCCTAAGACGGGCGAAGTCGTGGCGAAGATGCTGGAGAAATCGCCGGACGATCGCTATGCGTCATACTCCGAGCTTGTCGCTGCTTTGCAGGAAGCGATTCGCGAGTTTGATGCTGGCCCGGTTGATCCAGCACTGGTGGAATTGCACGAGGCGCTTAGCGGCACGGATCGATCTGCATCGCGCTCAGGGCGCGTGCAGCGACCCGATGTGGAAGCAGCAGGGCGATCGCGATCCAATATGCGTGGCCAGCGCGGCAAACAGATTCATGATGATCAAGCGAAATCCAAACTGCCACTGATCCTCGCCATCGCCGGCGGCGTGATCGTGCTCATCATCATTCTCGTCATCGTGCTCGGCGGTGGTGGCTCCAGCGATGGCCCCAAAGGCGGCGGCTCAAAATACGCCAGCTTCACCGACACTTTCGATGCGCCGACGCTTGACGCGGCGTGGCAGTTCGTTGACGGCGGCGGCAATCTCATGGCCGGCCACTACCAAATTCAGGATCGCGATCCATCGAAGAACCCAGGCATCAAACGCATCCTCGGCTTGGCTCCGTGTACCATCGATATCGACATCTCGAAAATCGAATGGCCTGATTCCGATGGCTCGGTGCAGATCGAATTCTGGGATGATGGCGCTGAAGGATCTGCCGCACTTTTTGTGCATCTTTGGAAAGCGCAAGGCCGTGCTTATATCGAAATGAAGGCGGGCACTTCGAGCCTCAGCGGTAAGCAACTGGGCAAGACGCAGTTCGACTCGCCGCCCACCGCGATCAAGCTGCGGGCGACCTGGTTCGATCAGACCCGGCGATGGAAGATCACCTACGGTCTCAACGGCGCATCTGCTGATGAGGAAGCATCGGGCAGCCCGGCGAGTGATCCATCGATCTCGGTAGCCACGCCGGGGCGATACATGATTATTCGCGCTGAGCAATATGGCACCGCGCCGCCGCTCTCATTCGATCTGAGCGAAGTGAGCGTG
>CAZYQL010000027.1:0-1321 GCA_964650055.1 uncultured Phycisphaeraceae bacterium | reverse complement strand
AGCATCGCATCTCACTGCGACCTTAATGCCTCGACTTTCGCGCGATCGGCCACCCCTTTAAGTGCGTTGACGTCCGCGACTCGTTGAGTCGCGGCTCCTTCCATCTCGTATCATCTGCACATGTCCAAGAAACTCATCTTTACCGTGCAGCAGATTGCCGATCGTGTGGGCGGCGAAATCGTCGGCGATCCGCAGCAGGCCCTTGCAGGGGTGCAGCAAATCGAAGCGGCGACGAGTGAACATCTGACATTCATCGGCAACGAAAAATATGCGCGACTGTGGCCGACCAGTCGCGCTGCGGCGGCACTGGTGTCGCTGAAGATGAAGGAAGAGGTCTTGCCGCGCGAAGCGGCCACGCTCATCTTCGTCAAGAACGCTGACCTGGCGATGGCGACAGTCTTGGGAATGTTCGCGCCGCCGCTGCCTGTGGGCGGCATGACAGCAGCGCTCGCTAGTGATGATGCAAACGACAGCGCGGCCGCAACATTCATCCATCCCACTGCCGTCGTCGATCCCACCGCTCGCCTAGGTAGCGGTGTGCGCATCGGCGCTCACTGCGTCATCGGCCCGTCCGTCACCATTGGCGAGCGCACCGTCATCTATCCCAATGTCACCGTGCTCGATGAAACCATCATCGGCAAAGACGGCCTGATCTGGCCCGGCGTCGTCATCCGCGAACGCACCACCATCGGCGACCGCTGCATCATTCACTCTAGTGTCAACATCGGCTCCGATGGCTTTGGGTATCGGCCCAGCGAAGATGGCAAAGGGCTCACAAAAATTCCGCAGATCGGCACTGTCATCATCGGCCACGATGTCGAAATCGGCGCAGGCTCCTGCATCGACCGCGGCAAGTTCGCAGCCACGATTCTGGGCGACGGCTGCAAACTCGACAACATGGTGCAGATCGCCCACAACTGCATCCTGGGCAAGTGCGTCATCGTCGCGGGTCAGGCAGGCGTGGCCGGCAGCACCACGCTGGAAGATGGTGTCATCATCGGCGGCCGCGCAGGCGTCGGGGATCACATCCACATCGCAGCAGGCGGCGTGGTCATGGCAGCCTCGGGAGTCATGCGCGATGTCGAAGCCAACCAGCGCGTCAGCGGCATCCCCGCCAGAGATAGTAAACAGTTCTTCCGCGAACAGGCTGCACTGGGGAAGCTGCCGGACCTGATCAAAAAGCAGCGAAGAGACGAAGCGAATCGCGAGAAGTGAAGTGCGTGTTGAGTCGCAAGTGGGATTCACCAAGATGTGAATTGACGGGTGCGGCCGTGTTCATTTTCTGAGCGCAATAAAAAACCGCCTCTTGCGAGGCGGTTTT
>CAZYQL010000026.1:31016-33298 GCA_964650055.1 uncultured Phycisphaeraceae bacterium | reverse complement strand
ATGCCCGTTGATCGCCCTACTTTCTCCGAATCCTGGTACCGCGTCGCCACGCTCAAGCCTGCGCTGCGATCTGTCGTGCAGACCTATCGTCAGCACTACCGCGCTCGCATGTGGCATGTGCTGCGCGATCCTTCCGACAATCAGTTCTTTCGCCTCGATGATGCGGGCTATCACTTCGTGGGCATGCTCGATGGCAAGCGCACTGTGGCCCAAGTCTGGGATGCCTGCTGCGAACAGCTTGGCGATCGCGCTCCAACGCAAGGCGAAGCGATTCAACTGCTGGGCCAACTCTTCACTAGCAACCTGCTTTCCGCGGAGCTTCCGCCTGATGCTGCGGGCATGTTTGAGCGGTATCGCAAACGCGTTCGCCGTGAGATTTCCAGTTATCTGAAGAATCTGCTTTTCATGCGGATTCCGCTATTCGATCCTGAACCGATCCTCGAAAAATGGGCCGGTGCTGTCGATTGGATCTTCGGCAAGATCGGTTTCATTCTCTGGGCTGCGCTCCTGATCTTCGGCTTTAGTCAACTCACCGGCCGCTGGGACGAACTGCTCGCCGCCGCAGATCCGCAGCTCATGCTGCAATCGGAAAATGTCGCCCTGCTCTATCTCTGCTTCGCAGGCATCAAAGCGATTCACGAATTCGGTCACGGCTTCGCCTGTAAAGTTTTCGGCAAACGCAACGGCTCAGGCGGCGAAGTGCACACCATGGGCATCATGTTCCTCGTCCTCATGCCCGTGCCTTATGTCGATGCTTCCAGCGCCTGGGCCTTCCGCAGCAAATGGCAACGCATCATGGTCGGCGCTGCGGGCATGTACATCGAGCTGATCGTCGCCGCCGTCGCCGCCATCGTCTGGGCCAATACGCAAGCTGGCACGCTCATCCATGACATTTGCTACAACCTGATCTTCGTCGCAGGCGTCTCCACCATTCTCTTTAACGCCAATCCTCTGCTTCGATACGACGGCTACTACATGCTGTCGGACATGCTCGAGATGCCCAATCTCGCGCAGCGCGGCAAGGAATATGTTCAGTACCTCGTCCGCCGCTATGTCTATCGCGTACGCAAGCCGCGCAATCCCGCACACACCAGTGGCGAGAGATTCTGGCTCTTCATTTACGCAGTCCTCAGCGGCATCTACCGCGTGTTCATCTCCGTCGGCATCATGCTCTATCTCATGGATGTCCTTCAAGGCGTCCTCTTCTTCCTCGCGCTGGCCCTGGCAGCCTCGGCCATCATCGGCCTCGTCGTCGTGCCGATCTTCAAGTGGATCAAGTACCTGTTCACCAGTGAAGAACTCAATCGCACACGGCCCCTCGCACTGGTCACCACCGGCGGATTCTTCGCGCTCGTCATCACACTCATTGGCATCATTCACTTCCCCGATCGATCGCGCACTGAAGCAGTCGTCGAGCCTAAAGAATTCGTCTTCATCCACACCCGCACCGATGGCCAGGTTGTTGAAGTGGAAGAGACCGGCGCAAAAGTAACAGCCGATGGCCCGGTGCTCATGCGTTTGGAGAATCGCGAATTGCAGACGCGCCTTCGCGTGGCGCAAGCAGAGATGCTGGAAGTGCAAGCACAGACCAGGCAAGCCCGCGCTGACAACGAACTGGGTATGGCCTTGAGCCTTGCCGAAAAGCAGTACGCGTTGGAGCAGCAGATCAAGCGACTCGAAGGCGATGTCGCCGCACTGGAAATTCGCAGCACGATTGAAGGGCAATGGATCTCTCCGCAGATCACGCGCACCATCGGCACCTTCATGAGCCGAGGCGACAACATCGGCATGGTCGCCAGCACCGATCAGTTCATCATCCGCGCCATCGTCGATCAGACTCTGGCCGGCCGCATTTTGCCCGAAGTCGTCGCCATCGCCATCAAGGAAGGCCGAGAAGCGAAGGTGGAAATTCGCGTCAAAGGCCGACCCGATGAATGGTTCGAAGGCGTCATCGCCAGTCCACGCGATGTCCTCCCCGCCGGCCAGGATGAATTGCCATCGGCAGCGCTGGGCTATCTCGCCGGTGGCACTGTCGCGGTGAAGATGGACGATGAGCGCGGCACAAAAACAGCCGAGCCAGTGTTTGAAGTTCGCATCACCCCGCGCGTCCAAGAACGCAATCAGCAGATCATCAAAGAATGGGAAGAAGCCGCCGCCAAAGCGAAACAGCTTGGCAAATCCGCACCTGAAAAACCTCAGCTCATCGAACTCAAAAGCGGCCAGCGCCTAGTGATTCGTTTCGAAATGCCCGCGAAACCGCTCGTTCAGCAATGGTGGCTATC
>CAZYQL010000026.1:25796-30916 GCA_964650055.1 uncultured Phycisphaeraceae bacterium | reverse complement strand
AACTCAGAACTCGGAACTTTGAACTTTGAACTAATAATGACCCAGGCTTCGATCCATCCTTCCTCGCTGATGCAGCAGCAGACCACCCCGGAGATTCCCAGCAGTCTCTGGCGGATGCTCTCGGTGCGCGGCATCAAGAAGCGCAAGCTACCTCAAGGCGTTGATGCGGTTTGGGATCGGGCGATGAGTGCGTTTGTGCCGCTGGTGCCCCGTCAAAGAATTTATCTTCGCAGGGCTGCGCGGGTGCTGGCGATGGAGCCGCAGTTTTTGAACATGAGTGATGCGGTACTTCGCCATGAATGCGATGACATGCATGCGATCTTTCGCAGAGGTCGTCATAAGAAAACGCACGTCGAACGCGCCTTCGCATTGGTGCGCGAAATCACTTGGCGACAGAAAGGCATGAAGCATTATCTCGTGCAGGTCGCCGCTGGCCTGGCCATGGAAGCGGGCTGTATTGCGGAGATGGCCACGGGTGAAGGCAAGACGCTTTCGGCGGTGATGCCTGCGGTGATTGCGGGTTGGCAAGGCCGAGGTTGCCATGTCATCACCGTCAACGACTATCTCGCGCATCGCGATGCCGAGGAACTTCGCTGCATCTACCAAGCATGTGGTCTCACCTGCGCATCAGTCACTGGCGAGATGCAACCTTTCGAGCGGCGCGAAGGGTACAACGCTGGCGTCACCTACACGACCAACAAAGATGTGGCTGCCGACTTTCTGCGCGATCGTCTTTCGCTTGGAAAATTGCATGGCCTCCCTGCCGCCCTGCTCAGCAAGATCGCCTACGGCATGGGCCAAGGCACCGATCGTCTGGTCATGCGCGGTCTCGAAACCGCCATCATCGACGAAGTCGATTCCGTCCTCATCGATGAAGCCGCCACGCCGCTGATCATCTCCGGTGACTCGCCCAACGCTCAGCAGACCGATGCCTTCATCCAGGCTGCCGCCATCGCTAAAGCAATGATTCCCGGCACCGATTACAGAGTCGATCAGCGCTACCGCGAAGTGCATCTCTCAAAAATCGGCAGCAACAAAGCGAATGAAATGTCGCTCGATTTCGGCGGCCTCTGGGCAGGCACACGAAGGCGCGAAGAGCTGGTCATTCAAGCGATCACTGCGCGCGAACTGTTCATCAAGGATGGGCACTATGTCGTCCACCGCGGCAAAGAAGACGAAGAAGAAAAAATCGTCATCGTCGATGAATCCACCGGCCGACTGATGCCCGACCGCACCTGGCGCGATGGTCTGCACCAAGCAGTGGAAGCGAAGGAAGGCCTGAAGGTCAATCCGCCCAAGGCGACTTACGCGCGCATCAGTTTTCAGCGGTTTTTCCGCATGTATCGCAAGCTCGCAGGCATGACGGGCACGGCTGCTGAAGGTGCTGGTGAGTTTTATCAGATCTATCGCAGGCCGACGGTGCTCATCCCGACCAACAAGCCGCGCATTCGCAAGCATGCGAAAGATCGCGTCTTTGCCACGAAGGAAGCCAAGTGGAATGCGATCGTTGCAGAGATCGCAAAGCAGCACGAGGCCGGCAGACCCATTCTCATCGGCACGCGCAGTGTCGATGCGAGCGAACTGCTCAGCAAAAGGCTCACCGAACTGAAACTCGAACATCAGGTGCTCAACGCGGTACGCCATGCGGAGGAAGCACAAATCGTGGCGCAGGCGGGACAGCGAAGCAAGATCACGGTTGCCACCAACATGGCTGGCCGCGGCACGGACATCAAGCTGGGCAAGGGCGTCGCAGACATCGGCGGCTTGTGCGTGATCGCTGCGGATCGCAATGATTCACTGCGCGTCGATCGCCAGCTTTTTGGCCGCGCAGGCCGGCAAGGTGATCCCGGCAGCGCTGCGGTCTTCTGTTCGCTCGAAGATGAACTGCTCAAGCGATACGCCCCGCGCTGGGTGCACGCACTCATTCGCAAAATGCGCGGCAAGACCGGCGAAGTCAGCAGCGCGATGACGCGCAGACTCTTCACCGTTTCGCAGAAGCGCGCCTTGCGCATGGCGCTGCGTCAGCGCAAAGGCGTGCTTAAATCCGATGACTGGCTCGATGAGTTTCTGGGCTTTGCCGGCCGAGAGGATTGAGGGCAATTCATTCCTTCACGGCAGGAGCGAAGCCGCAAGCGGCTTGGGCGGCCAGACGAGATCGACCGAAAAGCCGGCGGGCATTTTCAGTTCAGGATTCTCGATGGTGAATTCGCAAAGAAAAGTCGCGCTGGCGGAATCGATCATGTCGCGAACATTCTTGAGCCTGCCGGTGATCTCTCGATTCACCGGATGCCCCGCGACAATCTGAAACGGCTGCCCCACCTTGCCCTTCATCTGCTCGAAATAGCCCTGTACATTGGGCAGATTAATGCGTGCTTCCAGTTGCCCCAGTGCGTAGAGCGCGATCATCTTGTCATTGCGAGCCATCGATGCGCCTTCTTCGGTGGCCAGATCCATGACCGTGCCATCAAAGGGCGCAAGCACGCTGTGCTTGCGCAGCTTGACTTCTTCAAGCTTGAAACTGGCAACTGCGAGTGCGGCCTGTTCCTTGGCTGCTTCGAGTTCTGCTTCCCTCTGCTTGCCGGTGACGCGGCGCTGACGCAGTTCGCGATCGGTGATGGCCTTCTGCTTGAAGAGGTCCTCAGCGCGTTCGATTTCGATGTTCGCTTCTTCCAGCGCGAGCGTTGCGACGTTGATCGCCGCCACACTGTCCGCCTTGAGTTTGGCAGCTTCCACCGCCAGCACCTGAAGCTCATCATCCATCACCGCCAGCGTGTCGCCCGCTTTGACGACATCGCCCTTCTTCACTTTGATCTTCGCCACAATGCCATCGAGCGGCGCCACCAGCATCACCTGCTTGCTGGGCACCACGAGTCCGCGGTACCGGACATCCAGCGTCTGTGGCGGTTTGGCCCCGGGATCACCACCCGTCGCTGGCTCTGTCAAGAGGCAAGCAAGCGCGAGAAACGCAATAACCGGGATCAGTGCAACAGTGCAATATTTCAGATTCATGAAAACGCCTCGCATTCAACAAGCAGCAGCAACGCAGCACACTTCAAACATTTCGCCGTCAAAGTTAGATCGGCTCAATCCTTCCCCCGACTAACGAATTCCCATCAACCCAACAGCCTATATCGGACGCAATGCCCGCTAATTGTAAGGCATACGCTCTAGAGCACCCACAGGTACCATAGAACTATGAAAGCAACATTTCCCCGCACCCTCTTCGTGGGCGTCGCAATCTTCTGCTCGCTCACCTTGCACAACCAAGCGATGGGCATGGTCGCCAGGCCCAAGCAGCCGCACATCGTGATGATTGCGTGCGAAGATGAATACGATGCGAAAAGCACCCTGCCCGCGTTCGCCAAGACTCTCAATGCAGACAACGCGTACCGCATCACACAACTTCAAGGCAACGAAAAAAAGACCGATATCCCCGGCCTAAATGCTCTTGATTCTGCTGATCTTCTCGTGCTCTACTTTCGCAGGACGACGTTGCCTGATGATCAACTGAAAAAATTCAAAGCATGGTTCGAAGCCGGCAAACCCATCGTCGCCATTCGCACCACCAGCCACGGCTTTCAGAACTGGCTCGAATTTGATCGCATCGTTCTGGGCGCGACCTACGGCAATCACTACGGCGGCAAAAGCAAAGGCACGCAAATCAGCTTCGTCGAAAAGCAAACTGATCATCCGATTCTCAAAGGCGTGGATCAGAAAACTTTTCACAGCCCGATGTGGGTTTACAAATACACAAACCTTGCCGACTCTGTGACGGTGCTGATGACTGGTAAGTTTGAAGACCACGTGGAACCGGTGACGTGGACGAATGTCTATAAGAGTGGCCGGGTGTTTTATACTTCACTGGGCCACGCGGACGATTTCAAGAATGAGGTGTTTGTGAAGCTGCTCAGCAATGGGGTGACGTGGTGCCTGGCACAAGATTGATCATCACCTTGAATCAACTGCGACTGTCCAACTATAATTTAAGTACTCGTGAGAACCATTATGAAATTACTTGTCACACTCGAGCGCGACGAAACCGGCATGGTTGTCGCAGAATGTCCGTCGATACCCGGTTGCATTTCGCAAGGCGAGACGGAATCCGATGCCATGGAAAACATACGTGAAGCGATTGCTGCCTGCCTTGAAGCCCGAGCGGCGCATGGCATGAGTGTGGACGATTTTGTTCGACTTCTCTAATGACATTTCCAGGACCAACCCATGCGCTTACCAAACATCGTGCCCTGTCTAATCGTCGCCCTGTTGTCGGCGACAACCTACACATCCCTCGCCGATGCGGCAGCGGACAATGCCAATGCCCGCTTCGATGTGACCAAACAATTTCGCAAGGATTCCCAAGCGAAGCCGGGCCAGTATGAACTGGTCACTGCCAAGGAAGCGTGGAAAACTTCCGAGACGGCCATCATCGTCTGCGACATGTGGGATCTGCATCACTGCTTCAACGCAGTGCAGCGCGTCGGCGAGTTGGTGCCGCGTATGAATAAGGTTCTTGAACATGCCCGCACCCAAGGCGTGCTGATCATTCACGCGCCCAGTGACTGCATGGATTTCTACAAGGATCATCCAGGCCGCGCCCTCGCACAGGCTGCGCCCAAGGCGGCGAATCTGCCCAAGGACATTGGCGCATGGTGCTACAAGATTCCCGAAGAAGAGAAAGGCAAATACCCGATCGATCAGTCCGATGGTGGTGAGGATGATGATCCCAAAGAACATGCCCAGTGGGCTGAGAAACTCAAAGAAATGGGCCGCAATCCGCGAGCACCTTGGAAGCGGCAGCACGAAGGTCTCGTCATCCGCGATGGTGATCCGATCAGCGCGAGCGGTGTTGAAATCTGGAACATGCTCGAAGCCCGCGGCATCAAGAACGTGATCCTCCTGGGCGTGCACACCAACATGTGCATCCTTGGCCGACCTTTCGGTTTGCGCCGCATGGCGAGCAACGGCAAGAACGTCGTGCTCATGCGCGACATGACTGACACGATGTACAACCCGAAGATGGAGCCTTATGTCTCACACTTCAAAGGCACCGAATTGATCATCGAGTACATCGAGAAATATGTCTGCCCGACGATCACCAGCGATCAGGTCATCGGCGGCAA
>CAZYQL010000026.1:24422-25696 GCA_964650055.1 uncultured Phycisphaeraceae bacterium | reverse complement strand
TCACCCTGGCCAACCTTCAAACACAAACTTGCCATCGCGTGAAAACACTTCGCCATCGATGCTGACGGTACCGCCGGTGCGCAGGTCGCAGACCATATCCCAGTGCAATCCTGATTCGTTGTTGTTGCCGCTCTCGGGGTAGCCAGCGCCGACGGCTGCGTGGAAGGTGCCGCCGATTTTTTCGTCGAAGAGCGTGTTCTTGGAATACTCGGTGATGTTGTAGTTGGTGCCGATGGCGATTTCGCCCAGGTTACTCGCGCCTTCATCCATCGCCAGCATTTCCTTGAGGAAGTCTTCATTCTTTGAAGCCTTCGCATTAACCACACGGCCTTTCTCAAAGGTCAGTTCAATGTCATGCACTTCGCGTCCGTTGTGCACCGCAGGAAACGAATAGCGCACGATGCCGTTGACGCCGCCGTCTTTGGCCTTGAGGTTTGGACCGGTGAAGACTTCGCCATCAGGAAAGTTTTCGTGGCCGGCGCAGTTGATCCAGGTGGAGCCTTCGACATTCACATGCAGATCGGTGCCGTTGTTTGTCTTGAAATGCAGCGCCTTCTTGCCTTGCAGGTAATCGACGACTTTCTGCTGTCTGGCTTCGATCTCGCGCCAGATGGCGACGGGGTCTTCCTTATCAAGATGGCCTGCGCTGAAAACGAAATCTTCATATTGCCGCAGCGACATTTCTGCATCCTGCGCAGAGGCGAGCGTCGGGTAGAGCGTGCCGCACCAGTTGAGTTTTTCGGGATCGCCCTTCGCTTTGGCGGCGCGCTCCATGAACACTTTGAAGATCGGCTTGCGCGCTGCCGATGCCTTGCCTTGCCGCTTGGGATCGACACGCGTGAGTGACTTCGTATTGGTCTCCGCCCAGAGCGAAATGGAGACATCGATATTTTCGATTTCGTAGAGAGCCACGGGATTCACAAATTTGAGCTGGTCATCGCTGGCATGTTCGTAGAACATTTCCGCGAGTGTGTCAGGTGAGCATTTGAGAAAAGCATTGGCACCAGCTTTGAGACAGGCTTCATAGATCGCTTCGAGCAGCGGCAGAGCGACGGGGTCGCCGGTGATGCGAACGAGCTGGCCGGGCTTGATGCCGGTGGAATACTCAACGATGACTTTGGCCAGCTTGTCGAGTCTTGAATCGCGCACTTGGTAGCTCCGGAGTCGAGGAGGACAATCGCATGATAGCGGACGATTTTATTGGTGATGGCGGGGCGCTGTCTATGAAGAAAGCCACGCCTTGGGCGGGGCGCTAAACGGGCAAGCTAAACGGG
>CAZYQL010000026.1:15090-24322 GCA_964650055.1 uncultured Phycisphaeraceae bacterium | reverse complement strand
AACGGGGACTTGGTGGTGTGAATATCTACTTTTTCGACGGATTTTCCTTGTTTACGGCCTAACGGTTCGATATGGTGGAAGTATCGCCGCGACCTGATGACAACACTTCACATGGGCGGAGGTCCGGGCTTTGGATGACTCGCAGACGGCACGAACCGAATCAACAGCGCCTGCCAATGTGCGGGCAGTGGTGACATCGCCTCCCAAGCGTTCGCTGTCTCCGACTCAGGACATTTCAAATTCCCCTTTTGGTGCGGATCTGGAACCCGTGGTGCGCCAGCATTGCCAGGGGCGACTGGCGAAGATCAATTGGTTTCGCACGGACTGGCAACGCGGCGGTGCGCTGACGGGTTACTCGACCTATCGTGATGATGACAATGTTGAACAGCCGGTGGTGGTGAAGCTGCCGGTGCCGCCGCGCGAGCAGCGGTGGATCGTGCAGCTTCAAGGCAATGAAGTGGTGCCGCGTTTGTATGCTCATGGTCAGGAACTTGGCGGCTATGACATGTGCTGGGTCATCATGGAACGGCTGCCTCACGGGCCAGTGGGCCTGGCATGGGGAGAGCAGAGCATCGATCTACTTATTGATGCGATGGTGCGATTCAGCAAAGCAGCGATCGATGTGCCTTGCACCGGTGAAGTGCGGGTGCGCGACTATGAAGCTGTTCGTGAAGAGGCGAGAGCGAACATTCATCGCCACACCGTGGCTCACGAGCAGCGCTGGAACCGGGCGCTCAAGTATGCGCATAAGCAGATGCGCCACTGGCTGGCGTTGTGGGAAGAGCGCGATGTGAATCACTGGTGTCATGGTGACATTCATCTGGGCAATGCGATGACGCGATGTGCGCCGCCTCATGGCCCGGTGGTGCTCATTGATCTGGCGCAGGTGCATCAGGGCCACTGGATCGAAGACGCGGTTTACTTGGAGCATCTTTATTGGTCAAGACGTGACAAGCTCGATGGCCGAAAGATATGCAAACTGGTGGCGAGGCAGCGCAAGCAACACGGCTTGAAAGTCGAGAGCAACTGGCCTCAGATTGCAGCGATTCGGCGGGCCATGATTGCCATGTGTACACCTGCAGCGCTCGAACACATGGGCAATCCCCATCATGTCGAGGCAGCACTGGAAGTACTCGAAGCGCAGGTGGGCAGATGAGATTTTGATTGTGCGCGGCGCGGAGCATTTGCGTAGGGTGTGTCAAGGCTTGGCGCAGACACACCCCATTGGATATGCGATCTCCGCACAATTGGCGGTCAAACTGATTGTGTTGATCCAACGTGGTGCGTCAGCGCCGAGCCTTGACGCACCCTACTCGGGATTGCGTTGTATGTTCAGGCGTGCCGCATCGTCGTCATGGTCGGTGCTACACTTCACTTCATGCCTTCTGATGATGATGCACTCAATCCGCGATGGTTTGACTGGCTGGCGCGAACGATGGCGTGGTCCACCATGAAGCTGCCGCGCATTGCGCCTTCGCGCTGGTCGCAGGAGAATGCTCGCCTCTCGGCAGGTGATCTGGAAAGCCACACCTTTGAAATCACCGCGAAGGATGGTGCGAAGCTTGATGGCTGGTATTTCCCGGGGAGCCAGAGGTCAGAGGAGCAAAACCAGAGGTCAGAGGTCGGAGGTCAGAGGTCAGGGAATGCAGAGGCAAATGCGGCGGCGGTGCCGATTGTTTTTTCGCATGGGTGGACGGAGACCAAAGAGTTTCATTTGCGACTCGTGCGCGTGCTCACTGCGGCGGGGCATCCGGTAATCATCTATGACCAGCGTGGTCACGGCCGATCGCAAGGCACCTGTTCGCTGGGCGTTCTCGAACCATCTGACCTTCGCTGCGCCCTCGACCACGCCTCTGAGCGCGGCTGGATTTGCGACCGCGTCATCAACATGGGCGTCAGCATGGGCGGCGCGAGTGTGCTGATCCATGCTGCTACTGATCCTCGTGTGATCGGCGTCGTCTCCTATGCACCCTTCACAAGTTTTCTGGATGCGATTCGCTCCTATGGCCGACGGTACTTCCCGTTTCTCAGCGCAAGCTGGGGCGTGCGCGGGTTCATTCAATCCTGTCACAAACAAGGCTTCGACATCGCCCAGGCGAGCGCCCTTGAAGCGGTCAAAAAGATCACGGTGCCGATGCTGCTGATCGTCGGTCAGCGCGATATCAATCTGCCCGCCACGGATCATTCGCGTGTGCTGCTCGAGCATGCTGCGCCCGGTCTGGCATCACTGATCGAGGTGCCCGATGCGACACACTTCAACATCTGCATGAAGCGCTGGCCGGGCGTGGATGAGCAGGTGCTCAGCTTCATTGAATCATGCGAGTGCCCGTCGATTCGTTAATCGAGCGGGTTCGCCACCGAGGCAACGACACCCACATTGTCCAGGGGCAGTGCATTTCGCTCGCGACATGTTTATTTGCAAGTTGCCTATTGAAAAGCTGTTCAACATATGCTAAACTATACCTGAGATGACAGCGTTGACGGGTTTTTTGAGGTTCGATCATTTCTCCAGCATCAAGGGTAAACGGGTAGATGTCTACTCGTTTACCCCTAGACAGCATCTAATCTCATTAAACAACGACATTTACAATGAGAGATGCAATTGAAAAACCCGAAAGTAGACAAAACTCGGCTACCTAAACGCTTTGATGCACCAGATCGCAGGCTTAGCCTGGCGGCTCGAACAAGCCAACTTGCCTAGCAAACGCGCACATCGATTTCACTCTGCACAGGGTTCCATCAATCTCCTCACACTCGCCTAATCCGGAAGGCAGATAATCACCATTTCAGCAGCGAAAAACAGCCGTTTTTATGGCACGAACAGCGATTGGGCAGCAAAGAGGTCTATCCAATCACATCTGGCATCACCTTTGCGATTACTCCCTTGACCGACATGCTGGAGTTGAATGAGAAAGTCAGCCTTCTGTTTCGAGTGTGTTTGAAAGGTGAAACATGATGAATCACAAGATAAACGCACCGACGACGGCTGCCACGAACGGGCGGAAGTGTTGCCCTTGCGGGTGACGCTCCCTGCCTCGAGCCACCCGAACGGCGAGCCGGGTGGCTTTTTAAGAACCCATGAGACGCGCGGCGTCTCTGAACCAACCCACGGATTCCAAAAGCGGAGTCCAGCGAAAGCAAAAGCTACGAAAGGTCAATCATGATTCTGAACACGAAATCGCGAACGGCCAGCCGCATCGAAGACGAAGAAACTCCCAAGCGCAAGGGCAAAAGCCGTCCCAACCGCGTGGGCATTCCCATCGACCCCGAAGAGTACGAAGCTCGCCGAGTCAACGCTCAGCGAGCGGTTGATCGTTACCACGGCCCCGGTCGCTACCGCGTGGTCGGTGAGCCTGGCGAGATGCTTCGCTTGGTCAACTGGGTTGAATATCCGTTGATCATGGCTGTTGAAGCAGCTGCTGCTCACAGTCCACTCAAGAAGATTGCGCAGAACAGCGCGACTTCGCACGCAGCCTGATTCATCGAAGCACTGACTTCACAGTACACCCGCTGATTCGATGAGTTCATCGGTGTTTTGGCTTCTCACCGCAGTGCGGTAGCCGTCGCGCAGAGAAGCATGAGCCCACGAACCATCGGGACGCAAGGCGATCATGCCGATCTGGTGTGCTTCGTTGAGATCGAAACTTTCGATGTAGCGCTGCATGCACTCATGCAGCGCCGCAGTAGGCGTCGCACCCTGTCGCATCAGTTCCACTGCAAGGAACGAGCCGCAGGTACCCATGACCAGTTCACCGTTGCCTGTAGCGACTGCTCCGCCAAATTTCGGATGCACGTAAAGCCCGTGCCCGATGATCGGCGAGTCGCCCACACGGCCAGGTAACTTCAGCGGCAACCCACTCGTCGAACAAGCGCCCGCCATTTTTCCCGATGAGTCAATGGCCAGCACACCCACCGTGTCGTGCGGGGGCTCGGGGAGGTGGGATGAGGGTTGAGACGTGGGACATGGAAGAGCGTCACGCTTATCGCCTTGTCTTGCTTCTTCTCGGTTCGCTGGGCCAATCACACGGCGATACTCCATCGAAGGATCTTCGCGAAGCTGCACCATCTTTTCTTCATACGCCTGCCTTGCACCGGGCGAGAGTAATTCCTCCACTTCAAAACCTTCTGCCAGCGCGAACGCTTCCGCGCCTTCACCAGCGAGCATGACGTGCGGAGTTTTCTCCATGACTCGCCGTGCAATCGAAACTGGGTGCATGAACTTGCGAACAAAACAAACCGAGCCGCACTGCGAAGGCGAAAGCATCACGCAGCCATCAAGGCTCACGCGACCGCTGCGATCAGGCAAGCCGCCAAAGCCGACGGAATCAACCATCGGATCGCGCTCCACCACGCGGCAAGCTGCCTCAACGGCATCAAGCGCGCCACCCCCTGCCGCCAGCACCGGCCAGCCTGCTGCGTTCGCTTTTTTTCCAAAGGACCACGTCGAAAGAATAATGGGGTACGACATGCGAGACATTATGCCACGCATTGGAAGGTGTGCGAGAGAGATGCGAAATAGAGCCGCGACTCAACGAGTCGCGGACGTGAGAAGCCTGAAGGAGTGTAAATCGCGATCTGTGTCGCTAGGCCACAAATTGACCGCGACGCTGTTGCACGAGATTTCTGAATGATTAGAACTCTAGCAGGCCGTGGGCGTCCGCGACTCGTTGAGTCGCGGCTCTGGATTTCATCTACATCCCCTGCCACTCGCTTCATCTCACCCATTCTTGCCGCCGCTGTCACCGGCGATGCTGTCGCGCATGTGCGTGTCAGCCTGCACGTTTCGCATCTTGTAGTAATCCATGATGCCCAGATTGCCGCTGCGGAAAGCCTCAGCCATCGCTTTGGGAATCTCGGCCTCGGCGAGTACGACCTGTGCGCGGTTCTTTTGGATTTCAGCCTTGAACTCCTGCTCCAGCGCGATGGCGGCTGCGCGGCGCTTTTCAGCCTCGGCCTGGAAGCGGCGCTTGTCAGCCTCGGCCTGATCTGCTTGAAGCTTCGCACCGATGTTTTCACCGACGTCGATGTCAGCGATGTCGATGGAAAGAATCTCGAACGCAGTGCCTGCATCCAGGCCCTTTTCTAGCACCGTCTTGCTGATGCGATCAGGATTTTCCAAGACCGCTTTGTGACTGGCAGCGGAGCCGATGGTGGTCACGATGCCTTCGCCGACACGGGCGATGATGGTTTCTTCAGTCGCACCACCGATGAGCTTGGAGAGATTGGCACGCACCGTGACACGGGCCTTGGCCTTGAGCTGAATACCATCCTGCGCCACCGCATCGATGGTCATTCTTCCTTGCGTGGGGCTGGGGCAATCGATCACGCGCGGATTCACGGACGTCTGCACGGCTTCAAAAATATCTCGGCCGGCCAGGTCAATCGCACAGGCACGATCCCAAGGCAGCTCCAGCGATGCGCGATCCGCAGCGATGAGCGCGTTGATGACCTGACGAATGCGACCACCTGCTAAGTAGTGCGATTCAAGCTGATCGGTGCTGATGTTGAGCCCGGCCTTCAATGCCTGAATGCGGGCGAAGACGATCATGCGCGGATCGACTTTGCGAAACTTCATACCGATGAGATCCATGAACCCTACCGGCGCATTACTCAGACGCGCCTGAAGCCAGAGGCTCAGGAACTGGCCCATGAGCACAAAGACGAAAAGCACGACCAAGCCGACGGCAATGAGCACGATCAAGAGGAACGTCGGCACTTCACCGAGCGTGGGCACAATCAGAGTATTCAACATGGTAAGACTCCCTGGATACGTTGAAAGTTAAAACGCAACCTCGGGCATTATAGGGATTGCCGCATTCCCTGTGACAAAGGCAAGTGAACGCTTACGGCCATGGCAGGTGCGACTGGTTTCGTCGGGTGTGTCTAGGCTTTGCGCTGACACACCACAATCGATATCCATTTTCAGATGACTCATCGCCATCAGATGACTCATCGCCAAACGAATACGTCAGTCCAACATGGTGCGTCAGCGCCGATCCATGACGCACCCTACCTTTTATATCACCTGCCTCGTTTCTCATCTTCGCTATAATCCGCCGTCAGTTTTTGCCTACTTCTCCCGGAGTTTCGTCATGCGCGCCATCGTCACCGGTCAGGTTGGAATGGATAAAAAAAGCTACCTCGAAGCGGTGCAGCATTTCGCTGGCGAGCGCGGCGACAACATCGATCTCTATCACGTGGGCGATCTGATGTACAGCGAGGCCAAGGATGTCAAGCCCGGCCGCATTCTCGATCTGCCTCTGTCGCGGTTGCAGGCCCTTCGCCGAAGTGCGTTCAAGGACATCATCGCACAGGTCGGCGATGCGCCCAATTTCATGGTCAACACGCACGCCACCTTCCGCTGGCGGCATGGCCTATTTAGTGCTTTCGATTTTGATCAGATCAAGCTGCTCAATCCCGACACGCTCATCGTCCTCGTGGACAACATCGAAGTCGTGCACGATCGCCTCCATCGCGATCACATACTCGATGCCACGCTCAAAGATCTGATGGTCTGGCGCGAAGAAGAAATCATGGCGACGGAACTGCTCGCTCAAGCTCTAGGCTGCGGCAATCGTTTTTTTGTGGTCTCGCGCGGCAGACACGCACAGACGACAGAGACAATGTACCGCCTGATCTGCCGATCGCAGATGCGCACGGTCTATCCATCGTTCCCGATGACGCACGTGGAAAATCTGCCCGATGTGAAGACCGAGATCAACGCCTTCCGCGCTGAGATCGCCAAACATTTCATCACCTTCGATCCGGGCGATGTCGATGAAAAGCTGCTGCTCGACTGGGCCATCGATGCGGCCAAGAGCGGTAATGATTTTGTGGAAGTCGATGCTGGTGCTGAAGGCGGCGACAAGAAGCTTCAGGTCTCAGTGAAACAGGTCTTGGACATCGCTGGCGATATTGATGGCCAGATTTACATGCGCGATTTCAAGCTGATCGATCAGAGCGACATGATCGTCAGTTATGTACCCGAACTGCCAGGCCAGGCGGGGCCGATTCCAGGGCTCTCATCGGGAGTTGAGCGCGAGTTGCAACACGCCTTCGAACATGGCAAAGAAGTTTACGTGGTGTGGAAGCCACGCAAGAATCCCAGCCCGTTCATCACCGAAACGGCAACGAAGGTTTTCACCTCGACAGCGGAAGCGATGGCCTACTTCGACAAGAAGGGCATGATGCACGCGGCCAATCTGTTTGGCCACTAAAGCGGCCATCTTTTAATAGGCCTGCCGCATCCGCATCCGGACTCGTTCAATTCCCATTACATCGGCGCCTCCGTCTCGCCGATGATCACCTATGGAGACCGGGGGTCCCCTGCGCGTCCGTCGCGTTGTTGGACGACTTATCGGGTCTGGTCTATACGAACTTGGCGAGGCTCTGCCGCGTAGGATTCATTGTCTGCGGGCGGCCTTGGGGAGGCGAGATTGCTGTGACGAACATTGAAGAAGGTGCATTGGAAGAAGATCTTTCTGCCATGCTCCTAGCCACCGGTCGTAAAGCAACATTCAACATGAATAACGCAGGCATCCAGAAACCGACTTCCGCGCCCGCCTCCAGCTACGACCATCTACTGGCCGCTGCTCAATGGGCGCAGGCCGGTGCTGATCGTGCCGTGGCTGATCTGGCTGCGGTGAAGCGCACCATGACCGAAGCGCCGCGCGTGCTGGAGCTTCGCCGAAATGAACTGGCCAAGGCTCAGTCCGCGCTTTCCGCTGCTGAAAATGACTATGTGAAAGCCCGCGAGCAGGTCGCCGCCCGTCAGAATGAAGCGGCCAGACTCATCGAAGCCGCCGCTGATGCACAGCGTGCCCTGGCGCAGGCGCTGATCACGCAGGATATTCCCGTCGCCCCCGCAGCGATGGAAGCACTTTCCACCCGCCTGGCTCAGGCTAATGCGCAGACGCGAACCTTCTCGCCGCCGCCTTCACCAGCCACGCTGGGCCGCAATCGCTACACGCCCACCCCGCCGATGCACCCAGCGGACCTTCACTACGAAGTCGTCGAATACCTGAGCCAGCGCGATGCCCTGTGCCCTTCCTGTGGCCACAGCCTTCGCGCCGTTCAGGCCGCCCACTGCCCCGGCTGCAAACTTCAACTCTCCCTCAAAGTGCTCTACTCCGTGCGAGCGCACATTTCCTCCGCACCCAGAGCCATCTGGTTTGTGCGTGCCCTGTGCGCCTTCGCATTTATTTTGTCCGCCTACCTCGCCTACGTAACCATCTCCGGGGGCAGACCCATCGGTTGCGGCGGCGGCAGCGGCTGCGACATCATCATGCGATCCGCCTGGTCCAAACTCATGGGCCTGCCTGTCGCGCTCTATGCCTTGCCTCTTTTTGCCGCCATTTTCCTCACCACCTTCTTCCAGCGCGTGGGCCTCACCGACACCTTCCGCCAGCGAAGTTGGTCGCTGCTCACCGCCTTGGCCATGATCGCGGGCATCACCAGCCTTTGGTTCATTGCAGCGCAGATCATCGTCTTCAAATCGCTCTGCCCCCACTGCCTTCTCGTGCAACTGGCCAGCCTGACCATCGCCGCCATCTTGCTGCTGAAAGCACCCCTGCGCCGTCCGGAGAAACTGCCTGAGCCGGCCATCGGGCGCATTCGTGTTCCCCGCCGCGCTCTGATCATCGCCACCACGATTGCACTGCTTGTCTCACTAGGCTTTGGCACTCTTCATGCAACCCTCAGCAGCAGGCAAGGCCCCATCGATCGCAACAGAATTCTGGGCATTCCCGATAAACCCGAGAACCACGGCGGCGGCCTTCTCATGAAAGGTCTCGAAGGACTCGATACCCCGCAGCCACCCATCAAAAGCGACGCGCCAGCCCCTTCCAACATTACGCCCGGCAGCGACGATTCTCCGAGCCACAACAACAACACGAAAGCGCCTCAGTTCCCTCAGTTTGACTCCACGCCCGAGAGCAAACTCAAATCCAATCCAGCCAAATATGATGAATCTGCCGAAGCGCCACCCCAGGGCCTGCTCCTGAAAGGCCTCGAACTGCCACCCGAAAAGCCCAACGAGAAGAAGTAAGACTGAGCAGAATTGCATTGCCCTGGGCAGGCGGCCCGTTCAATCGCCACGTGGCTCGAACCAAAGAAGGCCACGCCTTCGACGGGGCGCTAAACATTGGCGCTAAACATGGGCGCTGAACATGGGCGATGAACATGGGCGATGAACGCCGTTTCTGAATCTGAACCGAAAACTTCGACACTCCTA
>CAZYQL010000026.1:5134-14990 GCA_964650055.1 uncultured Phycisphaeraceae bacterium | reverse complement strand
AACATGGGCGATGAACGCCGTTTCTGAATCTGAACCGAAAACTTCGACACTCCTACGCGTGCATCGCCCGCGTGAAGGCACCGTTCTTCCAAGCCGCTCGCGGCTTCGCTCCCCCGCCGCTTGCGGCGTAGCGTCGTCAGCGCTGTGACCACCAAACAACAACTGCCTCATGCCACGCGGCAACTGAGCGGGCCGCCCGCCCAGGGCATTGCACCGTTTAGTTAGCCGTTCGCCTTCGCGAACGAAGTATGAAGAAAAAATCAGCCCACGACTTCCTGCGACACCGGCGGACTAAATCGCGAGCCTTCCAATCCGATTCGGCGATTGACCGCAGGCCCCTTGGGCAGCATCGGCCCCACCACCAAAATCAGAACCACCGTCAACGCATTAGCTCCGAGCATCGTCCAGTTCCAGGTCTGCGGTGCCACATGCTCAGGCTTCAAAGCGGTGAGCAGGCCGGTGAGCAGCAGCAGCGTCAGCGTGATGGGGATGAGTGAGCGCCACGCCAGTTGCATGAGCTGATCAAATCGAAAGCGTGGCAGCGTCCAGCGCACCCACATGGCGATGCAGACGAGCACGAAAATCTTAAAGCCAAAAATCGCACACTTGAGCAGCACCAGACCTAGGCCGCCCGCCAAAGGCAGTTCATCGACAAAGGGCAGAAGGTCCCACCCGCCCAGAAACAGGAGCGCGAAGAAGGCGCTGCCGGTCATGAGGTGGAGATATTCGCCAAGCAGCAGCAGGCCCAGTTTCATGGAGGAATATTCGGTGTGAAATCCGCCGACGAGTTCCTGTTCTGCTTCGGCAAGATCGAACGGGGCACGGTTGCACTCCGCGAGAATGCATGTGTAGAAAATAATGGCGAGTAGCGGCTGCTGGAAAATAAACCAGGTGTTCTGAGCCTGCACGTTGGCGATCATGTCAGCGCGAAGCGAACCGACCATGAGCAGGATGGTGAGCACAGTCAGGCCCATGGGAATTTCGTAGCTGAGCATCTGGGCGGTGGCGCGAAGGCCGCCTAGGAAAGAGTATTTGTTGTTGGAGGCATAACCGGCCACGACCACGCCATAGACCGCGACGGAGCCGATGGCGAGGATATAGACGATGCCTACGCTGATCGGCGCTGCCGCGACGAGCGCGGTAAACGGCTGCACATCTTGGCCGCCAATAAACGGAAGCCACGACCAGAACGTAAATCCTTCGCAGGCCAGATACCCGCCCCAGGGAATCACCGCCCAGCCGATGAGCGCGGGCACAGCGGTGAGAATCGGTGCGAGCATGAAGAGATTTTTGTTGACGTACGGAGGATTGTAATCCTCCTTAAGCATCATCTTGGCCCCGTCCGCCAGTGCCTGCCCCATGCCCCACTGAAAACTTTTGAAGGGCAAAATGCCAAAAGAAAGGTTGGTGCGGTTGGGCCCGATGCGATCCTGAATCCACGCAGAAATCTTGCGCTCCGCCATGACCGCATACGCGGCACAGAGCAGCATGACATGGAGAACGATGAGAATCGTGACGATGCTGACAACAATCTGGGGCATGGTGTTCGCAGGGGTCAGGGGTGGGAAATCAAGACTGCCCAGATGGTAGCATTTTTTAAGACGTGGATTAAACCACAAGCGCTCCATGCGCTCATTCCATTAGCCCCGGGCTTAGCCCGGGGCTAATGGAATGAGCGCCGCGAATCATTCATTCACCCAAACAACTCCGCCACCGGTTTGCCGCCATCGGTGATGGGCACCGGGCGTTCACCTGCGAAAAGGTTTCTGTTGGTGTCGATGCCTACCGCTGCGAAAATCGTGGCGAAGAAATCGGGCACTGAAATCGGCCTGCTGACGATTGTCTTGCAAAGTTCATCCGTCTCGCCGATGGCGCAGCCGGTCTTGAGTCCGCCGCCTGCGAGGACGCATGAAAATGCTGCGCCTTGATGCCCGCGCCCGCCGCCGCCATCGAACGCGCTGGGGCGGCCGAACTCACCGGCAATCGCGATGACGGTTTTATCGAGCAGCTTGTTCGTCTTGAGATCGGTGATAAGCGTGGCCAGGGCCTGATCGAGATCTTGAATCAGCAGGTGCTGCTTGAGTTGACCATCGTTATGCGTGTCCCAGCCGGTGCCGTTAATGAAGTTGAGATTTTGAGCGACTTCGATGAACCTGACGCCGCGCTGAATCAGGCGACGGGCGAGCAGGCAGCGCTGTCCGAACTCGCCGCCGTAGGCTTCGCGAAGCGATTTGGATTCTTCATTAAGATTGAAACAGGACATGAAATCAGGGCCGGTGAGTTTGAGCGCATCGGCAGCAATGCCCGCGTAATCCTCGACCTTTTCATCGCCCTTGTGCTGGGCCATGTATCCCTCGCGCAGCTTCGCCAGGAGCGCATTGCGGCGCGACTGACGATCGCTGCCGATACCAGGCGGCGGCGTCAGGCCGGCTGGACCGACATCGGTTTCCGTCAGATAAATGTAGCCATGCTTGGCACCGAGAAAGCCCGGGCCACGCGTGAGATTGGGATACCCCATGACGACATAAGTGGGCACGCCTTCGCCGCCGGGGCCGCGCTCATGTGCCACGATGGAACCGACGGAAGGATACACGACGGTCTCACTGGTAGCGCGCCCGGTGTGCATGCGATTGATGGCGGCTGCATGTTCATCGATGACGCTGTGATTCACCGTGCGCAGCAGCGCGACGTGTTCCATCAGCTTCGCAGTGCGCGTCAGATGCTCGCAAAGCCGCACACCTTTGACGGAGGTATCGATGGCGTCGTAGTAGGACCCGGGGATTCGCTTCTTGGCATCGCCGCGCACTTTGGGATCGAAGGTATCCACTTGTGCAGGCCCGCCACCAAGCCAGAGGAAGACGACATGCTCGGCCTTGCCGATCGGCGGCGGCGCGTGCTTCTCCGCAGCAAGCAGCGACGAAGAAACCGGCAAGCTCGCAGCAGCCGCGGTGGCCATGCTGGTCTTGAGAAGATCGCGACGGGATAGGTTTAAGTTTTTATTCATGGGCGGTCCGATTCATTTGTTGAATGAAGCGTGACAGGAGACTCATCGGGCCGGCACGGCCCGGCTCGCTATGGCACAAACACAAACTCCGGCGAGTTCATCATCGCCCAGATCATGTCCTCCATGCGCTGTCGCCAATCTTCCGTCAGTCGCTGCGTCGGCGGATCGCCTGCACGAGCAGCCGCTTCCATATCCAGCTTCACGCGCGTCGCTTCATCGTTGAGATGATTCGCCCACGACACCATCGATCGATACGTGGTCGGCAGAACAATCTTGGCACCCTCGATGCGCCGCTGATCAAAGCCATCACTCAGGAGATTGTCGAACATGGCTAGTTCATCAGCCGTGGGCTGGCGCGTGAGGAGTCTTTCATAAGTCTGCTTGATGAGATCATCGAGCGCGATTTCTTTCATCGCCAGCGCAGTGAGCGCACCATCATCAGATAAACGAGCGATGCGATTGCTGGCGACGAGTCCGTTGGCGAGCATGAGCGGTTGAATCACCGTCGGCGCTTCTTCGCGCACCGAGATGGAATCAGGCCGTGTCTCGCGCCAGCCGAAGGAAACAAGCACATCGACTATCGACTGCGCCATCGGCAGCGCCAGCGCGGGCCGATCTCGCTCGTTGGACATACTCGTGAATTCCCAAGCACGGCGAGGCACACCAAAATTGATCATCTCCTGTGCAGGGCGACGACCATCCTGATCAAACGAAAGCATCTCGCTGCGCAGCGGCTTGCCCGCAGCGACAAACAGCGAATCGACAATCTGCTCGGCGCTCATGCGACGACGAGTCTGCGATGCAAACAAGCGATCAGTTGGCTTGGGCGTGATCGACTGCGACTGCCCCACTTCGCGCTGATAAGCGTGCGATGAAAGAATCAGCCGGGCGATGTGCTTCATGTCGTAATCATGCATCACCAGTTCATGCCCCAGCCAAGCGAGCAATTGCGGATGCGAAGGCTTGCTCTGATCCCAGTCATCAACCGGATCGACAATGCCAAAACCCATCAAGCGTTTCCAGATGCGATTGGAAAGCACCTGCGTAAAGCGCTTGCTGTGCGGCGATGTGAGCGTGGCAGCGAAGACCTCGCGGGTGTCTTTGGAATCGCGCACGACACCGTCCGCAATCTTGCCCGGTGCCAGATCATCAAACGGCCAGGCGGGATTGATCGTTTCACCCGCGCGCAGCGAAATCGTGATGAGCATGCGCTTGGCTTCTTCAGGCGTGACCTGCACCGTCGAAGACCTAGGCACCTTGATCGCTTTGCGCTCGAGCATCGCGGCCAAATTGAAAAGATCCTTCTGATCAAACGGATGCTGCGGGGCATCGTGGCAGCGGGCGCATTTCATCTCGATGCCAAGAAATGCCTTGCCGATGACGTGCGCCTTGGCCGCCATCGGCAGATCGTTCTGCGATGCCATCGCAAAGCCGCCGGGCGTTCCGGTGTAGACACTGCCTTCCATGAGGATCAGTTCGGTAGCGAAGCGATCCATCGATTTGTTGTCGAGGAGCGATTCATAAATCCACCAGCGGAACGGGCCGGTGTTGTTGAGCGTGGGCTTGAGCATGCTCGGATTTTCCGCGAGCACATCCTGCCAGTAACTCACCCAGTGATCAGCCCAGCGCGGATCAGCGAGCAACTTGTCGATGAGTTGTGCACGCTTGTCTTCGCGCTTGTCTGCGAGAAACGCGGCTGACTCTTGAGGTGTGGGAATCACGCCGACGGTGTCGAGATAAACGCGCCGAAGGAAAGTGCGATCATTCGCGAGTTTGCCGGCTTGGGTGCTCGTCTCCGCCAGTCGTGCATTGATGAAGTGATCAATCGCATTGGCTGCGCTATAGCCCGCTTGCGACTTAGTGATTTCTACTTTGACATCCTTGAGCTGCTCGCGTGCCTGTGCATGGCGCTTGGCCCAGTAAGCGGCTTCCTTTTCGCCCGCTTTGAAGCGTCGCTGGGTATCCATTTGCGTGAGCAGAATTTCAGCCTGCTTCTTATAAGCCTGCCACTGAGCTTCCTTAAGAAGATCGCTGTCCGCATGATTCGCAGACTGTGCTCGACTGGGAGCAAGCACACGCATCGGCTGCCCCTTGGCACCGAAGGCGACGATGAGTTCGCCGACCTCTTGGCGCACACGCTTGCCGCCGACCATCGCTTCGAGCACGATGACATGCTCGCCCTTCTCCATCGCCACCATCGCCACCTTCTCCTGATGCCCCGGCTTGATCGGCAGAATATGCGCAATCGATGACTCAGGCAGCGCAGGCACACGCTCATGGCCACTGGCATTGGGATTCACAAATCGCGTCTGCGCGATTTCCTTGCCATCCACAAAAAGCCTGGCCGCATTGAGCGAGCGAAGTACAAACTGATATTCACCCGCATCGAGCGTCACCCGGCTGCCCAGCCTCATCATGAACGGATTGGTCCGCTCGGTGATGATGGCCTTGCTGTTGTATTTGCTGGGGTAGCCGATCAGGGCGAACGAATCGACTACGAAACTGTCATTGGGAGGATCAGGTGTGAAGGCCCAGGTCTGGCGATCGGGCACGCCTTCGACAAACTCGACGAGTACTTTGTCCGTCGGCAGATTTTTCTCATCAACCGCTACACGCTCGATCGCGCTGCGATCGGTGCCTGCATAGGTGTAGCGCTGACTGATTTGCGCAGCAGTGAGTGCGGTGCGGTAGATGGCGATTTCATCGAGCAGACCTTTGAATGTGCTGCTGGCGTTGCCGCCCATGGAAGTGCCGATGACGATGTCATCATCATCGACGACCGGGCCATCATCGGTTTGGCCGCCCATGTCCCAGGTGCCGATGACCGGTGCCCCATCGATGTAGCCGCGAATCGAATCGCCCTTGCCGTAGGTGTAGGTGATGGCGACATGGTGCCAGCCGGTGCCTGGCGAGAGGAGGCCTTCGCTGGTCCAGCGGTGCCAGTCGCGGAAGGAATCGGAATCTTTTTCGCTGCGATTTTTCTCATTGCGAAAAAGGAAACTGACACCAGCTCCGCCTTCGACCCCGCGCAGACGAAGCGACCAGTTTTGATTCTGCTTGTTCCCGTGACGCCCTTTGCCGATGACGTAAATCTGTTCCTGATCGCGCACGCTGTCGGGATTGACCCAGGCTTCCAGCGTGATCGAATCGCCCTTGCCAAACTTCATCGGGCTGTCTTTGCCTTGCTTATCCGCAATGCGGATTTCGCTGCCCTTGGCACCGAAGCGCGCTGCGAGATTGTTCTTGCGAAAATCAGGAAATTCACCTGGGCGCGGGCCTGCTTGATTGCGCTTGACTGTTTCGCTGACGATGCCGGTGAAGATCGACTTCTCACTAGCGTGATCAGCGAGTGCCCCTTCAATTTCTTCAAACCGCCAGAACACCACCGGCTTATCAGCGAGCACTGTCTCATCAAAGGCGAGCGAACTGTCGTTACCGCCAGCCGGCGTCGGCGTCGCAGCCGGGGCCTGCGCGGAGAGCGTTGACACGATGAGGCAGAAATGCGCCACGGCGAAGGACACAGCCGCAAGGACTCGCAACATTGAGGTCCGTAAAGCAAATGGCATCATGGCAATGGCGCCTGAGAAGTACAGCAAATGACAAGGCAGCTGCGCAGTGATCGCAGCTTGGAACCGCCCTAGGAATTATATCGGAAGGATGGATGATTGCCGAGAAAACAGTGCAATAATTCGAGGCATTATCCCTTGGGCTTGAGCTTGGCATACTCTGCCGCCAGGCCTTCGTGCTTCTGTTTGAGCGGCGCGACTTCGGCGGCGGCTTTGGCGGCGGCTTGATTGGCAGATTCGGCGTCAGCGGCGATCTGTTTCATGGCGGGTTCGAGGGCGGCCAGCCGCTTGGGCAAATCATCGCTCGCAGCTTTGGCCTTGTTCATCGCATCGGCGGTGGCGTTCATTGCAGCCTGAGCCTGCGCGATGATTGCTGGCTGTGCATCGTGTGCTGTTTGGGCTGCGGTGACAGCGGCCATCGATTGGTCCATCGCGGCCTTGGCCTGCGCCATTGCGTCGGCAGCGGCTTTCACTTTTGCTTCCACTGATGCGGCGCCCTTGGTCGCAGCTTCGACAGAAGCTTGTCCATTCTCGACTGACTTTTGAGCCTTGACGACCGCGTCGGCAAGCTCCGGCGAGTCCTTCATCGTCTGAGCAGCAGCGTTCGCCTTGGCGACCGAATCCACGGCACCTTTGAGATTGGCCTGTGCAGCAACGACGGCTTCCAGCGTGGCCTTGTGAACATTCATCACATCGGCGTGCATCTTGGCAGCTTGGTCGAATGCGCCCTTCTTGGCAGCAGCATCGCCTTGCTTGGCGGCGAGGTCTGCTTTCATGGCATTGAGTGCGGCAGCCGCGCCATCGAGTGCGACTTTGGCCTTGTTCATCTCATCTGTTTTCGCGGCTAGCAGCGCGGGGGCCTCGGCGATGGCTTTACGAACGCCCTCGAGTTCACCTTGCGTTTTGGCTGTAATACTCTTGAGTTCATCAGCGCGGGCCTTTTGCGCATCAGCCTCGGCCTGCTTGCGATCGAGTTCCCCAGCAGCAGCGAGCACCTGCACATTGAACTGACCGGCACGCCACTTGGCCAGTGCACGATCAATCGAGGCGAGCTGTGCCTGTGATCCATCGGTCTGCGCCTTCGCAGCGGCGGCCGCTTCACCGGCAGCCTTGGCGGCTAGCTCAACTCCGGGTACCGCTTTGGCTGCGCCATCAGCAGCAGCGAGCGACTGGCCATGAGCCGCGGCTGCAGTTTTCATCGCGGTGTCAGCGGCAACGAGTGCAGCATTCGCTTCGCCTTGTGCTTTCTGCACGGCAGCAAGCGCCGCATTCATTTGATCTTGTTTTGTCTTGGCGCCTTGTTGTGCAGCTGTTGCGGTGTTCACATTCGCAGCCAGTGCCGCGACTTCTTTCTTCACATTTTCCAAAGCTGCCGCAGCTTCAGCGAGCTTCGTATCGGCAGCTTTCTTTGCCTCGATAGCAGCGGGCAGCTCCGGCTTATCCTTCGCGGCAGCTTCAGCAGCGGCAGCGGCTTTAACCGCATCATCGGCAGCCTTGTGCTCTGCTTCCTTGGCAGGCTGTTCTTTCTGCTTGTTCTCTAGCGCTGTCGTCGCTGCCGCGAGCGCTTCGTTGGATTTCTTAAGTTCCTCGCCAGCCTGCTCCGCAGCTTTCTGTTGACTACCGACGTCACCATTGAGTTTGTCGCGCAGTGCCATCGCAGTGGCATGCGACTGCTTGGCCTGATTGAGCGCTGCTTCCGCAGTCTTCGCCGCGGCAGCGGTATCGTTCATCGCCTTGCGTGCAGCTTCGAGCGCAGCGTTCATCTTGCCAGCGTTTTCCATTGCGCCGTTCTGCGCTGCGACGAACTGATCCAACTGTGTCTTGGTCTGGGTATGACGCTGCGTGTCTGCTTCGATGCGCTGAGCAAGGGTGGGCGGATTGGCAGCAAGGGTGCCTTGAAGTTTTCCATCAGCAGCAAGCCAGATGCGAACTTCACCAGTCCAGTCCGCACCGATGACGCGGGTTTGATCGTGAGAAATCGCAGCCAGAAGTGCGATGTCGGAGAACGCATCGAAAGCGCGCTGCTGGCCGCCGTTGGGATCCCATAGCTTGACGAGTTTATCGCGACCAGCGGAGACGAGGCGGGCATCGTGAGCGTAACGAACGGATTGAACGCCGCCGCCGTGCGCGCCCCAATTGCGAACGCGGTTGCCGCTACTCATTTCCCAGAGCATGATTTGAGCATCTTCACCAGCGGTGGCGACGACATTGGAATCATCGCGCCAGGCGATGTCGTTGACGGCAGCGGTGTGCGATTTGAGATCGTAAAACGCGTTGCCGGACTGTGCTTCCCAGATGTGAGCGCCGCCGTTGCGGTCACCGGAAGCGAGCAGCACGCTGTCGGGGCTGAAGGCGAGGGCGGTGACCCAGTCAGTGTGTTTCTTGATGGTGTGAATCAGTTCGCCGTTGGACGTGGCATAGACGCGAATGAGTTTGTTGGTGCCGCCCAGTGCGATGAGGGATTGATCGCTGGAGATATCGGCTGCGAGGACGGCGTCATATTCATCGCCGACTTCGGTGATGCGCTTGCCGGTGGTGATGTCGAAGAGCACCGCTTTGCCGAGTTTGGCACCGATGCCGCCAGCGACCAGCAGCAACTTGCCGCTGCGGGAAAACTTGATCACATACGGAAAGCCTTCGGGGAAAGGCAAGATGCCTTCGATATTGAGCGTGTCAGTGTTGTAGAGAATGACCTGCTTCTGACCGGCGACAGCTAGAAGCGGAGCCCAGGGACTGGCCGCCATCGCGGTGATGGCGCCGGGCTTGGCGGTGGTGACGATCGGCTCGAGCAGCAGATCGCCGTTGGGCATCGGGGGCGGGCCTTCGGGGCGACCGGGGCCAGCTTTGACGGCGAGGTCGAGCTTGGGCTTTTTGCTGACGATCGCTTTGGAGCCTGAGTTTTCCAGCAGGCCGCCTTCGATCCACTTCTTGATGACTGCAAGCTCCGCATCGGGAATCTTCGCCGACTTGGGCGGCATCTTCGGTTCTTCTTCGTGGTTGACGAGTTTCCAGAGAAGGCTCGCGCTGGGGTCGCCTGCTGCGAGCACTTCGCCGCTGCCGCCGCCTGCGGTGATGCCGATGTAGGAGGAGGCGTCGAAGTCGGCCTTCTTCTTTTCAGCGCTGTGACAGTTGAAGCAGTGGTTGCGCAGGATGGGCGTGATGTGCTCGTCGAAGGTCACCTTCGACTGCGCGAAGGTGAATGAAGAGGACAAGCCGATGGCGGCAATGACCAGGAGAGTGCGAGAATAAATGCGACGATCTTGTGTCATGAAACAAACCCTTGAAC
>CAZYQL010000026.1:0-5034 GCA_964650055.1 uncultured Phycisphaeraceae bacterium | reverse complement strand
AGTGATTGAAAATAAACTCTTTCGTATTGAGCAGCGCCCAGAACACATCTTCCAGTGCTTGCTGCTTGTTCTCTTCAGCTTCAACTTGCTTGGTGAGTGCTTCCAATTCCTGCGCGGTCGGCTTGCGGCTGACGCTTCTGATGTAAAGATCTTCAATCACCTGCGGCGGTGTCTTGCCTTCCTTGAGAAGCTTCTCCACCACCTTGCCTTGCGGCACGCGGCTGTTGACCGTGTCGCCCAGAAGCAGATGCAAGGCCTGCGACAGGTTGGGCTCCATCACCACTTCACAGGAGCAAACCGTATCGCGCTTGGCGCGGCCAAAGGTCGTGAGGAAGTACGTGTTCACGTTGCCATCGGCGATCTGCACGGCGCGAGCGCCCAGCGGCAGGCCTTGGAATTTGTTCTTCGTTTCCGTCACCTGCGAGATCACATCGAGCAGCACTTCCGCACGGATACGGCGGATGTCGCTTTTAGTGAAGTTGGTCGTGTCGAGTTTATTGGTGTCGTTCACCTGTGTTGAAAGCTGATAGGTGCGCGACTTGCAGATGTCAGCCACGAGCTTCTTGAAGTCGTAGTCGTATTCAGTGAATCGCTTGGCCAGTTCATCGAGCAGTTCGGGATTCACTGCGGGATTGCTGATGCGTACATCGTCGACCGGTTCGATGATGCCGCGGCCCAAGAAGTGCGCCCAGACGATGTTGGAAAGGTTCTTGGCGAAGTAAGGATTCTGCGGCGAGGCCAACCACTGGGCGAGCACCTGGCGACGATCCTTGCCAGCGACATCTGGCACTTCAGCGCCGAGGAACTTGGGTTTCATCACTTCTTTGGAGACGGGGTTGCTCACGTTGCCGCCGCCGGAGTTGAAGATGATGCGTTCGCGTGGGTCTTCGGCATTTTTGCGACCGACCTGCGAGAAGAACGCGGCGAAGCTGTAGTAGTCATCCATCGTCCAGCGATCAAAGGGATGGTTGTGGCACTGGGCGCACTGCATGCGCATGCCCATGAAAACCTGAGCGACGTTCTCGCTGATCTTGAGCGTCTCCTGCTCGATCTGGTAGTAGTTGGTCGCGGGGTTGGAGAACGTGCCGCCGGTGGCGCCGAGAAGCTCCTGCACGATCTTGTTCATCGGCACGTTGTCCGATAGCTTTTCATTGAGCCAGTTGAAGTAGAGCAGCGCGGATTTGTAGCTCATGCGCTGGTTGCCGTCGCTGCGAATCTGAAGAAGCTCGGAGAACTTCATCACCCACATCTCGACGAATTCCTTGCGGCCAAGCAGTTCATCGACGAGCAGATCGCGCTTGTTGGGTTCCTTGCGCGCCATGAACTGATTGAATTCTTCAGCGGTGGGAAGTTGGCCGACGATGTCCACAAACACACGGCGGATGAACACCTCATCGCTGCAAAGTTCTGAGGGCATCATGCGCAGTTTTTTATGCTTGTTGAAAACGTGGGTGTCCACGTAATTATTCTCAGGCACATTGGGCCATTCGTATTTGAGATCCTTGGGGATCACGATCATCTGCGAGCCAACGGTGAAGGTGGCAAAGCGGGCCATGACGAATGCTTCGCCGCGCTGGCCGGCGGTGACGACGCCATTGGCATCGATTTTGGCGGAGCCATCGTTGTTGGAAAGGAAGAGCGCGAGCTTGGTGACATCGCGATTGGAGCCATCGGAGTAAGTCGCACGCACCGTCATGCGCTGCTTGGCACCCTCACCTTCGAGCACCGCCTGCTTGGGCAGAATCTCCATGGAGACCGGCTTGATCACATCGGCAGGATCGCTCGGCGTATCTGCGGCAAGCCAGCGGACGATGGTGTTGTATTCATCGCTGCCTTTTTCCATGCGGTTGCCGCCGGTGTGAGGCACCAGGCCCGCGCCTTTGAGCACGATCAGCGATTCTTCAGGCAGGGCGAGATTGGCACGGCGAACCGCCATTTCGCGGGTGATGCGAAAGTGATCGCCATCGGGATCGTAGCCAAAGAGCGAAAGACGAAAGCCATCTTTGCCGCGAGCAGCGCCGTGACAGGAGCCGGTGTTGCAGCCGGTGCGAAGGAAGACAGGCATGACATCGTTCTTGAAGCTGATGGGCCGATCTTTGGCAGCGTCTTTGACTTCGACGGGCATGCTCAGCGTGTGTCCGCCGTATTCGATTTTGAGCTGCGTCTTGCCATCTGCAGCAGGCGTGAGCATGTTGCCTTGCATCTTGATGAGGGCGGCGTTCTCGAAGGTGTACTTGGCCTGATCGGTGACATCAAGCGTGACGCCATCGGAGAACTTGGCCTGCACGACAATAGACTGCCGATCGCGCAGCGTGGCGAGGCTCACATCGGAGGGGAAGACCTCGACGGAGACGAGCTGACGCTCGGCGACGGCGGGATGAACCCATGACACGAGCAGCAGCAACGAAACCAAACCATACAAAGTTGACATTTTCATGACGATTTTTCCAACAGTTTCACTAACTCAATACGTAAAGACGAAAGCTTATTTTGAATCACATCCCAAACCTTTTACCGATCCAGAATCGCATAGGCCTGAACGAGTACATGGCGAAAACTGATGATTTTCAGATGCTCAGGAATGAGTGAGGCAATGTCGGGTTGTTCGCGGTTCAATTGATACAGCGCCTCGCCAATAATCATGAGCTCACGCTCCATCGCCCCTCTGAACATTCGATCTTGCTCGAAGTTCTCAAGGCTTCGCCCGACAGCAGCCACTTCGATGAAGCGGCACGAATCAAGCATGTCAGCCAGCAGCAGCCGTGGACTGCGAGGTTCGCTCATATAACTGTGTCCTTTGCTTTCCAACCAAGCTCAGGAAATAGGGGTTACGCACCGCCTTCTCTTCGACCAGATCGATCCGACGAAGATACAGTTGCTCAAGGTCCATCATCAGGTCCATGTACTGATCAAAGCCAAGCATTCCCGCTGGTGGCTGACTGAACGTCACCAGAAAATCCAAATCGCTTGCCGTTGGATCCCACGCGTCGGTCGTTGCTGAGCCGAACAGCTCCAGACGGGCCACGTGATACTTTTCACACTGCGCGTGGACCTGAGCCAGCTTGGATTCAACGAGTGCGTTCATGCTTAATCCTAGGCACCCCGATGGCTCGTGGAATCGCCATCGAACTTGGCGTTTCCTCACTGATTCTGCTTCGCTCGTTCTTCTGCTTCCAATCGCAGCTTTTCCAAACGACTGAGCACCTTCGGCGGCGGGGCCTGTTCTGGTTTCTTTTCCGGGGCCTGAGCGACGGGTGTCGGGGCAGGCGCAGGCGCTGGCGCAGCAGGCTGATTCGGTTTGGGCTTGGGCGGGGCATCGATGCGGAACACGCTGCCACCGGCAAGATTGTGCGCGATCGGCTCGCCATCTTTCGTGATCACGATCTGGCCAAAGAGCGTCTTGTGCTGACCGACCGGAGCATCGGCGGCGACATCGGCTTCAAACACAAGCGTCGTGTCGTCTTTAGTGATTTCCTTCGTCGGGGCAGCGACAGTGACCTTGGGCGGGAAGCCGTAGAGCGTGACGGTGGCTTTACCTTCAAATGGAGTCACCGTGGTGATCTTGCAGAGAATCTGCGCTGTCTTGCCCTGCTCGCCGGCCACCATATCAATGGTCATACCGACCATCGGCTCTGCGACGATCAGCGAACCAAGCTGCGATGAGGTCCACACCGCGCCTTCACCTTCATCGGCGACGGCGGTCATGGCGATCTTCCAGGTGCGCGTCGGGGCGCTGCCGCTTGCGTTAATCGGATACATCGCCTCAGTCTGCCCCTGCGGAATCGTAATTTCATTCTGCGATCCCACACCCGGCGGATTCCACAGCATGCGAACCTTGATCGGCTTATCAAAACCTTCGGCACGCTTGACCACCACTTTGATGTTCATCGAACCACTGCGAACCAGTGGAACTTTGGGCTCGATAAAGTCGATCTTAAAGGGCGCTTCCTCTGCAACCGAAGTTGCCACTCGATTGACTTCGGATTTAAAGAAGATGGTGTTGTTAGGCTGACCGTAGATGAGTTCGATCGTCTGCTGGAAGCCGCCGGTGATGGATTTGTCGGTCGCGTGAGCGCCCAGCAGATGCATCAGCGTGCCGCCGATGGGAGCGTCGGCGGCCGCTTCAAAAACGACCGGCACTTCGGTGACGGTGCCTGACACCATGTCGGCATTCATCACCACGCCTGGTGGCAGCTCCGGTGCGGAGACGATCACATCGCCGCCGAAGTTCTCACGACCCACGCGCAGAATCGTCGCGTAACGATTGCCTCGCGGAATCACGACCGTGTTGCGATCCTGACTGTTGCGAGCATAGGAAGGAATCGCCAGCGTCACCTGCGAAGAGATCGGCGTGAACTCAATGCGATACACAAAATCACGCGCACCCTTGCTCAGATGATCGCGCACTGCGACGCAGTACTCACCATCTTCAGGCACGCTCCATTTGATGTAGCTGTCGGGGCCGCCCGAGTCATCGTTGGCAGCGATCTGGGCACCCTTGTCGTTGTGAATGGTCAGCACCGGATCCAGCGGCGAGCGCACACCGCGAGCGACTGCACGCACATCAAACTGCTGCCCCTTCTTCGCCTTGAAGCGGAAATAGTCGATGTCGCCATCCTGTTCGATGATGCCGTTGAAAGCGAGCGGCACTTCGCTATCGGTCTTGGTTGCCGTGGTAGCGTCGTTGTTGGGTTCAGCTTCCAGAACATTGCCGAAGGCTGATACGCGGAAGATGTTGGCTGAGGGTGAGGACTGATCGCCCTGCACGGTGAAGTACTCGAAATCGCCAGCTTTTTCAGGCAGTTTGATCTTCTGCGTGATATCGCCGCTGACATCGCCGATGAGGCGAACTTCAATTTCTTCGCCTGCTTTGCCACCTGCGGGATAGGCCACGATCGGGCGCGGGGCGTTGCCGATGTGAACGCAATACCGGCTGTTGCCGTTGCCCGCGTAGCTGCTCTCGCGCACCTGAATGATGTACGTGCCATCTTCCGGTGCGAGTACAGAAGCGACAGGGTCTTGAAGTGCCAGCGA
>CAZYQL010000025.1:0-33532 GCA_964650055.1 uncultured Phycisphaeraceae bacterium | reverse complement strand
CCCAGCAACGCACCCCCAGCCTCCACCACGCTGCAGTTGCGCGGCTTGGTGGAGGGGCGGGCGAATTTTCTCGATGGCATGGACCCGGGCAAAGACAACAAGAAGGTTCCAAACTTCAAAGCAGCCCCTGAATTCGATCTCAACGCGGCCCTCAACAACACGACCAGCGGCGGCAAGAGCGGAGAGAACGCATCAGGTACCACGCTGTTTGGTGACAGCGACAAAGAGGAAAAAGAACTTCCTCAAGGTCTTGAAGGTTTGCTGACCACCAAGGGCGACAAAAGCAAAGAAGACCAGAATGCCAAAGACGCGATGCTTCGGACGATCACTGCGGAGCGCGAGCGTCAGGATCAAGTGCAGCGTCTGCTCCAGCGTGCGATGGAACTGCGTAAGACGCAGGACTACGAGCGCTCTATGCAATTGACCCAGCAGGCTCTATTTCTTGACCCTGGCAATCCTGCTGCTGAATCGATGAAGATGATGATTGAAGACACGCAGATCGCAGTGAAGGGCCGTGAGTACATGCGCCTTCGCAATCTTCGCTACTCCAGGCACTCGATGGAATTGACCGAGGCGACGGTGCCTTACAACGAACTGATCACCTACCCGAGCGACTGGCCGCAGCTCACCGCCCGCCGTTTCAATTTGCAGGAGGGCGAGTCAGAGGAATCGGAACTGAATCGCCGTGTGACGACGAAGTTGCAGGAGCCGGTCGCTGTCAACTACGAGGGCAATAAGCTTGTTAACGTCATCGATGACCTTCGCAACAAGACCGGCATCAACTATTTCGTGAACTGGACCGAACTGGAAAAAGCGGGCGTCAGCCAAGATACTGTTGTCACTCTCAATCTCAGCGTGCCAGCCAAGCAGGTGCTGGATCTCGTGTTGGAACAATCGGGTGCTGTCAACAATGAGACGCGGCTCGCTTCGCAGATCGTTGATGGCGTTGTCACCATTTCCACCGCGAACGATCTCGCCGCCTCGCCGGTGATTACGGTCTATGAACTCAAGTCCCTCGTCGAGGGTGCTGACGTTTCCGCTGATTCCCGCGCCTTGGAAAAGATTCAGCGCGATGCGCTGTACCGCGATCTGGTGAGTGATATTGCTCAGCAGGTTCAGCCGTCGCAAACACAGCGCGATGAAAGATTGCAAACCTCCGTGCGTGATATCAACGGCAACCTGGTCGTCCGCGCCACGCAACTGCAGCATCAGCAGATTCAGCAGAAGCTGCGTGATTCGTTCGGGAAACAGCGAAGTAAAGCCGCCGATGCTGTGCGTAGTAGTGACGAAGCTGCTGGTGATGACGCGCAGCTTCAGCCTGCCGCCAGCTTCCGCATCATGCCGGTGAATCCTTGGACGCTGGCGCAGGAAGATGCGCAGTCCACCTTCGCGCTCGATGTCGATACCGCCGCCTACACGCTTGGCCGTCGCTATTTGCAGCGAGGCTATCTTCCGCCGCAAGGCTCGGTGCGGATGGAGGAGTACATCAACGCCTTCGATTACAACTACGTCAACCAAAGCGATCAGGTCTTTCGCATCTTCATCGAAGGTGGTGCCGCTCCGTTCGCTGCCGCAGGTGAACACGCCACCAAACTCGTGAAGGTCGGCATCAAGGGTAAAGTCATCGGCCGCGATGGTCGCAAGCCCGCCAACCTCGTGCTCGTCGTCGATACCTCCGGCTCGATGGCGCGGCCGGATCGTCTGCCGCTCGTGCAGCACTCGCTCGAACTCCTCACCGATCAGCTCAGCCAACACGACACTGTCTCCCTCGTCACCTTCGGCTCACAAGTGCTCACGCTGCTGGATCGCACACCTGCATCCAACAAACAGCAGATCAAAGATGCCATCGCATCCCTGCAAAGCAACGGCCCAACCAACCTGCTCAAAGGCATCGAAGCGGGCTACAAGCTTGCCGCCTCGGCACACAGATCCGGTGCGATCAACCGCGTCATTCTCTGCTCCGATGGCATTGCGACGCTGGGCGAAACCGAAGCCGATACGATTTTGAAATACGTCGAAAACTACCGGAAACAAGGCATTTCCTGCACGACCGTCGGCGTAGGAGCCGGGGCGTATGACGATGACATGATGGAGAAACTCGCCAACAAAGGCGACGGCATGTACTACTTCATCGACTCGCAGCGCGAAGCCAAACGCGTCTTTGTCGATGAGATCACCGCCACCCTCCAGACCATCGCCAAGGATGCCAAGATTCAGGTGGAGTTCAGTCCGCACCGCGTCCGTCGCTATCGCTTGATTGGATACGAGAACCGCGCCGTCGCTGATAAGGATTTCCGCAACGACACCATCGATGCGGGCGAAGTGGGCAGCGGCCAATCTTCTACCGCGCTTTACGAAGTCGAACTCATCGGCGATGAACGCGCTGATCTGGGCACCGTCTATGTGCGCTATCGCAACGCGGACACCGAAAAGATCGAAGAGATTTCGCAGCGCATCAGTGCGCCCTTGATGCGTGATCGTTCGCCCCAAAGTGATCCACGTTTTTACCTGGCTGCCTGTGCAGCGGAATTTGCGGAGGTCCTGCGTGGCAGCGAACACGCATCAGGTGGAGATCTGGTGAAGGTGCAGACTGTTCTTGAGCAAGCGGTGGCACAACTGCCGCTGGATGAAAAGGCGCAGGAACTTCTGGATCTGGTGCGTAGAGCGCAAGGGTTGCCGCGTGCGCCGTGATGTGTGTGAGCAGGTTCGGAGTTGAAAGACAGTGTTGGCCACCGAGATGCCGAGAGCACCGAGGAAGGCAAGGATTGAGGATTGAATGGATTAGTTATGAAATCTCGTTAACGAGCCGCGACCGTAAGGGAGCGGATTCAACGGATCGAAACCTCACTCCCTGACGGTCGTGGCTCGTTGTGGACCGACTTCCATAAATCATCCTGATTAGCAATGTTTTTTGAATCTCTCTGCTTCATGTTTCTAACTCGGTGTCCTTTAGTGCCTCGGTGGCAAACTGGTTTTATGAATTGATGCCTTATGAAAATGCGAATTTCAGAATTGAGCAAGGAGCTTCTTATGTTGATGCGAATGATGGCGGTTGCGTGCGTGCTGATGAATGTGATCATGCCTTCGCTGTTGCAGGCGAAAGTGGATGAGGCTTTGGGTGTGACGGTGGGCGATGTGAAGCTCATCGGCCGCATCGAAGGCTCCGCTTTCTCTTTCACGCTCGACGCCAAAGCCGCCGTCGCCAAGGCCGGCGCGATCCTGCCTCTGGTAGCGGGCGATGTGGTGCTTGATGAAATCATCGCGCCCAAGACCGGCGCTTCGCCGAGTCTTGATGGTGAGAAGAAGCTCTATTCACTCGAGCTTTCCGCTGCGGGGGAACACACGATCACCGCTTCCTTCGCCGCGCGTGCGCTCTCGCAAGAAGGTGGTCTCTGGCGCGAAGTGACCATCGATCTGCCGCCTGCGCGGATGCGATCCATCGAGCTGACCTGCGATCGCACCGATCTGGAAGTGCTGCTGCCTGGCGCGTTGAAGGTGGAGCGCAAAGTGGTGGAAGGCAAGCTCACGATCACCGCGCTGCTTTCGCCTGGCGTTCCCTTTGTGGCGCGCTGGAAGCCGCAGGTGCAGCAACTGGAATCAAAACTGGTTTTCGCAACCGAAGCGAACACGATTGCAACGGTGACAGCCGGTGCGATGAAGATCGACACGCTCTTCGAATTCATCGTCTCGCAAGGCAAGATGAATGACATCACTTTCCTCGTGCCTGCGAATCTGAGCATCACTCAGGTGCGCGGCTCATTCATCCGTGATTGGCAGATCAAAGCCGCCGCCGAAGCAGGCAAGCCTTCCACGCTGACTGTCGCGCTCAATCGTCCTCAGACGGGGCGCTACGGTGTGCAGATCATCAGCGAATCGGTGCTCGCTGCATTTCCAACGCAAGCCGATGTGGCGGTGATCGAACCCGTCGGCGGCATTCGCGCTGGCGGCAGTGTCATGGTGGGCACCAACAGCGCCATCGCTCTGGTGGTGCGAAAATCAGGTGGCCTGTCGCAGGTCAATACCGCTGCCTTCCCGCGCATGCTTCTGAACAAAGACGAAGCCCGCGCCATTCCAGCAGCCAAGTCATTCTCTTTCACGCACGCCACCATGCCTTATCAGATGTCGATTTCGCTGGCGGACATCGTGCCGACTTACGATACGACACAGGTGATCGTTGCCAGTGTCAGCGAAGAGGATCTGATTCTGGAAGGGCGTCTTGATCTTGAAGTGCGCGATGCGCCGCTGCGCGATCTCGTGCTGGAACTGCCAGCGGGTTTTGTCGTGGCGGATGTGTCGGGGCAGATGGTGGAGGAGTTTACGTTGCATCCTGTTGTCGCCGATGGTGCGGCGACTCGTGCGGTGGATGTGCGATTCAAGCAGCCGGTGCTTGGCCGCACGGTGATCAGTTACAAGCTGGAACTTGGCAAAGGACCACTGGCTAGCGCGCAGTCGCTGCAAGGTTTCGCTGTGCGCGGCGCTGCAATCAAGCGCAGCTTCATTGTCATTGCAGCGGATCAGGGAGTATCCGTTGATGCTCCGACTGCGACGAATCTGCGCGAGATGAATACCGCTGCGGTGCCGGTGCGTGTGGCCGGTGCGCAGTATGCCTACAGCTTTCGCGATGGTCAGTGGCTGCTCGGTTTCACAGCTCGCAAAAAGCCCGCAGCCATCCGTGTGGAATCGTTTCATCTCGTCACGCTCAGTGAGCGCATCGCCTACGGCAACATCGCCTTCAACTACGCCATCACCGGCTCGCCCATCGATGAGTTTTCATTCCGCATTCCATCGAATCTGGAGTTCATCGATATTGTCGGGCGCGATGTGCGATCGGTTTCGATTGACCCGGTGGATAAGGCGATTCGCCGTGTGAAGATCGGCCGCAAGGTCATCGGTGATTACACGCTGGGCATGACCTTCACACTGAAATACAAAGACGGCGACACGATCGAAGTCGGCTCCATCCAATGCGAAGGTGCAGATGTGCAGACGCAGACCGGCTACATCGCCATCGCCAGTCATCTGAATCTTGAAGTGGAACCGCAGACGACCACTGGCAGTGAGATTCGTGCGATTGAGCCCGAAGAGCTGCCGGAGAATTATCAGCTTCTCGTCACTGCGCCGCTGCTGAAGACGTTTACTTTCATCAAGCCGCCGCACAGTCAGAAGCTCAAGGTCAGTTCGTTTGATCGTGTGTCGCTGCTGCCGGTGGTGATTGAGGTGACGGACATTCGCACGGATATTTATGCGAATGAGACTGGCTCGACCGAGTCGCGCACCACGGTGCGGTACCGCATCAAGAATTCATCGAATCAGTTTCTGCCGCTCTCGATGCCTCGGCTCGATGGTGTCAAGGTCTGGCGCACGCGCGTGGGAACAACGGTGGTCGAAGGCAACCGCGTCATCGATCGCTTGACGCCCGTGACTGCTTCGCTTGATCCCAAGAACAACCTGCTGATGATTCCGCTGCCTCGCCATGCCAACCCCAACGAACCGATCACGGTCGAAGTGGAATATGGTGCGGATCACGGTGAACTGGGTTGGAGCGGCGAGATCATGCTCGAAGGACCCACGACCGATCCGCGCAACGCAGTGAGTTCCACCTTCACCAGTTGGACCGTCGCTGCTCCTGTCGAGTGGGCGGTGCTGCTGGGTGGATCTGATCTGCTTCCCCAGCCACGCGAGCAGAAGCATGGCGGCCTGGGCGCTGTGATGAACAAGGTGGTCAGCGCCTGGGGTTTTGCAGTGAGCGAGTGGGGCCGAGCGTTTGGTGGCGACAGCGTGCTTCACATTGGCGGAGGCATCGTGCTGCTGACCATCTGCTTCCTGGCACTGGGTCTCGCGTGGCTGATCTTCTGTGCGCAGAAACGTCCACGGGCACTGCCCATGGCTGCTTCGATTCTCGCATTGACGGTGCTGTTGGGCTTTGGCCTGCTTGCCGCGGCTGCGCCGAATCTGCGCTCAACAGAACTGGGGCAGGATGATCTCTCCATGATCACGCTCACGCGCACCGTGACGATGACCGCCGACCAGCCCGCAACGATCACAGCCAACATCGTGCCTCAGTGGCGTCAACATGCGACCTTCTTCGGCGGCATGGTGGTGCCGATTCTGGCGATCTTCGTGCTGGTGCTTATCGCGCTGCCGATGGTGCGCCAGAAATATGCCATCGGCCCAGTACGCTGGCTGCTCATCACCGTGCTGGCGATTGTCGCTCTGCTCTCGGGTATCGCGCAGTTTCATCCGTTTGTCCCGGCGATAGCTCATCTTTTCACCTGGGGCATCCCCGCGATTCTGGTGGCTTACTTCTGCTGGCGCAGTTTGATTCGACCGGCGATGTGGCCCGCATCATCACAAAGATCACAAGGCGGCGCGGTCGCAGCAATGCTGGCGCTGACACTGATGCTCACTGGCGGATATGAAGCAGCCGCGCAGGCGAACGATTCTGTTCTCGCCATTGCGCCGCGCGAGCCGGTGCTGGATCGCGTTGAAGCTGCGCTGACTGCCGATGGCGATCATGTGGAAGTCGTAGTGTCGCTGCGTGTCACCGCCACCGAAGCGACGCGCACGCTGCTCATGAATCAATCGCCCATCGTGCTCACGCCTGATGATGCTAATGCTCCCGTGCGCATCGAAGCACAAGGCGGCAAATATTATCTCGTCATCTCCAAAGCGGGCACCTTCGATGCCACCTTCAAATTTCTGAGCCCGCTCCTGCGCGCTGGTGAAGATCAGGTGCGCACGTTCGGCTTCCCGCTGCCACTGGCGCTGACCAATCGAGTGTCGCTCACCATTCCCACCACCGGGCTGGATGTGCATGTCGATCGCGCCATGCGCATGACCAAAGAAGAGAACGGCACGAACACCATCGTCAACGCGCTGCTTGGCCCGGGTGACGATGTGGCGGTGTCGTGGAAGCCTCGCGCTCGTGAAACGAGCCAGGAAAAAACATCCTTCTATTCACAGGTCATCTCTGCGATTCGTCTCGATGCCAGCTTGGTTGAAGCTCGGCATATCGTGAAATTGCAGATTGCTCAAGGCGAACTGCGCGAGGTGCGACTGAAAATTCCAGCACCGATGTCGGTCACCTCAGTGCAAGGCCGATCGGTCGGCGCCTGGCGATACGATCCTGCGAAACAGGAACTGGAAGTGCGATTGTCTGAGCCAGCAACGGGTGAATATGCGATGGCAGTGGTGACGCAGGCATCGCAGGAAAAGCTTCCTTATGAGGTGGCGCTCGCGCCGATCGTGGTGCTCGATGCAGTCAGGCACACGGGCATCATGGGGCTGCTCGTCAGTTCCACGGTGCAGGCGACGGTATCCAAAGCACCGGCGACAATGAATGTGGATGACTTCACGCGCGAGGCGGACAACCTGCTGCGTACCTATGCGGGTTACGACCCCGCAGCACCCGGCGCGGTGCGCTATGCCTACCGCACGCTCAAGGCCGATGATGCGGTTATCGTGCAGGCTGTTGAGGTCAAGCCCGAACTTCGTGTGGATGAACAGGCCACCTTCGCCGTCACCGATGATCGTCTCATTTACAACGGCATGCTGATGCTTGATGTCACCAAAGCAGGCGTTTTCAGCGTCGAGTTGAAACTGCCCAGCACGCTCGACATCGACACGCTCACCGCGCCGCCCATCAGTCACTGGGATGATTCGGTTGAAGCCGGCGTGCGCACCGTCATCGTTCACTTCAAGGAAAAATTCCAAGGGCAGGTGCCACTGAAGCTCGAAATGAGTCGGCAGATTTCTGGCTTGCCCCCGCGCATTGATGCACCGCGTGTCACTGTGGTCGGCGCGATCAAGCACACCGGTCAAATTGTCGTCGCTGCTGATCGCGGTGTTCGCATGTCCATCGCACAGCGCGATGGTGTGAGCGAACTGAATCCATTGGAAATGGGCATTCGCGATGCAGGCACACTCGTCTTCAAAATGCTCAAGCCTGACTGGGCGCTGGTGCTGGCAACTGAAGTGATTGAGCCTCGCATCACAGTGGAATTTCTGCATGTTGCCAAGGTCAGCGAAGGACTCGTGCGGCACACTCATCACCTGATGTATTCACTAGCCAACGCGGGAACGAAGGTGTTTGAATTTCAGATTCCGCTTGGTGCCGAGGGTGTGTTCATCACCGGGCCGGACATCGCTCGTCGTGATGAAATTGAAAAGGGCAGCGGGCGATATCGCGTGGAACTGAATCGCAAGTGGTATGACCGCCCGTATCCGCTGACTGTTTCGTATGACACGAAGTACGCTTTGGCAGCCGATGACAACAACGCGAGCGGCAGAATCGTGATTTCTCCGGTCAAGGCGATTGGGGCCGATCAGCAGCGCGGGCATATCGCGGTGCTATCGACTCCGCGCGTGCAGCTCACCGAATACAATCGCAGCGCTGCATTGCAACTGGCTGAGCCGCGCACGATTCCCGGGTCGTTCACCACGCGTCAGCTTGCCTCGGCAGCATTCTGCTTTGCGAGTGCGACGCCGGAGTATTCGCTTTCGCTCAACGTGCAGCGGCATCAGGCCGCAGACTTGCAACAAGCCGATGCGCTCTCGACGAACATTCACACCGTCGTGGCCTTCACTGGCGATTCGCTGACGCGCGTTCGCATGCTGCTGCGTGTTGGCAGCAAGCAGCATCTGGAAGCAACGATTCCGCCCGGTACGCGGGTATGGACGCTCTTGGTCAATGGCCGTTCCACCATTCCGTCCATGAAGAAGGGCGCTGCTGGCGGCGATGTGCTGCTGATTCCGCTGGGCGGCGCATCAGGTGGCATGGAAGTGAACATCGAGTTCGTCTATGCGACGCCTGCGCCCAGCGACTGGTCGCAAAGTCGGCCATCGTTTGTCGGGCCTCAGTTCGATCTGCCACTCAAAAAAATCACATGGCAACTGCACGTGCCTGAACAGTTCACCTATGACGATTTTCAAGGCACGCTCAAGATCAATGAAGAGCAATTGGAAACAGCACAGGTCGATGGGTACGCGCTGCGCGACTACGACGCTCAGGTTTATAGTTACAACCTGGGCAACGACCAGATCGCTAAGCAGGCACAGGTGGCCGGTGAACAATTGCTGCGCGAAGGCGATCAGCGCCGCGCTCAGCATGCCTTTGAAGCGGCGGTGAATTATTCGCAGTTCAGTGAAGATGCCCGCGTCAAGTTGCACGAGTTCAACAAGGACAACGCGCTGGTCGGCCTCGTCGGTGCAAGGCAGCGGCTGCGCGATCAAGCTGACGGCAACGCAGCACCCAATGCATCAGGCGCTCAGCGCATTGATACCGAAACGATCGGCCGCATCAAAGGTTCGCTCAGCAAAGCAGACAGCGACAACCTCTCCGACCTGACGCGCATCTGGACCGATCAGCAGGCCAAGGCGGCAGGTGAGACGGTGCAGCTTGCGGTCAACATGCCTTCGCGCGGAAGGTTGCTTACTTTTGAGCGCTCGGTGCAGGTGAAGGATCGCACGCCGATGGTGGTGTCCTTTGCTGCTGAGCCCATCGCCGAGCCGCAGGCTACGACGACGCGCTGGTGGTTCCTCGCGCTGCTCATCGGTCTCTCTGGTTTGTACGGGCTTGTCGCTGTGGTTTCGCGCCGTTGGACGAGTCTGCCTGAGGCGATGAAAGCGCCTGAGGTATCAGACGCGGAAGAAAATGATGAAGCGGCGGCAGGGGAGTGAAGTGACGTTCATCAACCCGTCACCGCAGCGAGCGGAATGAGTGATTCGATGATCTTGTCCATGTCATATTGCTTGGCCAGATCGATGGGCAAGGCCATGCCGTGGTCGTGATTGGAGGCGAGAATCATCAAGCTGCGCGTCATCATTTCGTAGCCCATTTCTGCGGGCTGATGGCCGGTGATGAAGAGATTCACATTGAGCTTAGCCGCGAGTTTGTCGCAAAGCTCCTGGCTCTGATATCGGCCCCAGCAGAGCATATAGCCCGAGCCACCGGATTCAAGATCCGCATCGGTCGGCTCGCGATCGAGCACTGTGGCATCGAACTGATCGATCTGTCTTTCGCCAGGCAGGCTGTGTACGAAGAGGATGCCCCGCGGTGCTCTCACTGCGAGCGGATAGCTGCGGATGAAAGCGCGTAAGGCAGTGCGCACATCTTCAGCGCGATCGTTGTAGATGAAGTTGACACCTTCATCGAACGCTTCGCAGACGCTGATTTGTCCCTTGAGAATGCCTTCGCCTCGGTACTGCGCCAGTTCGTGATTGGATTGAAGAAGGTGTACCTGATCGGGGAACGCGCCTTTGAGCGCGGCGACTTTGGCGAGCATGCGCACGGAGAGATCGCAGCCGTTGACGAACGATTCGCCGTGGATCACTTCGTGGATGATGACGTGATTCTGCGGCGACTCGTGAATGGCGGCGAGCTTGAGAATCTTGGTGAGGTTGGGGCCATGATCGTGCAGGTCGCCGGTCATGAGCACCTTGCCGCGATCGGGCAGATGGACGGTGGAGCCACGGCGAAGCTTGGATTCAAGATTGGCCTGGGTCGCTTTGCGAAACAGCTCGATCACCACATCCGCATCGCGCATGTCCAGGCCGATCCAAGGCTGCGGCGAAGGCGGCGGGGCGGAAGGTTCGTCGGTGGTGGCATCGGTTGGAGATGGCTCGGTCATGGCGAAAGTCCTCAAAGTCGATGGGCGTGCATCATAACCTTTACGATCAGGCTGTCCGGACGGGATCGGTTTGCTGCCCAGGGCGGTTGCATTTGGGCGTGTCAAGGCTTTTCTTTTAGCCGAATTTTGTCTACCTACGGTTTTTTCAATCGTGTCTATCATTATAAATCGTGTTATGTTGCGAGATTAGATCGCGGCTCAGGGTAAACGAGTAGACGTCTACCCGCTTACCCTCAATCCTGTAGAAACGATTAAACCAGACAAGCCGATCGTCCCAGGCATAGTATAGCATCAAATGAACAAAAATTCAACAGTTAAATTATAGATAAACATGACGCGACAGGCCGCAAGACTTCGATCGCCAAGGCGAAAGATAAAATTGATCGGCAGTTCATATGGCGTGTTTTCATCGCGAGTGATTGTCAGATACGATCTTGCGATGTGCGATGCGTTTCACTGATGCGAACCCGGGCCGTGGCAAAGCCTTTGGCCCGGCGCTAAACGAAGAGATGCGGCGCTAACCCCCGACACCCGACACCCGAATACATCCCCATGCCTGACGCCAAACTTCTCGAATGTTTTCCTAGTCCTGCGCCCAAGCGTGATTTCATCATCGAACACGTCGCGGAGGAATTCACCAGCACCTGTCCCAAGACCGGCCACCCCGATTTCGGCACGGTGACCGTCCGCTTCATCCCGAGCAAAGTCTGCGTGGAACTCAAGAGCCTCAAGCTGTATCTGCAAAGCTTCCGGAACGAAGGCATCTTTTATGAAGCAGTGACCAACGCCATCGCTGATGATCTGGCCAAGGCGATGAAGCCGCGCTGGATGGTGGTGGAGACGAACTGGAAAGGCCGAGGCGGGATACGGTCGGTGATCACAGTTGAAGTGGGCAAGCGCCAAAAGTGATCAGTCATTTTGGCTTTGGTGTGGCGGCCTTTGTTCAGTGGGCAAGCTCCCGCTATCCTGTGCCCACTATGAGCATTCTCGTCAACGGCAACACACGCGTTATCTGTCAGGGCATCACCGGCGCTTCCGGTGCATTTCACACCAAGGGCTGCCTCGACTACGGCACCCAAATGGTCGGCGGCATCACGCCCGGCAAGGGCGGCACCAAGGACGCCAACGGCCTGCCCATTTTCAATACCGTCATCGAAGCAGTCGAAAAAACCGGCGCTAACGCCACGATGATTTTCGTTCCGCCGCCCTTCGCGGCTGATGCGATTCTCGAAGCGATGGATGCGGGTGTCGAACTGGTCGTGGCGATCACCGAAGGCATTCCGGTGATGGATATGACCAAGGTTCGCCGTGTGCTTGATGCACAGAAGCCTGGGGCCAACCCCGGGGGGAAAATAATTCGACTGATCGGCCCCAACTGCCCCGGCATCATCACGCCCGGTGAAAAAGGTAAGGGTTGCAAGATCGGCATCATGCCCGGCTACATTCACACGCCAGCCGATAAGGCCAAGAGCGGCAAGAGTGTGGGCATCATCAGCCGCAGCGGCACGCTCACCTATGAAGCAGTCTGGCAGACCAGTTCGCGCGGCATCGGCCAGACAAGCTGCGTGGGCATCGGCGGCGACCCGGTGCGCGGTATGAACTTCATTGATTGCCTCGAACTTTTCAATGCAGACGCTGAAACCGATGGCATCGTCATGATCGGCGAGATCGGCGGCAGCGACGAAGAGAAGGCCGCCGCGTACATCAAGGCGAACGTGAAAAAACCTGTCGTCGGATTCATCGCTGGCCGCACTGCTCCTCCGGGCCGTCGCATGGGCCACGCTGGCGCGATCATCTCCGGCGGCGAAGGCGGCGCAGAAGCGAAGCTCGACGCGATGCGCGGGGCAGGTTGCCACATCGCAGAAAGCCCCGGCGACATCGGCAGCGCGATGGCGACGGCGCTGGGTTTGAAGTGAATGATGGTCCGCAGATTTAGCCGTTCGCCTTGGCGAACGACGTTTGCCTACTCTGAGCATTTCGTGCCTATAATTCGTCCATGACCACACTGTCCAGTACACATCGATTCACGACTGCCGAGTATGGGCAGATGATCAGCGCCGGTGTCCTGACCAAGGCCCACCGCGTGGAGCTGCTCAACGGGGAGATTGTCGATATGGCACCGATCGGCCCGGAGCACAATTCTGAAGTTGACTTTTTGAATGCCTATTGCAACGACCTTCCTCGGCAGGAAGTCATCGTTCGAACGCAAGGCTCGATACAACTGGACGAAGCGAGTCAGCCACAACCGGACATCGCTCTCCTTCATGCCCGCAAAGATTTTTACCGTCACAAACTACCCTGGCCCAAGGATATTTTTCTCGTTATCGAGGTTGCCGACTCGTCACTGCTGCTGGATCGCGATGTGAAGGTTCCGCTCTATGCCAAGGCGGGCATCGCCGAGATGTGGCTGGTCGATATGGTCAGCCATGAGGTGGTTGTGCATCGTCAGCCTCGCGGCGGCAAGTACATGAAGATTACCAGGCACCGCTCAGGCGACAAGATTTCGCCGCAGGCATTTCCCAAGCATTTTCTGAAGATCGCGGAACTGTTTGAATGAGTTGCGGGCTCAGAATGCAACAGAGCCGCGATTCAACGAATCGCGGACGTCACCGGCCTGATGGAGGATTCGTTCATCCAAGGGGCTGGGGCATCAGCGTCTGAAGCAATCCGCGATCCATTTGAAACACGGCGCGACGTACACCCCTTGAGGCCTTTGGCGTCCGCGACTCGTTGAGTCGCGGCTCTAATTTCCTCACCTATTATGCCTCACCCATTGCGGCGCGGGTTCCTGCTGCCGCCGCTGTTGCCGGGCCTTGCCTGTCGCGGCGGCTCTTGATGTGATGCTTCGTTTTCACTCTCTCGCTCTTCCTGCATCTGTTTCACTGGCTGCGCTGCTGGTGCGCCTTCGCCTTCCATCGAGCCGAAGATCATTCGGCCGGCACTGGTCTGGTAGTTACTCGTGACGCTGAATTCGATCACATCGCCCACGCGCTGCCTGGCATTTTCCACAACCACCATCGTGCCATCATCGAGATAGCCCACGCCTTGGCCCTGGCCTTCGCCTTGCTTTTGGATGCGCACGGTCATGCGTTCGCCGGGCAGGACCACTGGCCGAAGTGCGGCGGCGAGATCGTTGAGGTTGATGATTTCTACGCCGCGCAGTTCCGCGACTTTTTTCAGATTGAAATCATTGGTCATCAGCCTGGCTTTCATGGTCAGCGCGAGGGAGACGAGTTTTTGATCGACATTGGCTCCTTCGGCCTCGGCATCTTCGATCAGCACTTCGACAACTTTGCTGGCCTGGAGTTTTTGCAGAATATCCAGACCACGCCTTCCGCGCGAGCGCTTGAGTTTGTCCGCCGAGTCTGCGACCAGTTGCAACTCGTGCAGCACGAAGCGAGGCACGACGACCGAGCCTTGCATGATGTGCGTGGCGACGATATCCAGAATCCGGCCATCGATGATGACGCTGGTATCAACAACCGTCGGCCGATTGCCGCGAATCTGCTTGGCGAACTCGACGTAGGGAATGACGAAGCGGAAGTCGTCTTTGGTTTGCAGAACGAGGGAGATGCCGATGTAGCAGGTGACCAGGCCGATGAAAACTTTGACGCCTTGCAGGAGCTGCCCGACGGCGATGGCTCGCTGCTGGGTGGCATTGAGTTTGGTGATTTCCTCAGCAGTGGCATTGGGCTTGGCGATGATGTCCGGCTGAATGATGATGCCGATGAGATCGACGACGAAGGAGATGGCGTAGGCAGCGAGCAGGCCGGCGACGAGGCCCAGGAAGACGCCTGAGATGGCTGAGAGCTTTTTGCGAGGCGTGTAAACATCGGTGGCGATGACGATCGCGCTGACGCCCAGCGTGGCCATGAGCATGATCAGGACATTGGTCGCCGACGCCCCCAGGCCTTGCTGTGCACCGAGGATGTAAAGCATGGCCACGGAAGCGGCCACTACGACGAACACCCCGCGCAGGATGAAGAGAATCATGATGTGAACCTTCTCGAAGCGGAAACGGGTATGAATAAAATCGAATGTATCAGTGAAGGATAAGCGCAGCAGGCCCATTCGCCAAGCGAGAAATGGTTTGCTATGATTCGCGTCTCGATTCGACCGCTTGAGCAAACGGCTGGGCCCGGTGCGCGGGTGGGCTCGTGAACCGGGTCAGGCCTTGACCGGAGCAGCCCTAAGCGTCGCTTGCCCGGTGCTGCCGGTGTCCTGGCCGTTTGCACGCGCGGTTGAATGAAGCTGTCAGCGATCAGCCTTCAGCGGTCAGCTTCGGAGTTGGATGCACTTAATTGTTGCATAAGTGTTGCTTTGTTGTTGTGTTCTAAAGCTGCTGGCTGACGGCTGATTGCTGACAGCTTCCCCATGTCCTACACCGTCCTCGCAAGACGATACCGGTCCAACACCTTCGACGAGGTGATCGGTCAGGAATCCGTCGCCAAGACGCTGCTTAACGCCATCGCTCAAGGCCGTGTGGCTCACGCTTATCTCTTCACCGGTACACGCGGCGTCGGCAAAACGACCACCGCCCGCCTTTTCGCCAGAGCACTCAATGCCCCCGACACCATCCCCGGCTGCCCCAAGCCTGGGTTGATTTCATCGGACGATGCGAAAAAGAAAAAGGGGAAAGCCAAAGCCTCCGACGAATCTCACGACTACCCGCCGCTCGATGTGCAGGAGCGCATGGCCGCCGCCATCATGACGGGGCAGGATCTCAACGTCGTCGAGATCGACGGTGCTTCCAACAACGGCGTCGAACAGGCACGCCAACTCATCGCCAACGCTGGCCTCGCGCCCACCGGCAACGCGCTCTACAAAATCTACATCATCGACGAAGTTCACATGCTCTCCACGGCTGCGTTCAACGCGCTGCTCAAGACCATGGAGGAGCCGCCGCCGCATGTGAAGTTCATCCTCTGCACCACCGAGTCGCACAAAGTGCCCGCGACGATTCAGTCGCGCTGCCAGCGATTCGACTTCCGCAACATTCCCACTGCGAAAATTGCCGACCACCTGCGCGCTGTGCTCAAACAGGAAAACGTCGAAGCTTCTGATGATGTGCTCTGGCAGTTGGCGCGGCTGGGCAACGGCTCGATGCGCGATGCGCTGTCGCTGCTGGATCGACTGATTTCCACGGGTGAATCGCCGCTGACGCCGCAGGTTCTCGAAACCATGCTCGGCTTACCCGCGCCGGAACTGGTCATCCATCTCGTGGATGCACTGGCAGCCGGTGATGCGGGACAAGCACTCGAACGCACCGCCGCGATTCTGAGCAAAGGCATCTCCGAAGATCAACTTGTCGATGTGCTCATCGAAAGACTCCGGCAGCTCATGCTCATTGCAGCCTGCGGCATCGAGAGCGAACTGATCGAACTGCCCGATGAAGCTCGCAAAATTGCAATGACGCAGTCGCAGGAATTTGATGCAGCAGGCTTGGTACACATGATCGCGCTTTGTGAAAACCTACAGCGCGTGGGCAAGAACAGTTCAAATCCACGGGCGCTGCTCGATGCAACTGTTGTACGACTGGCGCTCTCAGAAAAGATGGCGGATGTCGCGGCGCTTCTTGCGGGTGGCAACGGCGATCTAAAAAAAAAAGTAGTGGCAGCGCCGGCTCGAATCGCTGACACCAAGCGAGATGACGCCCTCAAGCCCGATGGCGAGTCTGTTCCGGGGGCGAGCCGTCGGGGTATGCCTGTGGAAGAATCACCGGCTACCGCTGCAAACGATCACACCTCCGATCCATCCGCCAACATAGACGAAACTGAAGCTGCGCCACCGATCAATCGCGACTCGCCGCGCGAAGTCTGGGCTTCGGTTCTTCGCAATATTTCAGGCAAATTTTCGCTCTCCTGGGTACAGGCTTTATCGCTGTCGCGCCTCGATGGCAGCACCGCGATCGTGTCGCTATTGCCTGGTAAGCGGGACATGCACAAGTTCGTCGCCGCCGATCGTCAGCGCGAACAGCTTGCGGATCTGTTCAAGCGCGTGCTGGGCCATCCGGTGCGAATCGAAGTTGAGCAGGTTAGCACCGCAAGCGCAGCAGCGAATACTTCAAGCGCACCTGCTAACTCGTCACCGGGTGCTGCACCATCCTCACAGGAACTGCGGTCGGATCGCGAAGAGGCGATGGCGTTGCCTTTGGTGAAAGAAGTGCAGGCGGTCTTTGAGGTGACGCTCATTGAAACGCACATGGAAGCGCAAGTGGTGGCCAGCAATGCTTCGGATCAAACTGAAACAGACAGCGCAGCAAAGCCCATCGCCTATGATGCTCAAGAGAGTGCGGATGATCAGCTGTTCGACGACCTGATGAATCCAAGTGAGGATTGATTTTTTTCTCGTATTTAGCCGTTCGCCTTGGCGAACGACGGAGTAGCGGTTGATATGTTTGACAACATCAAGAACATGATGTCGATGATGGGCCAGGCCAAAGAGATGCGTGAGAAGTTTGCGAAGCTTCAGGAAGAGCTTGGCCGCAAGGTGGTGGAAGCCGAAGCCGGCGCGGGTGCGGTGCGGGTGAAGGTCAACGGCCGATTCGAGGTGGTCGAAATGCATCTGGATCGCGCGATGCTGCTGACGCTCGCAATGCCTGGTGATGGCGATGGTGGCGGCGCTGGGCCAAGCGATGATGACCTTCTGATGATTGAAGATCTGATCGCTGCCGCGACTAATGCAGCACTGGCCAAGGCCCGCGATCTGGTGCAACAGGAATTCACCTCAGCGACTGGCGGGATGAATATCCCCGGCCTCGACAAGCTCATGGGCACATAGCCCCCGGCTTGCCGGGGGTGCGTTTCAATATTTTCATCACTCCTAGTTCACTTTATGGTCATCCTCCTGTATCTGTCCGCTCACCCCCGGCAAGCCGGGGGCTAAGTGCATGCCTCCAGCCACTGATATCTCGAAGTACATTCTCGACGCCTTGTCGCGCTACTTTCGCGATCAGGTCTCGGTGCTTCGCCCATGGTCTCTCGGCCAGACGCAGCTCTCGGCTCCGCTCGATCCCAAGCGCGCCATCGCAGCTCTGCGCGAAGCACGCAAGCGGATGGAGACGATGAGCGAAGAGACCGTGCCCGCCTTCACACAGCTCATTGATGCCGATGACAAGCTGCTCAGTGCTTTGCGTGCAGAAGCGCTGCTGGATGCGGGGTTCCACATCGGCCGCGTCAATGATTATGGCCTGCCCGATGCCGGCCGCGAAGGTGTGCGAATGCTGCGCGAATCACAGCACGCCATCATCGCCGATGCATCGAGGCTGCTTGATCGCTTTGATGATGTGGCCTGCCTTCGCATGGGCGCTGCGCTGCGACTGCTTCGTCTCAAATTCGTCACCGACAATCTGGCTGACAGCGGCACCGGCGGCCCCGGCGCGTTCATCTCCCGCTCCATTCAACTCGTCGAAGCACTCTTCCTCGTCGCCAAAGCTGGCTCCACATTCCGCGCTCTGCGCGATGCGTTTGCGGTCACTCATATTCTGGCGATCAACCTCAAAGGCAACGAGCAGTTGCCGCGGCTCATTCGGCAGATCAAGCTCAATCTCTCGCAGACCCACAACCGCGCTGCTGAACTCATCGAGCAACTCGCGCCGACCTGGTTTCCCTTCGCCGATGAACGCGGCGCGATCACCATCGGGCAGTACCTGTGCGAATCGCTGCCGGGCGAAGAGGACATCGAAGGCGTCATGCGCGAAGCAGGCGGCGTGATCGATCGCTACACGCAGCTCTATCTGCGTCTGGTGGGCAATCTCGCATCTGTGTCGGAACAGGTTGAAGTGATCGCAGGCGTAGCGCCCAAGAAGCTGCGCAGAAAGTGAGCAGGGCATCCGCAACGAGCCGCGCCCGTAAGGAAGCGGGAACGATAGAACTGAAACCCCACTCCCTTACGGTCGTGGCTCGTTGCGGGCGTGCACAGATCACGCGGATCGTTGCAGATGACTCGATCGTATTTCGTGCCCTTCAAATTTCAGCGCGGGGTCATGTTCAATACTTAATCGCCGCGATGCCCGGCGTTGTTTTGATTCCATGACCATCAGCATGATGATCGCGGCGTTATAGAGCAGCAGCATGAAGATCAGGCCATGCAAGGCGTATTCGTGTGGCTGAGCGTCGAGTGCGTGATGAAAGAAAAAGAGATCGCCGACGGCGTGCAGGTCTGCTTCGAGGGTCTTGGAGCCGAGCGTTGAAGCGAAAGGGAGCCAGGCAAAATCTTCGCGCCACAGCCGAGGCATGTCCGGCACGATCCCCCAAAGCCCACCCAGCGTCATCATGCCAGGTAGCCAGCGCCAGCCGCGCTTGAGTAATAGACAACCGAGTCCAAAGGCTGCGCCAGCGCAGCCCATGCCGACTGCGAAATGCATACTTGTCCACGACATGTGATGGCTCCTTCTTCCTTCAATCTTTTCATCGGCATAGTGGAGGGGGTAATTGATGGCAGACCCACCCACAGGAGTGGGTGGGCTTTGCCGCGGTTTCTTGTTGCCTTATTTCTGTTCCCTGTTCCCTGTTCCCTGTTCCCTGTCCTCTATCCTCTGCTCTCAAGCAGCAGTGCGGGTCAGCGCCGCAGGGGCGGGGTGCGTGATGCCATGCATCAGCGTGTGGCGGACGGATTCATCCATGATCCACCAGGGGTGGCTCAGCAGGCGTTGCCACAGGTGGCCGCGCGCTTCGCTGGGCGAAAGCTCAGCCTCGGCAAGAGCGTAGATTCGCTGCCGCTGATCGCAGTTGCGCCACAGCGCTGCTTGATCGCGAAGGGAAAGCTGGCTTGCATAACGACGGGCGATGGTGATGAACTCCAGGCCTTGCGTGAGCGTTTGCGCGGCAGTGAGCGTCTCAGCATGAGGCCAGCAGCCGGTGAGCTCAAGCCCAATAACCGTCGGGCGGTGGCCTTGTGCCATGAGCCGGCACCAGCAGTCGTAGTCGTGCGCGTGAATCAGTGAGCCATCGAAGTTGTCCGCGCTGCTCAGTAGTGCGCGGGCGATGAATGTCGATTGCAACGGCAGCATGCCCGCGTCGTGCATCAGGTATCGCGACAGGCTGGCTGGCATCACCGGCTGCACGCTGCCGACTTCCACATCATCGCGATCAAGCTGAATCGAATGCCCCACAAACCACTGGGGCGCGCCGGGCAGACTCATCCGCTTGGCCATGTCATGCAGCACGCCAGGCAGCAGCACATCATCCGCGAAGACGATTGTCTCGCCCTTGGCGTGGCTCAGTGCGGTGTTCAGTGCCTGGGCGTGTGTCGCACCAGCTTCGCTGAGCCAGATGAGTTCGTTTTCGTAGAGGCTGATGATCTCGCCGGTCTCATCTTTGGAGCCGCGATCGATGACGATGTACTGAAGTGATTCGTAGCCTTGGTCGAGCACAGAGCAGATGGTTCGCTCGATGGTGGCTGCGGAATTGAGGCAGGTGGTGATGACGGTGAAATGCATGGGCGTCATGAAAATCCCTCGTTGGAGTTCACCCGGAAAAGCAGCCGGTGGGATCGTGACGGTTGTGACGATCATGCCGGCTGTTTCCTTATCGGCCCGAAGCGAGGGGCAATTAAGCAAGATTGCACATGAATTATTTTCGGACTTAAAACGGATGAAAATGAACAAGCCCGATGGTGGAGTTCCATCGGGCTTGGGTAATTGGCAGTACAAATTAAAAATCAGTTCGCCTTAAGCGATTCGAGGTAGGTGATGATCGAGTTGAACTCGTTGAGGTCGAGCGTATCGACCAGAGCACTGGGCATCATGGAGGTTTCGCGCTTGCCGCGCTCTTCGATTTCCTTTTTCTTGATGATGGTCACAGCACCGGTGACGTTGCGCATTTCCACTTCGTCAGCGGATTCACGCGTGACAAAGCCTTCGTAATTCAGACCATCTTCGGTCATGAACCACTGCGTCTCGAAGCCTTGCGAAACTTTCGCGCTGGGCTTCATGATGGCTTCTGTCAGTTCGCTGCGGTTGTAGCGCTGGGCAATGCCCAGCAGCAGCGGGCCTTTAAGTGGCTGATCCTGCGAGACAGTGTGACACAGCGCGCAGCCTTGCTTGGTGAAGAGTTCTTTTCCAAGTTTCGCATCGCCTTTGGCGATGGTGATCTGCGCGAGCACTTTGTCATAGCCGAGTTTTACAAGCGTGACTTTGTTGGGATCAACAGCCACCAGTTCGATCTTGAGCATGCGCGCTGCGTGCTCGGCTGCCGCCTTCACATTCGGCTTGGGATCGGTCAAATGTGCTTTGACCTGATCCTTGTACTGTTCAGCCTTGACCATGGCGATGGCGCGAAGTAGCGGGGTGACATCGCTGCTGCTGAAGCCTGCGGTGATAGCGCCATCGGCAGCGTCCTTGGCACTCTTGTTTGGCTTTTTGTCGCTGCTGATGGAGATGAGCACGCCAAACGCCGTCTCGCGCTTGCCTGCATCGGGATCGCCGGTCATCTTCACAAAGGTGCTCACGTTTTTCGCGTGCCGCTTGTCTCGTGCAAAGCCTTCACGGGCACGGCTGATCGCTTCGCTTGCCTTACCCGCATTGCCTACCGCCACCAGCGCACTGATGGCCACATCAAACACACCCGCCTGATCGCTCGCCTTGGCGAGCACACCTGCTGCATCGCCGCGAACTTCCGGATCAGCATTTTTGTCCTTGGCCACGGATTCGAGCAGGCCAATCGCATCGGCGGGGAGCTTATCACTGCCCTGGAGCAGGGCGATCATGGCGGGGATGAGCGTTGCATCATTTTGAGCCATGCGAACGAGCTGAGCCGTGGCATCATTGAGCTTGATGCGATGGCGATTCATTTCGCCAATGATGAACTTGCCCATGGTGGCATCGCCGGTTGAAAGAGCGGTGAGCAGAACCGGCGCGATGTGCGAGGAACCATCCCAGGTGATCGGGTTGTAATACGGGCCACGCGTGTCAGGGCGCGTGCCCCACCAGTCGCCTTTCCAGTCGGCTTCCACGTGATAGAGCCGTGCGAGGGCGGTGATGATGAGTTTCTTCTGATCGACATTGGATGTCTTGGCGAGCCGCTGAATCAGGCCATCGACGACCTGAATATCGTGCAGCGAGCGAAGCACCTGAGTGGCGGCAAGGGCGAGTTTCACATCGCCGCTGTCCAGTGCAGCAAACGCGGCTGCGGAAGCTTTGAGCAGCACCAGCGAATGCACAGCTGCATGGCGAATCAATGGATCACTCTCGGCCAAAAGCGGAACCAGTGCGCTGGCGGTTTCCAATTTGCCCAGACGACCGAGGCCGATGGTTGCCTGCAAGCGAACGCGCGGATCGGCGTCCTTTGTTGCATCAACGAACGGTTGTGCCGGCACATCGCCGAGCTGTGTGACGCGATCGGTCAGCGCTCGCAGAGCGAACTCGCGAATCGTGGCGTCCTTTGTCAGTGCGGCAAGTGCATCGCTTGCTTTGCTGCCGCGCAGTTGCTTGAGCGTGTAAATCGCAGCGACACGTGGAGCGAGCGGACCGCTCTTGGAAGCAAGCTCGATGAGGCCGGTGGTGAAAGTGGCGCTGTCACCACGGCGGAGAATTTCCAACTGGGAATGGAGGCGAAGCTTGTGACTGTCAGAGCCGATGAATTTGATCAAGTCTGCATCGGAGGCTTTGCGAAGATCGGGGAACTCAGCGGTCTTCGCATCAGTGGCGACGACGCGAACGACGTAGCCGACTTCGGGCTTGGAGAAGCTGAAGCCACCTTCGCGCCAACTGGAAACATAGATGCGGCCGCTGCCGTCGATATCCATGTCGGTGGGGCGGGGCAGTTCGATGAAGGATTGCTGCTGGGCTTTGAAGCTTGCGCCGTCGGTGGTGAGCGGGTGGCGATAGATGACGCTTCGGCCCCAGTCGCAGGTGAGCAGGCCGTTGCCAGCAGCGCCGGCGCGGTCGCCTTCATCGACGAAGAGCGAGCCGGTGGGCGAGCCGCCGCCGTAGTCAGCTAGGGGTTGAATCATGTCTTCGGGGAAGTTGATGAAGAGGGAGGGGTAGCCGTAGTGAGCTGATTGAATGATGTGGCTCAGTCGCACGTTCCAGCCGCCGCCGTCGTTGGTGTTGTCGCGGGTGAAGATATTCATGAGCGGATCGACAGCGACGTCGTAGATATTGCGCTGGCCGCGTGAGACGATTTCGATTTCGCTGCCATCGGGGCGTACGCGAATGATGCCGCCGCCGTAGAGCTGCACGCTCTTGCCATCGCTGCCTTGCGCTTTGATCGCGCCGAAGTCGCCCACAGCAATGTAGAGCCAGCCGTCGATGCCTACAGTAAAACCATTGGTGCAGTGATCGGCTCCGCGCTGCGCCAGTGCAGGTGAACCCAGGCCACTGACGAGAAGCTTGTCGGTGTCGGCAATGCCATCGCCATCGGTGTCGGTGAAGGAGCGGATGTTGGGCGGGCCAAGGACGATGAGGGTGTTGTCGTGGAAGAAGAGGCCGCGCGGATTGTTGATGTTGCAGAAGGTGGTGAACTTGTCCGCTTTGCCGTCGTTGTCAGTGTCGATGGCGCGAATGACTTTCATCTGTCGTTTGCCATCTTTTCCCAGTGAGCCGTTCTCATCGATACCGATGAAGACTTCGCCGGTGGGCGCGGTGGTGAGGCAGGTGGGGTAGCTGATCTCCGGCGGGGCGGCGAACATCGTGGCCTTGTAACCAGCGGGAATCTTCACCTGCGCAAGCAATCCTTCCGCAGCGACGGCAGCAGGTTTTTCGGTGTCGGGCAGTGAGGATGCGTTAGGTTGGCCCAGGGCGACCATTTCTTTTCCAAGCACTTCAAACTCGGAAAAACTTCCCCAGCAGCCAGCCTTGAGCTTGGTGACGGTCACACGAAAGAATCTCGCCGCCGTGTGTGCGGTGTGCTGATGCAGCGCGCTCGCCATCGGCTTGTCGGTGGTGTCGATGAGACTGCGCCAGGCTTTGCCATCGTCGCTCGCATCGATCTTGTAGCCATAGCCCGCATCTGCTTGTTCCCATGCGATGTTGATACCCATGACATCTTCGACTTTGCCCAGATCCAGTTGCCAGGCGTAGAGCGTGTTCCCATCGGGCGGACACCAGCGCGTTTCCGGATCACCATCGACAGCATGCGACGGATCGTGGCCGGGTTGCGATCGCTCCGCGAAGGCCTTCTTGCCCAGCGACAGATTCACCGGCACCATCGTCTCCGCTTTCGATTTTTCTTTGTTCTTCTTCTGGCCCGCTGTCTGGCCCTGGGCACTGTGAAGCGCGGGGAGTGCGGCAAAGCCGAGCATGGTGAGAGTCACAGTCAGGAGAGGCATCAGTCGCATATCAATTCCTATGGAAGGGGAACGATCACTGAAACTAAAGATTGTACGGAGAACGCGTAAGGTTTCAGGCGTTGATACTTCGTGAACTGTGCCCCGCCCTGCAGCCGCTTGCGGCGTAGCGTCGTCAGCGCGGTAGATCGTGCGCCTCTTCGCCCCCGCCTTCGCACCCCATCGCTACACTGTCGCCCATGATTGCCACGATGCTTCTATTGCTCACTGCGGGGATCGGCCTGACGCAGGCCATCAGCGATCCCTTTGCGGTGACGCTGCGCTGGCTGAGGCTAGGCGGTGTGATTGCGGTGACATTGCTCGTCGTTGCAGTCGCAGCGGTGGTCAGCACCGATGGCTGGACGCAGACCGGCGCGATTGCAGGCATCGCGTCGCCCGCTGTCGCTTTTCTCGTGCAACTGATGGCGGTGCAACTGGGCTACCGCAGGCAGCAGCGCATCGCTGCCGCTCTGGGTTTTATTCTCGCCACTATTTCCGCGACTGTTTCATCTGCTTACATGATCTCAAGGCACATACCGGAATCCGCCGCGATGCCGGTGCCTGTCGCCACATGGATTTCGCTGCTCATCACCGTCGCCATTTCCGGCGGCCTGCTGGGCGGGTTTCTCATGACCATGCTCCTGGGCCACGCCTACCTCACCGCTGGCAACGAAATGACGCAGGCTCCGTTTCGCAGACTCGTGCTGATGCTCGCGGTGCTGCTTGTGCTACGCGCTGTCACCAGTCTTTCGCTGGGTCTGGTCCCTTGGATCGGCTCCGAAAAAATCGGCAGCCAACTCTGGATGATGATGATCATCATCGCCCGCTTCGCCGTCGGCTTGCTCGTCACCCTCATCTTCACATGGATGACTTACGACTGCGTCAAGCGCAGAGCCAATCAATCAGCGACGGGCATCCTCTATGTCGCCGGTGTGCTCATCATCATCGGCGAGTGGTCCGCGCTGTCGCTGCTCGATTCGACGGGGCTGCTGTTCTGAATGGCGACGACGCGAGAAAGGGGGAAAGCGAGAAAGCGGGAAAGCGAAAAATTCAAGGCCACGTTGTCGCAAGTCGCGCATGGGGTGAAGGCACAAGTGGTGTTCCTTTGCCTTAAATTTTTCGCTTTTTCGCTTTTCTGCTTTCTCGCTTTTTCTTCCTGATTCCCTATCATGCCGCCCCATGACAAAACCACTTTCCAAACCCATGAACATCCTCGTCATCGGCTCAGGCGGCCGTGAACACGCCCTGGGCTGGAAACTCAAGCAATCCAAGCGTTGCGGCAAGCTTTTCTTTGCGCCCGGCAACGCGGGCACTTCAACGCTGGGCGAAAATGTTGATCTGCTTTACGAGCCGGTGAACACCAAGCACGCCGACGCCATTGATTATTTCTGCCGGCAAAACGGCGTCGAACTGATCGTCATCGGCCCTGAAGATCCGCTCTGCGGCGGCCTTGCCGATCGCCTGACCAAACCCGGGCGTTATATCTTCGGCCCTGTCGCCGCCGGCGCCAAGCTCGAAGGAGACAAGGCTTTTTCCAAGCAGCTCATGCGCGCCGCCTCCGTGCCTACCGCCGAGGCCAGGGCGTTCAGCGATGCCGAAGCGGCGTTGACTTATGTGATGGCGCGCGAGACGCCTGTTGTTGTGAAAGCCGCAGGACTCGCCAAAGGCAAAGGCGTCACTGTTTGTAGTAACAACGAAGAAGCCGCCGAGGCGGTGAAGCAGATGATGGTGAAAAAAGTTTTCGGCGATGCCGGCAACACCATCATCATCGAAGAGCGACTCGTCGGCCAAGAAGTGTCTGTGCTCGCGCTCATCGATGGTAAAAATATTTTCGTGCTCGATCCCTGTCAGGATCACAAGCAAGTGGGCGAAGGCGACAAAGGCCCCAACACCGGCGGCATGGGCGCTTACTGTCCGACGCCGCTCATCAGTGACAAAGTCATGTCAACCATCGAGCGCGAAGTTCTCGTGCCCATGCTCGATGCGATGCGCCGCGATGGTGTCACTTATCAGGGGGTGCTCTACGCCGGCCTCATGCTCACGGCAGGCGGGCCCAAAGTCCTCGAATTCAACACGCGCTTTGGCGACCCGGAAACGCAGCCGCTGATGATGCGCCTCAAGGGCGATCTTCTGGAAATCATGCTCGCCACCTGCACCGGCAAGCTCGATGAAGCAAACATCAGTTGGGACCCGCGCTGCTGCTGCTGCGTGGTCATGGCCTCGGGTGGATATCCCGGCGACTACGCCAAGGGCAAAGTCATCACCGGCATCGACCGCGCCGAAGAAGACCCGGATGTGAAAGTCTTCCACGCAGGAACGACGCGCAACCGCGAGAAGGATGTCGTGACTGCTGGCGGCCGCGTGCTCAATGTGTGCGCTCTAGGCAAGGATCTGGCGGAAGCTCAGGCGAAGGCGAATGCGGCTTGCGACAAGATTCACTTTGAAGGCGGATTCTTCCGCCGTGATATCGGCTTCCGCGTGATGAAGAAAAAGTGATTGAGTGAAGCCCCCCGTTTAGCGCCGGCCCAAAGGGCCGGGCTTCCCCGCGACACAGAAAAATATCCAATGCCCAATGCAAATTGAAAATTGCAGAATGGGCTGTCATGTATTTCCTCCGCAATTTGCATTTTGCAATGGGCATTGGTCATGGGCCATGACCCCCATTCCTGCTTCGTTTCCTCCCTTCCGCTAAACTCTTGTCATGAACATTGTCATCTGTGGCGCAGGCGAAGTTGGCAGGCATGCTGCCGAGGTGCTCGGCGGGGCCGGGCACAATGTCACCATCATCGATCAGTCGCAGTCCAAACTCGCGGCTCTCGAAGAGGTGATGGATGTTCGCAATCTGCATGGCAACGCGACTCACGTCTCCACGCTTCTGGAAGCGGGCTGCGCTGATGCGCAGCTATTTATTGCCGCCACCAACAACGATGAAGTGAATCTGCTCAGCGCCTCGCTCGCCAGCGGCTTGGGCACAGTGCGCACCATTGCCCGCGTGCATCACGGGGCGTACATGGAACTGGGCGATCTCAATTACGCTCAGCATCTGGGCATCGATCACTTGGTCTGTCCTGAGCTCACCACCGCCGATGCCATCGCGCAGTCGCTACGAAGCCCGGGAGCGGTGGCGGTTGAAAGTTTTGCCCGCGGTCGCATTGAACTTCAGCAGGTCGTCGTTTCTGCGGATTCGCCCACCGTGGGCAAGCAGCTCATGGCAGTGCGCATGCCTGCCTCGACGCGGCTGGCGATGATCGAGCGCGACAATCAGCCGTTTGTTCCCGATGGTAACGCCGCTATTCACGCTGGCGATATCGTCACGCTCATCGGCGATGTGGCGGGCACCGACAAAGCCAGGCAGATGTTTCACACCAGCGATGACAAACGCAAACGCGTGATCATCGTCGGCGGAACTTCGATGGCCGTCTGGCTCTGCCGGGCGCTGCACAGCAAGGCGTTCTCAGTTCGGCTGATCGTCGCCGAGCAGAAACGAGCCGAGGAACTGGCGGGCAAGCTCGACTGGGTGACCGTGCTCAAGGGCGATCCGACAGGTGAAGATGTTTACAACGATGAACGTCTGGATCAATGCGATGCCTTCATCACGCTCACTGATGATGATGAAAATAATATTCTCATCGCCGCCCGCGCCAAGAGCGAAGGTGTGAAGCTCGTCATCGCGGTGCAGCAGCGATCAACCTACCTGCACCTCCTGGCGCACGTAGGCGTGGACCGTGCGTTCAGTCCGCGCGCCACCGCAGTCACGCAGATTCTGTCGCTGCTGGAAACCGGCCCGTTTCGCAAGCTCACCACGCTCTCCAAAGGCGTCGCTGAAATTTTCGAAGTGCGCGTGCCTCACCAGGTCAACGGCGTCACCGGCAAGCCGCTCAAGGATGTCAAGTTTCTCGCAGGCGGCATGATCGCCGCGATTCAGCGCGATGGTGAAGTTTTTGTCCCCGGTGGTACCGACACCGTCAACTGCGGCGATCAGGTCATCGTCATCGCACCTGATGGCGCTGCCCCCGAACTGCGAAAAGTGTTCGGCGTGAAATAATCCCCGTTTAGCCGTCGTGCAACGCACGACGCGAATCTCCGACTGCTAATTCATTTTCCAACCAACATCACCCCGGCCGCCCATGTTTCACCGCCCCAAGTTCCTGTCGATGTTGCCACGCATCGTGCCACGCATCGTGCGATGCACGACGGCTAAACATTGTTTTGTTTTGATCATTGTCCAGTTCCTTGCCGCTTGCGAGGGCACACCGCAAGCGCGGCCGCCGCTGCTTGATTCGCGACTGGCCATTGTGGTGCCCGCCCGGCAACTCACGCCGCCACTGGCGAGCACGCTTGAGTTTGAATTGCTGTCGAGTCCTAACGACATTCAGACGCGCGTGGATTTGATCTGGTATTACCGCGGTCAGTTCACCGATGCGGGGGCCGAGCGCGAGGCGAATGAGCATGTGCTCTGGCTCATCGAACATCAGCCGCGCTCCGCAGTGCTCGCTGCGCCTGTTGCAGAAATCGCATCGCTGCCCGATCGCACCGCACACAGAGCGGCCGCTGTGCTTTGGGAAAAGCTGATTGGTGAACGCGATAACGCCAAGGATGCGAAGGTTCTGGGCCACGCCGGTATTTTTTTCGTCTCCTCCAATCCCGCCAAGGCGGCGGCGCTGCTGGAAAAAGCCGTCGCTCTTGATGAACATTCACTCACCTGGATTCGCCATCTGGCCCGGGCTTATCACGCGCTGGTGAACACCACGCCGCTGGACCCGGAACACCGCTACGCCAGGAGCGCGGTCAAGGCGTATGAACAGGCCCTCGCCCAAGCGTCAAGCAACCGCGATAAGGCCGACCTGCTCATTCACCTGAGCGTCGTTGCCATTGAAGCGGTCGATCTGCCCAAAGCCCAGCGTGCGGCAAATGACCTGGTCAACATTGCCTCACAGCTCACAGAAGAATCGGACAGGGCTGTCGCGCTGCATGCAGCCCATGTCGCGCTGGGCCGTGTGGAACTTATGAGTGGTCAAGATGATGCTGCCATCGCCAAACTGCGCGAAGCAGCAGAGGCGATCAAGGATCGCAATGTGTTTTTCTCGCAGCTCGATTTGACCCTTGCCCGTGCGCTTTTGAAGAAAGGGCACAAGCTGCCGGTGCTTGATTATCTTGATCTCGTGTATCGCATCACCAGGGCTTCGGAAGTCAGCGACATGATCAGCGAGATCAAGGCTTCGATGTTGCCAGCGGGGCAATCGTGACAATCGATGGTGGGCGGTGCTCCTCGCCGAGCGACGGCGGCCTTTGCTCGGCGGCTAAACGGGGCGATATCACTGTGTCTGATTCTTGATCTTTTTTTTCCTCTGGAGTTTTCATGTCTCACCTCATCGCTTTCGTTCTTCTCGTTGCCGCGCTCACACTCTCGGGTTGCTGTGCAGCAGCACCGTCGCAGTCGGCGTCAACTGCTGATCGTGTGTTTGAGCTGCGAACCTATATCTGCCACGAAGGTCGCCTCGATGCCCTCAACGCTCGCTTTCGCGATCACACCAATAAGCTCTTCATCAAGCATGGCATGCAGCTCGTCGGCTACTGGATGCCTGTTGATGAGAAAGATGTGCTCATCTATGTCATCGCGTTTCCCAGCAGAGAAGCCGCCACCGCATCATGGAAAGCCTTCCGCGAAGACCCGGTCTGGATGGCGGCCAAAGATGCCTCAGAAAAAGATGGCCCGATCGTCAAGCAGGTGATTTCGAAGTTCATGACACCAACCGATTACTCACTGATCAAGTAAGCGCAAAAAAACGCCGCGGCGCTAAATGCGGACAGACACTTGAAAGACGCCTCGCACGATGAAGAGGTCCATCACGATGTTCTGTCTGAGCATTCAATCACTGCGGCGACTCGCCTTGGCGAGCGAGGTCATCCCGGAGCAAACGGGATGACCTCTTTTTCTTTCTTCTCTCCTTTTCTTTTGAACCCTGACATTCTCTTTCTCGATCTACTCCGCTCTCGTGGTGCTGATGGCGCGGGACTTAAGCGCAGGCGATTCGCTACTCGTGGACTGTGTCCAGAAGACGACGAAGCCTTGGCCGTCGGGATTGGCGATGACGCGGGCATGAGTGCCTTGCGTTGCGGCTGCGGAGAGTCGCATCGGCTTGGACCACGACTTGCCCGCATCGCTAGACGTGATGCAAAACGCAGCGCGGTCGTCGCCTGCGATGTCATCCCACACAACGCAAATCTGCTGGCCGCTGGCAGCGAGTGTCGGATGCTTGGCGGTGTCTTCGCCGATGGGGCGGACGGGAATCCAGCCGCGGCCATCGTTGTCGGAGGCGAAGAGATGGCAGCCGATTTTGCCGGGCATGCCGGTCCAGATGACGGAGAAAAGCTGCCGCGTTCCATCGGGCGATTCGCTGAGCGACAGTCCGCCGCCTACGTGCGGGCAACCTTTGAAGAGCCAGCCGTACTCGCCGATGTGTCCGAGCTTGTTCCATGTCTTGCCGCCATCGGTGGACCGCGCCAGCCCCATGTCGCTGGGATTCATGTCACGGTAGAGCGCGAAGAGTTCGCCCTGTTTATCAGACGATTTCGCAGAGGCGGGCACATGAATGATTTCATTCCAGCAGCAGGCGCAGGTGAGATCATCGATGGTGTTGTTGACTGACCATGTCTTGCCGCCATTGGTGGAAGAGGCGTGGCGAAGGCCGCGCTGCTTTTCACGATCATCGAGCCAGATCAGATGGAAGGCATTCGCATCGGCGGTCAGCGCGAGGAATCGGCTCGAGCCTGTGGTCTGCTGATCGGATGGATCAGGGCCTGCCTGCCAAGTCTTGCCGCCATCGGTGGAGAGCGCGGTGCCCATCGGGCCTGTGCCGTGGAAGCCGGTGCCGGGCGTGGTCCAGGCGGCGAAGAGTTTGTTGCCTTTGGCGACAATGCTCGCATCGGAGCCGCGATGGTGAGGCACAGCTTGTCTGCTGTTGCCGCTGACGAGAACGAGCGGCGACCAGGTCTTGCCGCCGTCGGCGCTGCGCGTGTGATGAAAGTCGCACGACTTGTCGCCTTGCGCGGGTGCAGTGTTGGTGCCGATGAGCAGGTGAATCGTGTCGCCATCGACGGCGACATCAAGACTGTCGCAGCCGATGGCGGGCAGCGGGATGGATGCTGGCGCTGGCGCGGGCGTTGATGCGGTGGTGATCATCGTGGCGAGCAAAGCGATGACGAGCATCGGCAGTGCAGCGAGGAGAATTTTTGTGGTTGTTGTCATGATCTTATTCCATGAATACTCAGTTATCCGAGGCAGCGTGATTGCGTTGGCGTAAGCCCGCGCTGGCCGCCGCCGAGCCTTTGGCCAGCGGCTAAACGAAGGCGTGCGACATCGCCAGGCTTTTAGTAGCGATCCCAAAGTTCATCTTTGTAATCAGGGCTGCTTCGATCGCTGATGCCGTTGCCGGTCCACTCGCCGGGCTTGCCGGGGTAGAACGGCGCGATCATTTCCTGGGCGGAGCCGTGGCCGTCAAGCCAGCCGATGTTGGGCCTGCCGTCGTGTCGGGGATTGGGGCGACAGATGTTGCCGGTGGTGGTCTTGGAGGGTGCCATCAGGTGCGTGGCGGTTTGCGGTTGAAGGGCATCGCCGATGCCGCCGTCGCCGATGCAGACCGTGGCGCAAGGGCTGGCGATCAGATGGAGCGGAACGAAGTTGAGATTGGTATTGAATCCGTAGCCCGCCGAGTTGATCGCGCCATCAGCACCGCGCGAGTTGTTCTGCGGGCAGTGCCAGATCTGATTGACGGAGGTATCAGCATTGTTCTTGCCGGTGTTGGTGTAGGGCAGCAGCAACATTTTGCGATCAGTGCCCGGCACGAAGCCGACGAATCGGCCCAGCGAATCATCCTGCTGATAAAGCAGCGATGCGGTGGCGAGCATCTTGACATTGGACAGGCAGACGGCTGCGCGAGCTGTGGCCCGTGCGCTGCCTAGGGCTGGCAGCAGCATGCCGATGAGCATGGCGATGATCGAAATGACAACGAGCAGTTCGATGAGTGTGAAAGCACTGGCGGATCGAGTTGCGAAACGATGGCGAACAGGCGCTGATAAAGCTGAGCGCATGGGGGACTCCTCTTGATGTTCATGCAGGATGAGACTGGATCAGGCGCAAAGATCGCGCCAGATGCAGTGAACGGGCAGTGCGAACAGAGCATCGCACACGGGCCGATGGCCAGATGGCCAGATTCATCGCGCGAGATAAGCGCAGAGCTTTATCACGATCGCGCAGCGAAAAGGCGCACCAGCAACCCTCACATGAAATAAGCAGGAGGACCGCGGCCGCGGTCAATGGAAAGGATCGAAATCGAAGCAATCGCCTGCAGTGGCACCGGCTCAAGCACAGCCAGTTCATACGACTGAGGCAGATCAAACGTGATCATCACCGGTGCATCGAGCACACCGATAAACTTGCAGATTGCACAGTGCTGCACCGGATCGCCAGCGGGGGCTTTGTCCGGTTCAACGGGCGATTGCGTCGGGCAGTGATTGCAGGAAGGAGCGGGCACCGGCTCAGCGATGTGGCACGAATTTGCAACGGCATCACCAGGGCAATGCGAAGAGCCCGCACCCGCAACGCGGATCGCGCCTCGCTCATGGCCTGGCACAATAACGCCAAACCACAAGCTGAAGATACCAATCAGCAAAATGCGAAGACCACGCGACTCCATGATGCCAGTATAACCTCCGTTGTGTCACTTGCTATTGCGGCAAGTTGACGCGGGTTACTAAGGAAATGCCAAATTCCAATCTTCAAGTTCCAAACAAGCTCCAAGCAAATCCAAATCAACCCATGAAAAATTAGAGTCCCGATCGCATCGTGGGCCAATTCCTGTTTGCTTCGATTGGCTCACCTTGGAATTTGTTTGTGATTTGAAATTTGCGATTTGCGATTTCCGGTACTCCGTTCACCAAGGTGAACGGCTAACTAGAATGCACTTATGCCCCCACCTCTCATGCAACACCTGCACGGCTGCTACATCGCTGACACCGCCCGTGTCGTCGGCGATGTCGATCTTGCAGTGGGCGTCTCCATCTGGTTTGGCGTCTCCATTCGCGGCGATGTCGCCAAGGTCACCATCGGCCAGGGCAGCAATGTGCAGGACAATGCCGTCGTTCACTGCGATTCTCACATCCCCAACATCATCGGTGCCAACGTCTCCATCGGCCACGGGGCGATCGTGCATGGCGTGAGCGTCGGCGATGGCACGCTCATCGGCATGGGGGCGACCGTGCTCGGTGGTACGCGCATCGGTCAGCGCTGTCTCATCGCGGCAGGCGCGGTGGTGCCGCCGAATTTGCAGGTTCCAGACGACAGCGTCGTCATGGGCGTACCAGGCAAGGTCGTTCGCTCAACGAATGACAAGGAACGCGAGTACCTCGCCTGGCTTGCCCCGCACTATGTGATGCTTGCGAAGCTGCATTACGAGCAGCCTGATGATTCGCGTGTCAGGCGTTGGGGGTTGTAACGCTTTCGTCAACGTGCAATGCTACCCGGCTTCTCGCTATACTGACGGACTTGGCCCATGGCATGGGCAGTGACACTGTGAATCAACCCAATGAAAGGATCAGGTATGCAACGGATATGGATGCTTTTGTGCGCGATCGGACTG
>CAZYQL010000024.1:31963-33857 GCA_964650055.1 uncultured Phycisphaeraceae bacterium | reverse complement strand
TGGATATGTTCCCCTCGGATCGCCGCGATGAAGTGGCCAGTCAGCTTTCGCTGGGCCTGAGTCATATCATCTGCCAGAAGCTGATGCCTCGCGCCGATGGCAAAGGGCGCGTGGTGGCGATGGAGATTTTGAATAACACGTATGCGGTGTCGAATCTGATTCGCATGGGGAAGTTTGAACAGCTTTATTCGGTGATGCAGACCCGGACTCGCGACATTTCCGAAGAGCGGATGCAGACGATGGAACGCGCCCTGGCCAGGCTCGTGCAGGCGGGGCAGGTGACAGAAATTGAAGCGCAGAAGTGGGCCAATGATTGGACTTCGTTCAGTAGCGAAATGGCGCACGTGCACGATGCGCTGGAGGATGACGACGAGTGACGAATCCTTCGATGACAACCGATGCACCTCACGGGCAACAGGCCGGCAGAAAGCGACACATCGCAGTGATCGGCGGCGGCATCACCGGCCTGGCGGCAGCGCATCACCTCATTGAACTGGCCAATGCGCGACAGATCAACCTGCGCGTGACGCTCTATGAATCAGGCGAAAAGTGTGGCGGGGCGATTCGCACTGTCGAGCGCGATGGATTTCTTCTTGAGCTTGGCCCGGACAATTTCATTACGAATAAGCCTGGGGCACTGGCGCTTTGCAAACGCATTGGGCTTGAAGAGCAGTTGCTTGCGACGAATGCGAAGCATCGCCGGGCGATGGTGGTTCGGCGTGGCAAGCTCATGCCGATCCCCGAAGGATTTGAGCTGATGGCGCCGCGCAATTTGTATGCGCTGGCGCGCTCGCCGATTTTTTCCTGGCGCGGCAAGCTGCGCATGGGCATGGAACAATTCATCAAAGCCAAGCGCGATGTTGAAGATGAATCGCTTGAGTCATTTGTCGTGCGCAGGTTTGGACGGGAGGCGCTGGATCGCTTGATTCAGCCGCTCATTGGCGGCATCTACACCGCTGACCCGAGCAAGCTGAGCCTGCGCGCCACCGTGCCTCGCTTTCTGGATATGGAAGCGCAGCATGGCAGCATCATTAGTGCGATGCGCCACGAAAAGAAGCAACGCGCCAAAGCAGTGAAGGCGAGCGATGCGGGTGCGCGTTATAGCCTGTTCATGACGCTGCGCGATGGCATGCAGCGCTTGCCCGATCGACTTGTGGAACTCCTGGGTGATCGCATTGTGACGCAGCGGCGCGTCGCTTCGATTGAGACGATTCGTGCAACGGAAGAATCGCAGCCGCGCTATCGGCTGCAGTTTGCAGAGGGCTCGCATGAAGAAGTCGATGCGGTGATCGTGGCAGCGCCCGCGCAGGCTGCGGCGGGTGTGCTGCATTCACTGGATGCGAAACTCGCTGATGAACTGAGCAGCATCGAAGCCGTATCATCGGCGATTGTGCTTGCCGGTTATCGGCGCGATCAGTTTGCCCATGCGCTCGATGCTTTTGGTTTTGTTGTGCCTTCGATGGAGAAGCGATCGATCATCGCCGGTTCGTTTAGTCATGTGAAGTATGACGGACGGGCACCGAAGGATCACGTGCTGCTGCGGGCTTTTGTTGGCGGGGCGATGCAGGCAGCGCTGCTGGAGCAAAGTGATGATGAGCTGATCTCGCTGGTGCAGCGCGAGTTTGAAGAGCTATTGGGTGTGAAGGGGCAGGCGATGTTTATGCAGGTGCAGCGCTGGCCGCGCTCGATGCCGCAGTATCACGTGGGGCATGTGAAAAAGGTGGCGGCGATTCGCCAGTTCGCATCACAGCATCACGGCCTGGCGCTGGCGGGCAGTTCCTACGATGGCGTGGGCATTCCCGATTGCATCACCAGCGCGGAGGCGGCGGCGCTGCGGGTGCTGGCGGCGTGTGAGACTATGCCTTAAGCGGGGAGCGAAGCCGCAAGCGGCGAG
>CAZYQL010000024.1:23958-31863 GCA_964650055.1 uncultured Phycisphaeraceae bacterium | reverse complement strand
TCATTCTTTCTTCTTCAGATCTTCCTTGAACTTCTTGCGAAGTTTTTCCACCTTGGGCAGGGCGACGTTGATGATGTACGGGTTGCCCGGGTTGTCGCAGGCGTAATTCTGGTGGTAGTTCTCGGCTACATAAAACGCCTTGAGCGGCTCAAGGGTGGTGACGATTTTGCTGGGAAATGCCTTCGCTTCGGTGAGACGGGCGATGACTGTTTCAGCGGTCTTTTTCTCTTCGTCATTGGCGTAGAAGATGGTGGAGCGGTAATGGCGGCCGACATCAGCGCCCTGGCGGTTGAGCGTGGTCGGGTCGTGAGTGGCGAAGTGGACGGCGAGCAGTTTTTCAAAGCTGATCTTGTCGGGGTCGAAGGTGATCTGCACAGCTTCAGCGTGATCGGTTAAGCCGGCGCTGACGATTTTGTATTTCGCGGTTTCTTCGGTGCCGCCGCTGTAGCCGGAGATGACATCGATGACGCCGTCGAGTTCTTCGAAGACGGCTTCGACACACCAGAAGCAGCCGCCCGCGAAGACGACGGTGGCTCGCTTGGGTTTGTCGCTGTCGGTTTTCTTTTCTGATTTGCCGTCGCTCTTGGCTTCGGTTTTTGCTTCAGTTTTGGATTCAGTGGACACGGGCGTGGTCTCCTCTTTTTCGGAGCAGCAACTGTCGGTGCATGCGGATTGCGCTGCGGCATCGGTGGCTTGCGAGCAGCCTGTGATCAGGAACAGCATGAGCAGCAGCGGCAGGGCGGCATAGGTCATCGATTTGTGCAGCATGGTTGAAATCCTCAAAGGTCAGGGGAACGGCTTAATCATAGCCTCGGGACTGTCCGGCGGCGCGGCGGTGTGCGAATCACTGTGGCAGATTGTCGCGGTCGCTCATTTGGGGGTCTTTTACGTTGACATGAACACGAACCTATCGGATAACATGACGAGGTTTATTGCAACTGTCGGTTCCACCTGGCGCACTGGCATCGGCCCATCGGTCGGTTGCGAGCGCGTCAGGGCGACAATCTACATTAAGGAGCCAGCCTTGCTCTTCGCGCCACTTGTACGTTTCGCTCGTCGTCATCTCCTGTTGCTCATCGTTCTGGCTGTCGCATTGACCGTCGCCAAGGTTGCACCTGTCGCCTTGGCGCAGGCTGGCGGCGGTGAGACGCTTGGTGATAAGCCAACACTCTGGCTGCACAAAGATATTTCAACTTATGGCCACGAGATCGATTTTCTTTTCGACATCATCCTCTGGATGACGCTCATCGTGGGCGTGCTCGTCTTCATCGTGCTGGGTATTTTTCTCGTTCAGTATCGCTATAAACCTGAGCGAACCGCACGCTACATCCATGGCAACGCCAAGCTCGAAATCGTCTGGACGCTCGTCCCCGCGCTGCTGATGGCGCTGACTGCTGCGATCAGTCAATCGACCTGGGCTAAGATCAAAAATCCTTCCGACTGGCCCGAGACGCAGTTAGCGATGGAAGAGGAAATCAAAAGCGGCAAGGCGATTCTGGTGGAAGTGACTGCTCAGCAGTTCAACTGGACTTTCCGCTATCCGGGCAAGGATATGAAGTTCGGTCAGCGCAAGATTGAACTGATCAAGAAGGGCACACTCGAAGAAGGCATCGGCCTGGATCGCAGTGATCCCAGTGGCGAGGGTAAGGATGACATCGTGACTGGTGCGCTGGTGGTGCCGGTGAATACGAAGATTTATATCAACCTGGTGAGTGTGGATGTGCTGCACAGTTTTTTTCTGCCGAACTTTCGTGTGAAGCAGGATGCGGTGCCGGGGCTGCGTGGCAAGGTGTGGTTTCAGGCGACGCAGACGAGCGGCGAAGTGATCGGCCGAGTTTCGTCCAACGATGCGACGCGCGATCAGGAGCGATATTTCGCGCTCGCCAAACCCTTTGACATCGTCTGTGCAGAACTGTGCGGCGGCCAGCACTACGCGATGAAAGGCCCGCTCTATGTGGTCACTCGCGAACAGTTTGACCGCTACATGACCGCTCAGCAGGAGGCGCTCAAGGCAGCGTCGGGTGGCGGCGAGGATTACTAGAGAAGAAAGGCGAGTAGGGCCTAGGGAGGAGGGCCTAGGGCCTAGGGGGAGAGAAGAGAGAAGAGACAAGAGATAAGAGCGAAGTGATAAACGTTGTCGAACTGAATGTATTTAAAGCTGCACTGAGAATCAATGAATTTTCCAGGCCCTAGGCCTTATGCCTTAATCCCTAGGCCCTAGGCCCTGATCCCTAGGCCCTTTATTCCTAGGCCCTTTTTGGACCCAACATGAGTCACACCCCCGAACAAGCTCACGGCCACGGCCACGATGAACATCTTGATGATGGTCATTACCACGGCCCGACCAGTTTCTGGACCAAGTATGTCTTCTCGATTGACCACAAAGTCATCGGGTTGCAGTTCATGTTCACGAGTCTGATCTTCGTGATCGTGGGCGGCTTGCTTGCCCTGGGTGTTCGCTATGAGCTCGCCTGGCCGCAGCAGGAGGTGCCGCACAATAATGTGCTGCCCGCAGGCATGACACAGGCCAGCCCGGAGTCGAACCTGGCGCGCTGGAACGTCGGCGGCAAGGTGAAATTCCTTTCCGAAACAGAAATCGAGGGCAAGAAATATCCCGGCGGCACCGTCGCCTTCGTCGAAGAATTCCCCGAGGGTTTCGCGGTGACGATTCCTTATGGCACCAAGATCAAGGGCCAGCAGTATCCGCTGCCCAGCAATATCGAAGGCTTCGTGCGCGAGACATCCTCAGTGATGGGCGACTATCACTATGAGAAGCAGCAGCTTCGCGCACCCATCGGCACGCAGGTGTTTGAAGGTGTTCGTGCTGACAATATGCAGGCGATCGTTCTGGCGGGGGCGCCGGACTATCAGTGGATCGGCAACGATCCGATTATTCTGCCGCTGCGTGGTGAGGCGACGCCGGTGAAGCTGCGCGTGCCTGCTCAGAAGGTGCCCGAGATTCAGCAGGGCGATCAGCCCCAGGTAGAAATCGCGGCGGCGAGTGTGGTCGTCACCGGGGCAACGGTTCAGTATCAGAAGACGACGCTCAAGAACGAAGGCTACAACCAGCTATTCACGATGCATGCTTCGGTGATGATTTTCTTCGTCATCATTCCGATGCTTGTCGGGGCGTTTGGCAACTTCCTGGTGCCGCTGATGATTGGTGCCAAGGATATGGCGTTTCCCAAGCTGAATATGCTCAGTTTCTGGCTGGCGATGCCGGCGGGCATTGTGATGATCGTCAGTATGTGGATCGATGGCGGCTCCGCAGCCGGCGGCTGGACGAATTATCCGCCGCTCTCGGGGGTGCGCTTCTCCAGCAACCTGGGCACCACGCTCTGGGTGGCGGGCGTGGCGCTCGTCGGCTTCTCCTCGATCGTCGGTTCACTCAACTACATCACGACGACGATCAACATGCGGGCGCCGGGCATGTCGCTATGGCGTATGCCGCTGACGGTATGGTCGGTGCTCATCACCAGTGTGCTCGCACTCCTGGCCACGCCAGTGCTCACAGCAGCGATGATCATGCTCGTGCTTGATCGTGTCATTGGCACACAATTCTTTACGGACACGGTCATCACCGACGGCGTGCAGGTGGCGGCGGGCGGGCAGCCACTGATGTGGCAACACCTGTTCTGGTTCTACTCGCACCCGGCGGTGTACATCATGATTCTGCCGGCGATGGGACTCACGAGTGATATTCTTTCGACGTTTTCGCGCAAGCCGATCTTCGGTTACAAGCCGATGGTGCTGGCCATGGGCGGCATCACGTTCCTGGGCTTCATCGTGTGGGGTCACCACATGTTCCAGTCGGGCATGAACCCGGTCTTGGGCACCACCTTCATGGCATCAACGATTTTCATTGCCGTGCCTTCGGCGATCAAGACATTCAACTGGCTGGGCACGCTCTGGGGCGGCAACATCAAGTTCACTCCCGCCATGCTCTGGGCCCTGGGCTTTGTCAGCATGTTCGTCATCGGCGGCCTGTCTGGCATTTTCATGGCGTCGGCGCCGGTTGATATTCCTCTGCACGACACCTACTTCATCGTCGCTCACATTCACTATGTGCTCTTTGGCGGATCGATGATGGGCATCTTTGCCGGCGTCTATCACTGGTTCCCGAAGATGTTCGGTCGTCAGCTCAATCAGCGCTGGGGCACGATCCATTTCATCATGACTTTCATCGCTTTCAACGGCACGTTCTTCCTGATGCACGTGCTGGGCATCGGTGGCCACCCGCGCCGCTACGCCACGATTCTCAAGTACGACACGCTTCAGCACCTTCAGTCGCTCAACGTGGTCATGACGATTTTCGCCATGATGCTGGGCACCGCGCAGTTGCCGTTCTTCTACAACTTCTTCGTCTCGCTGCCGCGCAAACTCGGCAGAGCGATGATGGCGATTTTCGCGGTGATGCTCATCGGCCCGATGGTCATCGGTCTGTCGATCTGGTCAGCAAAAAACGGCATCGGCTGGTCGCCTGAGATGGGCGCAGCTGCCAAGCGAATGATGGTCGATGTCGTCGCCATGCAGCCCTCCACGATGATCGATGGTTCGTTCGTCAAAGGCTCGTGGCAATACACCGGCTTCGCCGCGGCACTGGGCTACATCAGTCTCGCAGGCATGATCATCGCGCTGCTGGTCATGCTCCTGCGCGGTCTGCCTCTGGGCGGCAAGATCGCATCCGTCTGCGTCATGCTGCCCACGCTCTGGTTCGCCATCACTCGCATGGGTGTGGGCGGCAAACTCTACGATGCCAATGGCGCTCTCATCCCCGGCATGGAATCCGCCAAGACCTGGCACGACGTCATGGTCGGCCTGGGTCACGGCTGCCTCTTTGGAATTATCATCACCGGCATCCTCTGGCTCGTCTGGGACATCGGCGGCAAACTCAAACTTCCCGCCATCTTGCAGCGCACGCTTTATGTCTGGGCGCTGCCCATGTTCCTGTTGCCCGCGCTGCTCAAGCAGGACACCTACATGATGCTCGATAGCTGGCCGATCATCGGCTGGTTCATCGGCCCTGCGTCATTTGAGCTGCGCTGGCTGTTCGTGCTTCTCTCGGCACTGCCGGGCACGGCATATCTGATCATCGCCAGGCCCAACGACGAATTCGGTGCGTACCCCGGCACCAACCCGTGGCACGCCAACAGCCTCGAATGGGTGGCGACCACATCGCCGCCGCTGGCGCATGGCAACTTCGAGGAAATTCCGACGGTTTATCGCGGGGCGTATGAATATTCTTCGCCGGTGGTGAAGGAAGATTGGCTGCCGCAGACGACGCCGCTCCAGCCGGGCGAGGCGGAGCTTCAGGCGTCAGGGCACTAAAGGCGCGGGTGTCGGGTATGGGTTTAGGGTGTCGGTAAGAAGCGCGTGAAGCAAGATCTTGCCGCGACAATGTGACGCATGAAATGAACGCGATCGAGCACAAGAATGTGCGGCAAGAATCGCGGCTGAAGTTTCGAGTTTTACAGAATTGAAATGACCACACGTTCGCAGACAACTTCTTCAGATGATGGCGACGTACTCGTCGTGCAGCTTGCGTGCCCGCGCTGTGCCTATGCCATCATCGAAGTGGATCGCGATTGTCCTGAGTGTGGGATGTCGGCGCAAGGTCTGCGACAGACTCTTGAACAGTTGCAATTTGGCGTTCTCTATCGGCCCTGGCTTCACCGCTTTGCGATCGCGTTTGTGCTGTGTACGTTTTTCCTCATCACGCTGGGCGGCACGGTCACGAGCAAAGGGGCCGGGCTGGCGGTGCCGGATTGGCCATCGACATTTAACTACAACATGTTCCTCTTCCCCGTTGACAAATGGGTGGGCAACATTTTCTGGGAACACACGCATCGCCTGATGGGCAGCCTCGTCGGACTCATGGCCATCGCCATGTGCATCTGGCTCTGGCAGACCAGCGCCAAAAGCCCACGCACTCCCGTGCGTGGGTCTCGCCAGTGGCTTGCTTACCTGGGCATCGCCACGCTGATCGCGATCATCTGGCAGGGCATCATGGGCGGCCTGCGCGTCACGCAACTTTCCACCTGGCTCGCCGTCTTCCACGGCATCACCGCGCAGCTCATTTTCTGCATGACCGTTCTCATTGCCGCCGCGACGAGCAAGTGGTGGATTGAGCAGAGGCAGGAAAAGCGGGAAACCGAGAAAGCGGGACAGCGAGAAATAAAAGAGACGGCACAAGCCAACACGAATCTGAAATCTGAAATTTCAAATCTGAAATCAGTCGCTCCGCTTCTTCGCCCGGCTCTGATCGCTCTGATTGTGCTCTTCATTCAACTGGCCTTGGGCGCAACGGTGCGTCATCATGGTGCGGGCCTTGCCATTCCCGATTTTCCTTTGAACTATGGGCAGATCGTGCCGCCGCTGACGCAAGCGGGCATTGAGAAAGCGATGATTCAGTACGCAGACAATCCCGATGCTTATGCGACCACCGAGCATGGCTGGTACTCGCCGTTTCATGTCGCCATTCACTGGACGCATCGCCTGTGGGCCATCGCGGTGGTCATCGCCCTTGTTGGCCTGATCCGTCGTGTGATGAAGGCTGCGGGCGAGCAGATGAAATTAAAATTCCCCGCAGCCGCCATTGGCATCATGCTGCTCCTGCAACTGGGGCTGGGCATGTCGATCATCTGGACCGGTCGCCATCCCGAAGTCGCCACCGCGCATCAAACCCTGGGCGCGATTCTGCTCGCGACGACAGCGCTGCTTTACTTCCGTATTGTGCGACTGACATTCGCATCGAGGCAGGGCCACGAGGCCGTGGCGTCTGCTCAACACGATTCACGAAACATCCGTTCGCTGCCAGCGACGGCTCAAATGGGAGCCGTCACATGACACAACTATCGCGCCCTGAATCTATGTTGCCAGTCGAGGATGCTATCGCCCTTGGTGATGCATCTTCATCACCCATCTCGCTGCGTCAGCGGCTGGCTGACCTGGCCACACTGGCGAAGGTGCGCATCACCGTGATGGTGGTACTCACCGCCTGGCTCGGTTTTGCCATTGGTGAAAATGCGGCACACAAGGCTGGCTTCTCGCTTTACGCTTCATCACAGGCCCGCCTCTTTGCCTTGATCGGTGCCATGATCGGCTCCGCCCTGGCCTGCATGGGCGCCAGCGCTCTGAATCAGGTTTATGAGCGCGACACTGATGCGAAAATGAATCGCACCAAGGATCGCCCTGTCGTGACCGGTCGCATCAGCGCAGCGATGGGCAATCTCTTTGGCGTGTTTTTCTCAGCCGCTGGCGTCATCATTCTCGCGGCCACTTCCACGCCTTTGGCCGCCGCACTAGCTGCGTTCACCGTGCTTTCTTATGTGATGGTTTACACGCCGATGAAGCGGGTGAATCACACCTCGACGATTGTCGGTGCTGGCCCGGGAGCGCTGCCGCCGATCATCGGATTTGCAGCGGCGGCTGGCTCACTTTCCATCGAAGCGGCAGCGATTTTTTCCATCATGTTCATCTGGCAGTTGCCTCATTTCCTCGCCATCGCCTGGATGTATCGCGAAGACTATGGCAAGGCTGGTTTCCCGATGCTGCCCGTCATCGATCCGACAGGTAAATCGACCTTTCGCCAGATGATGCTCACCTGCCTCATCCTCGTGCCTGTGGGCCTGATGCCCACGTTCATCGGCATGACCGGCATCGCCTACTTCATCGTCGCCCTTATCGCCGGTCTGGCGTTCCTGACCTGCGGTATCCTTGTCGTGAAGCATCAGACCACGAAATATGCTCGCCTGATGTTTTTCGCTTCACTGATCTATCTGCCGATCATCCTCATCATGATGGCGGTGGATGGGAGGTAGGGAAACGCAAAAGCGGGAAAGCAGAAAAGCGAAAAAGCGAAAAATTCGGAAAAGTGATCGCAGCCTTGAACTTTGAACTTTGAAC
>CAZYQL010000024.1:0-23858 GCA_964650055.1 uncultured Phycisphaeraceae bacterium | reverse complement strand
CCATTCAATCCAAAGGCCCCAAGCCCCTCGAAGCCTTTGGCACAGTTCTGAACCTTCAGATCTCCAACGGCAAGATCGCCATGTGGCTGTTCCTCGCCTCCGAGGTGATGTTCTTCACCGGCCTCATCGGTGCCTACATCATTCTTAGGGCCGGGCAGACGACCTGGGCTGATCCCACCGCCGACACCTACCCGCTGGCCATTGGCCTGACGGCGTTCAACACGTTTCTACTCATCTGCTCTTCCGTCGTCTTCGTCTGGGGCCTGCAGCACTATCAGCAGAACAACATCGCCAAGGGCAACCTGGGCATGCTCTGCACCACGCTCTTTGGCGCGGTCTTCGTCGGTGTGCAGTGCTATGAATATTACGAACTGATCGTCCACCGCGGCATGACCCCCGACAAGGACATCATGGCCTCGTGCTTCTACGCCATGACCAGTTTCCACGGCTTACACGTGGCGATGGGTGTCCTCGCTTTGGCGGTGCTCACCGTCAAGGGATACTTGGGTCACTTCAACGCCAAGAACTTCGCTCTTGTCGAACTCACCGGCCTCTACTGGCACTTTGTCGATCTCGTCTGGATCATCCTGTTCGCCATTGTGTATCTGATATGAAGCAGGTGGCCCATGAGATACAGGAAGGTACAGGAAGGTAAAGGTAGGTACAGGAATAAGAGATGAATTTGACGGATGATGTTTCGCTTCCTGCCCATACCTTCATGTACCTTCCACTGCCTCCTCTATCTTCCCTTACCTCCTTTACCTTCCCTGACCTCCTCTACCTACTCCGCCCATGACACACGCCACCACCTCCGACGATCATTCCGATGCCCAAGGCGAAGGCCACGGCCACGCCCTTCGGCTCATGCCGTTTTTTCTCGCGCTATTGGCGCTGACTGCCGCTGAGGTCGGTCTCTACGAATGGTGGCGGCACAGCTGGGTCATCAACGACCTGGGTGACAAGGTCTTCGCGATTCCCAAGTTCGCACTGGTCCTGCTCGTGCTCGTCTTCACGTTGCCCAAGGCGTACATCGTGCTGGTCTATTTCATGCACATCAAGTTTGAACGCGCCTTCATCGTCTGGCTCGCGGTCATTCCGCTGATGATGACCTTCCTCGCTGTGCTGCCCACACTCACCGACACCGCGACGCTCAAACCTCGCAAGATGAATCACACCAAGGTCATCGGCGTCTATCACCCCGATCACGGTGATGATCATAAAGACGGCGCACATAAAGACGCCGCACACAAAGACGGCCACCACGAAGAAGGCAAAGGCAAAGCGAAGGAAGAGCCCGAAGTGGATGACTACAAATAAAACCCCGCGAGAATCTCCGCCGCTTGCGGCGTAGCGTCATCAGCGCGGCAATCCTCCCCCTTCAAGGCTGCTATCATTCGGGCACATGACCACTGCCCTTGAAACCGATTCTGGCGCGACCACCGCATCACCCATTCATGGCGCGATTGTTGTCGATCATCTGACACATGCTTACGCCACTGCCCTGCGTCAGCCGCGCAGCAGGCACGGCAAACCCACAGCACCTGTACCTGCACCAGCGCCGCGAACGCTGGCACTCGATGATGTCTCTCTCGTCGTCAACCCCGGCGAAATCTTCGGCATCCTCGGTCCCAACGGCTCCGGCAAGACCACGCTCTTTCGCATTCTCGCCACGCTCCTTCGCCCGCTCAATCCCGCAGGCTCCACCGGCACCGTCAGCATCATGGGCAACGATGTGCTCACCGCGCCCGCCAAGGTGCGCCAGTCACTGGGCGTCGTCTTCCAGGCACCGAGCCTCGATGGCAAACTCACCGCCTACGAAAACATCATGCACCAGGGCCATCTCTACGGCCTGCGCGGCAGCGACCTGGCCAAACGCATCGATGAACTGCTCACTTACTTCAACCTCGCCGATCGCAAACGCGATTTCGTCGAGCAATTCTCCGGCGGCATGAAGCGACGCGTCGAACTCGCCAAAGCGCTGCTTCATCAACCCCAGCTTCTCCTTCTCGATGAACCAGCCACCGGCCTCGATCCCGGCGCCAGGCATGACCTGTGGCGACAACTCATTCAACTGCGCAGCGAGCGCGGCCAAACCGTCGCGCTCACCACGCACCTGATGGATGAAGCGGACCGCTGCGATCGCCTGGCTGTCATGTCGCACGGCAAGATCGTCGCGGTAGACACACCAGCCAACCTCAAAGCTCAGATCGGCGGCGACATCATCACGCTCTCTTCGCGCGGCACCATCGAGGAAGCTGACCAGCTTCGCGCCGCCATCGCCGAGAAATTTGGCCCATGGGAAGAGAAGACCAAGCCCACACTCGTGGCCGGCCGCATTCGTCTGGAACGCGACAATGGCGCTTCATTTATTCCGACGCTGGCGGAGGCTTTCCCCGGACGCTTTGAATCGATCACGGTGGGGCAGCCGACACTTGAAGATGTGTTCCTTCATCTGACGGGCCACACCTTGTGGGATCAGCCAGCGGTATGAACCGTCTATCGTGATATTCATCGGCATCTGAATCTTGGTGCGAGCATCAACCTGCGAGAATCAACTATGAAGTCATGCCGAAACCTTGCGTGGGCTGTCTCGATGTTTCTCGTCTGTTCTGCGTTGCATGCGGAGGAAGCTGCGCCAGTCGCCGCGGCTGAGCCGGTGGTGCAACTTCAAGTCGTGCTCACCGATGGCTCCAAGATCCATGGCAGCCCCGTTGATTTTTCCACACTGCCTTTGAAGATTGAATTCGCCAAACTCGATGTGCCTCTGCGCCTGATCGCACAAGGTTCCTACACATCACAGCGGGCCGCCTTTGCGATTCGCTTTCGCAATAACGACACACTCACCGGCGCACTGGAACTGGATCGCATCAAGGTACAAACCGCCTACGGCCCTGCTGTGATTCCCGTCGCCCGCATCGCAACAATCACCGTCACCGTCAAATGAAATGAATGATTCGTAGGGTGTGTCAAGGCTTTTTCCGGGGGCGCAGACACACCATGTTGGATTCACGCAGCGCGGCAATCCAAGCCTAATTCGATTTAACCACGAAGGCACGAAGACACGAAGTGAAAACATAAGAGAGCGGCCCGCACGATTGTCTTCGCCTTCTCTTTTTCATACCTTCGTGCCTTCGTGGTCAAATCGGAATCAGCATTTGATTCCGCGACCACACGGCGTTTGCCGGGTGGTTTTGAGTTCAGGTTCACTTTTCAATCAGGAGCAACGACATGAATCGGTCGCTGCTATTTACGCTTGTTGGAGTCGCATTGATGTCTATCGCCGCCGATGAATCGGGCCATGCTGTGCATCCTCACCACAAAGAGCTGCGCAACGCTGATGGCTCGTGGAAATATACGAATGCGCTGGCGAAAGAGAGCAGTCCTTATCTGCTCCAGCACGCGCACAATCCGGTGCAGTGGTATCCGTGGAATGAAGAGACTTTTGCGCTGGCCCGCAAGGAAGGTAAGCCGATCTTTCTTTCGATCGGTTACTCGACTTGTTACTGGTGCCACGTGATGGAGCGTTTGGTGTTCGAAAATCCCGCCATTGCCAAGGTGATGAATGAGCATTGCATCAATGTGAAGGTCGATCGCGAAGAGCGGCCCGATGTTGATGACATTTATATGGCTTCGGTGCAGATGCTCAATCAAGGCCGAGGCGGCTGGCCGATGAGTGTATTTCTCACGCCGCCTGGGGCCAAGGGAAAAGATGATCCGGGGCTCAAGCCGTTTTATGCGGGCACCTACATTCCGCCGCAGCAGTTCCCGGCGCTGGTGCAGCGCGTCGGTCAGGTCTGGAAGGAACAGAAAGATGGCATCATCGCGCAGGCAGAAGAAGTGGCTGATGCGATTGCAGCTCATCTGAATCAGGAACTCGTGCCCGGCGAAGTATCAGCGGCATTCTTCGATCGCACTGCGGAAGCGCTCATCCGAAATTTCGACGAAGAGCACGGCGGCTTCGGCGCTGCTCCCAAATTTCCCACGCCCAACAATCTGCTGCTACTGCTCAAGGCTTATCAGAAGGCCCCTGATGCTGACCTGTGGAAGGCCATCAGCTACACACTGGAGCGCATGGCGCGCGGCGGTATCTACGATCAGGTCGGCGGCGGCTTCCACCGCTATTCCGTCGATCAAAAATGGCTCGTGCCTCACTTCGAAAAAATGCTCTACGACAACGGGCAACTCGTCGAGGTCTATCTCACCGCGCAGTCGATCAAGCCTGATGCGAAAGACCCGCAGCTTTATGAACGCGTTGTTCGTGAAGTGTGCGACTACGTGCTGCGCGAAATGACTGATCCTACTGGGACATTTTGGTCAGCACAGGATGCGGAAGTCGATGCCAAGGAAGGACAGAATTACGTCTGGACCACCGAGCAGATCAAGGCGGCGCTCAAGGATGATGCACAATCAGCCTTGGCGCTGAAGCTTTACGGACTCGATCAAGGTTCGAACTTTCAGGACCCGCACGATCGCGAAAGCACACCGGTCAACGTGCTGTTTCTGCCTAAGCGACTTGATGAGTTGGCAGCAGAACTCAAGCTGACGATGGTGCAATTGCTTGAACAAAGGGCGGCGATCAATGTGAAGCTCAAAGCAGTGCGCGATCAGCGCAAGCAACCACGCCTCGATGACAAAGTCCTCACCAGTTGGAACGGCCTGATGATCGCGGGCATGGCCAAAGCAGGGCGACAGCTCAAGGAAGATCGCTACACGAAGGCCGCGGCCAAGGCTGCTGATTACATCCTTGCCGACATGCGTACGCCCGATGGCGGCCTCTATCGCACCATGCGGCAGGGCAAGTCAAAAATCAACGGCTTCCTCGAAGATTATTCCTTCTTCGTGCACGGCCTGATCGAAGTACACAAAGCCACCGGTGATGCTCGTTATCTCGCAGCGGCAGAAGAACTGACCAACTACGCCTCGAAAAAGTTCGCCAGTGAAGGCGGCGGCGGCGGTTATTACGACACACTCGCGGATCAGTCGGATCTCTTCGTTCGCGTTCGTTCGACTTACGACGGTGCAACGCCCAGCGGCAACGGTGTGATGCTGCACAATCTGCTGAGCCTTTACGAACTCACGAAGAACGAGCGATATCTCAAGCACGCGGTGATCGACCTTCGCGCGTTCTCCGTGCCACTGCGGCGGCAGAGTGTGGGCATGTCGCATTCACTCCATGCCTTGCAGCGGGCCATCGAACTGGCACCCAAAGCATTTGCGGATGGCGCAGTAGTGGCGGCGAAAAAACTGGAGCCAACCGAGAAGGCGCCAGTGGTGGTGGCGCTGGATCAAGCGAAGGCCGATATGTCGTCGGGCAGCGCGGTGATCAAAGTGACGATTGCGATTCACAAGGATTTTCACATCAACGCGAATAAGCCCGGTGATGACCAAGTGATTCCGCTGGTGGTCAAAGTGGAAGGCGTCAGCGATCTGCAATGGACGGTGAAATATCCTGAGGCCAAGAAGCAGAAGTTTTCTTTTGCGGACAAGCCCTTGGAAGTTCACAGCGGCACCATTGAGATAGAAATCACACTCAAGGCTGGGAGCGATGCGAAGGCGACCAAGCCACGCATCATCGTCAGCTATCAGGCGTGCAATGATGATGCCTGTCTGCTGCCTGCGGAGTTTGTCGCACCGATTGTTGTGGAAGGCCTGCGCTGATGGATAGGGCAGGTTCAACGCCAGGGCGGTACTTCTAAAATGTAATTGGCGAAAACTTACGATATCCTTATGACCGCGATCCGCTTACGCTGATCAACTGTTGCACTCTATCTCGATTCGTAAACATGTCTGATTCGCTTGCACAACCTGAGTTATCGCCCGCGATGCGTCTGATGGTGCTGATGTTCACGGATGTGGTTAGCTCCGTCGATATGAAGCTGCGCTTGGGCGATGTGGCCTACGCGCACCTCATCAACGCACACGATGCCACCTTCAAACAGGTCATCGCCGCCACGCCCAGAGCGGAAATTCTCAAAGACGTTGGCGATGGATTTTTGGCGCGTTTTGTCGCGCCCAGCGATGCGATCAACGCGGCCCTTCGATTCCAATACCTGCTCCATCAGACTCACAAGCAGCCTGAGCGACTGCGTGTACGCGTCGGGCTGCATCTGGGCGAAGTCACTGAGATTGACAAGGACTTGGATGGCCAGCGAAAAGTCGTCGGCCTTCCCGCAGACATCGCCGCCCGCATCATGAACCTGGCGCAAGGCGGACAGATCCTGCTCACCCGCGCTGCCTTCGACAGCGCCAGACAAAACATTCGCCGGCATCCTTCCATGCCCGGCGACAATGCTGCGGCTCCCGAAATTCGCTGGATGGCTTATGGTCGCTACGCCATCAAAGGCATCGAAGAGCCTATCGAAGTGTTCGAGGTGGGCGCGGAAGGTATCGCCCCATTCACATCGCCACCTGACAGTGAAAAGGCCAAGCGCGCCTATTCGCTCGAAGAAGAAGAGACCCTGGGCTGGCGACCGGCAGCAGGACTCGAGATTCCGCGCAGGCCCGGCTGGATCATCGATCGCAAACTCGGCGAAGGCGGTTTCGGCGAAGTCTGGCTGGGGCGACATCACAAAACTTTCGATCAGCGCGTCTTCAAGTTTTGCTTCGATGCGGAGCGACTGCAATCCTTCAAGCGCGAGCTCACACTCTTTCGCCTGATTCGGCATGCACTGGGCGAACGCAAGGACATCGCCAAGCTTCACGAAGTGCAACTGGAAACATCGCCTTATTTTCTTGAGAGCGAATTCAGCGAAGAGGGCGATCTGCTGGAGTGGGCCAGGGAGCAGGGCGGCATCAGCACGGTGCCTTTGGATCAGCGCATCGACATGATTGCCCGCATTGCGACTGCGGCAGCTGCTGCGCATTCGGTGGGCATTTTGCACAAGGACATTAAGCCGAGCAATATTCTGATTCGCCGTGAGGAGCAGAATGTTGTTCGCCCGGTGCTTGCGGATTTCGGCATTGGTGTGGTGACAGACACGAGCAGGCTCAGCGATCTTCGCATGACCACCGGGTCAGGTTTTACGGAGACGGTTGGCAACGCCGAGGCGGAGGCGAGTCGTACGGGCACGCGGATGTATGCGCCGCCGGAGATTCTGGCGAACAAGCCGTTCACGGTGCAGGGCGACGTTTTTGCGCTGGGCGTGTTGCTTTATCAGGTAGTCGCAGGCGATCTGGAAAAGCCGCTGGCCTCGGGCTGGGAGCGTGACATCAGCGATGAACTGATTCGCGAGGACATCGCAGCCTGTGTGGAAGGCGATCCTAAACGCAGGCTCGGCAGCGCTACCGAACTGGCCAAGCGATTGCGTGAACTGCCACAGCGCCGCGAGCGCAAAATTCAGGAAGTGAAAGCTGCCGCGTCACTGCTGCGCATGCGCAAGCTGCGCTACTGGGCGGTGGCGGGGGTGGTGCTGCTGGGCATCGTCGCGGCTGTTCTGGGCTATGGATTTGTGCGCGAGCGCGGCTTGCGTGCCCGCGCAGTCGCCGCTGAGAAGGAAGCAGATTTGCAGAAAAACGAGGCGATGATCGCAGAGGCACGCGCGACCGTGCTCGCCTCGTTCTTCCGCTCCATTCTCGAATCCGCAGATCCCAACAACGCCAAGACCGGCGAAGTCAGCGTCACGCAACTGCTCGATGAAGCAGCCAGCGGTGCGCAGAAGCGATTCGCCAAGGACCCGCAGCTCAAGGCGGACATACTGCACACTGTCGGCGTCGCTTACTACGCACTGGGGCAACTCAACAGTGCCCGCCGAAGCCTCGCCGAAGCTGTGGAGCTTCGCAAGAAAGCACTGGGCGAGCGCCATGTCGAAACGCTCAGTTCCGAATATCACCTGGCCAACGCGATGACCATGCTCAATCAAGCCAAGGAATCCATCGCACTCAAACGGCAGGTACTCGCAGCGCGACAAGAAGTGCTCGGGCCTCTTCACCGCGACACGCTCGCTTCGATGGACAGTCTCGCGCTCTCGCTCTATTACAGTGGTGATCGTCAGGAAGCGGAAGCGATGCGGTTGGCGGTGTTTGAGCTTCGCCAGAAAAATCTGGGTGAAGATGATCCTGACACACTCGCTTCGATTTACAACGTGGCGCAGATGGCGATGGATCGTAAAGAGTTTGCCGAGGCTGAGTCGCTGCATCGCAAGGTGCTCGAGCTTCGCCTCAAAGTGCTCGGCGAGCAGCACACCGATACGCTCAATTCACGCACCAGTCTTGCTCGCGCTCTTTCGAGCCTGGGCAAACATGAAGAAGCACAAAAGACACTGCGCCAAGTGATCGAGCTTCAAGTGAAACGTCTGGGCGAGGATCACCTGACCACCATCATGGCTCGCAACTCACTGGCGCAGGCGCTGCTCGAATCAGGCCAATCGACCGAGGCTGAGAAAATGCTTCGCGATCTGCTTGTGAGGCAGCAGGAGAGCACGCTGCCGCGCGATCACTGGTCCACGCTTCGCACCAAGCAGAATCTGGCTGAATCACTGCTGAATCAGGACAAACTCGCTGAGGCGGAATCCATGTTCCGCGATGTTCTAACAGCACGGCTAAGCATGCCCGGCGGCGATCGCAGCAAAACAACCATCGAAGTGATGCGCTCGCTCATCACCATACTCAATAAGTCAGGCAAAACCAGCGAAGCCGATGACCTCCGCAAGAAAGCCGATGAAGCGGACCGAGCGCGCCCGATCACCAAGGGCACTAAATAAAACGGCCACGCCTATGAATGGGTGTGGCCGCAGTTCGATGTCATGTCATGTCATGTCTTGTGAATCCGTATTCACTCACAGCCCGACGACGCTGAAGCCCGCATCGACGTGGATCGTTTCGCCGGTGACTGCCGATGAAAGATCGCTCAGCAGATAGACTGCGGTGTTGCCTACTTCTTCGCCATCAATGTTTCGGCGAAGCGAGGACTTACGTGCCTGCAAATCGAACATTTCCTGGATGCCGCCGACGGCTGAGGAGGCGAGCGTTCGCAGCGGGCCGCCGGAGATGGTGTTGACGCGGATATTTTTCGCGCCCAGTTCCCAAGCGAGATAGCGCGTGGTGTGTTCGAGAGCGCCCTTGGCGATGCCCATGATGTTGTAGCCGGGGATGACTTTTTCGCCGCCGTAGTAAGTCATGCTGATGATCGAGCCGCCATCGGGCATGAGTTTCACAGCGCGCTGCCCCATCGCCAGCAGCGTGTAGGCGCTGATGTCCAGAGCCTGCGTCCAGGCAGCGCGGGTGGTGGTGTGGAAGTTGCCGGTCTGAAGAAACTGACGATCCGCAAAGGCGATGGAGTGCACGACGAAATCGATCTTGCCCCATTCGCTTTCGAGCTTCGCAAAGACTGCATCGAGGTCTGCATCCTTCGATGCATCGCAAGGCATCAGCAGGGCATCAGTGATGCCGAGTTCTTCAAGGGCACCGCGACAGCGGCGCTCCATTTTTCCTTTTTCATCAGGCAGGTGCGTGAAGGCGCAAGTGCCACCTTCGGCCACGATCTGCTTGGTGATGAAGGTGGCGTACGAACGATCATTGGCAATGCCGAAGACGATGCCACGTTTGCCGGTGAGAAGACCCATGTGCGTTTGCTCCAGATTCGATTGATCACTGAGCCGGGACATGTCGTCGCCTGTGGCTCACGAGAAATGAAAGATTAGCACGATGCGAATCCGGGCACAAAGGGCGTTGCCGAGGCTTGACTCGTTGGCTTGCAAAACATCTACAATGATGCTGTGCGTGAACTGAATCTCCTAGACCACATCTACTCTCGCAATGGAGCGCTACCCGCAAGCGTGACCATCCCGCCAGGCGATGACATGGGAGCGATCAAACTCGGCGACCAGCTGGTGCTGATCACGGTGGATCAGATTGCTGATGGTGTTCACTTCACCCTTGAGACGACGCCCATTGCAAAAATTGCCCGCAAGGCGATTACGCGGAACCTGTCGGATGTGGCAGCGATGGGAGCGCTGCCGTTGGCTGCGGTGGTGGCGGGGTGTCTGCCACGATCGCTCGGTGAAGCGAAGGCGAAGGCGCTGCATGATGCGATGCTTGCGGTGGCGATGCGGTATGACTGCCCGCTCATTGGCGGCGACATTTCGATCTGGGATCAGCCGATGCTTTTGAGCGTGACCGTGCTGGCGCAGATGCAAGGCGTCGAGCCTGTGCTGCGGCAGGGGGCACAGGTGGGCGATGTGATTTGCGCCAGCGGTATGCTCGGCGGCAGTCTCGTCGAAAGGGATGATCCGCCGGGCTACATTCATCATCTTGATTTTGAGCCTCGCCTTACCTTGGCGCGAAAATTGGCGAGCGATGCTGTGCTGCGGCCGCGCTGCATGCTCGACCTTTCCGATGGTCTTGCGCAGGATCTGCCACGCCTCTGTGCTGCGGGAGCTGGCGGCGCATTGGGTGCTGAACTGTGGATCAATAGTCTGCCCATCAGCAGGGCGGCACACAAGGCGAGCCTGTCCGATAGTCGCCCGCCTTGGGAACATGCGCTCTACGATGGCGAGGATTACGAGCTATGTTTCGTGCTTTCACCCGAAGCGGCGAAGACGTTGCCCGCTGTCATTGAGGGCGTACCCGTCACCAAGATCGGCATGATCACGCCGCGTCACGAAAAGACCACGGTCATGCTGAAGATGGAAAACGGTTCCGTGCAGCCAATGGCAGCAGGGGGTTGGGAACATCACGGCTGATGCTGACCATATCAATTCAACTCGCTAAGATTCAAGCATGTCATCCACCGATTCAACATGGTCCGGTCAGACGCAGTCCTTGGCAGAAACCGTCGCACTCGGTGAAGCAATTGCAGCGCACCTGCGCGCCGGTGATCTGATCGCACTCATCGGCGAACTGGGCGCAGGCAAAACGCAACTGGTGCGCGGCCTGGCCAACGGCCTGGGCGTTGAGCGCAACGTCGTCGTCAGCCCGACTTTCGTCATCGCCCAAGAATACGCCTCCGAAATTCCTGGTCGCCCGCGCCTGATTCACATCGATGCCTACCGCATTCAGAAGCTCGATGAACTGGAATCCATCGGCTACGAAATCACCGGCAACACTCTGGGCGGCGAACTGCGGCACGACAGCGTCCTCGCCATCGAATGGGCAGACAGACTCGATGAACTGGTCGGCGAAGATCGTCTGGAAATCCGATTGTCACACTCCGGCAGCGATGAGCGGCAGATCGAACTCAAGGCCCACGGCGCATGGCGCGATCGTTTCCCATCACTCATCAAAGAAATCACTGCGACGAATACCGCTACGACTTCAACGGCACAAGTGAAGACCAGCAAGTGCCCCATTTGCAGCAAACCCGTGGCTGTAAGTGAAGAGCGATTTCCCTTCTGCTCTAAGCGATGCAGAACGATCGACCTCGGCCGATGGATCAGCGGCAACTATGTGATCAGTCGCCCCATCGATCAGAGTGATCTTGAAGAAGTGTGATGCGGCAAGCGCTGTGCACGCTGCGAAAACTCATTCGCCCTTCGCTTGCGCCTTCGCCTCCGGGCTTCGTCCATACACGACAACGCGAAAACTCAGCGGCTCCCACCCGTGCTCCTTGCACACGCGGTCGCGCAGATCGATAAGCTCAGGCACTTCAAACTCGATGACCTGATGCGACTCCATGCAGACGAGATGGCCCTTGGGCTCGCGGCCGAAGGAAAGTTCGTAGTGTGCCTGCTTGGGATCGATGAGCACCTCATTGATGATCTTCGCTTCCATCAGGTGCTTGAGCGTGCGATAGATCGTCGCCTTGCTGACGCGGTTGCCACCGGATCGCATTTCGTAAAGCAGTTGGTCGGCTTCAAAGATGCCTTCCTTGCTCAGCACCGCGTCGAGTATCTGTGCCCGTTCGGGTGTGAACTTGAGGCCCTGCCGCTTGAGAAATCTGCGGAAAATCGAGCAGAGCGGAAGAATCAGTTGGTCGTCGGATGTTGCTGGTGGAGGTGTCATCAGAATCATTGTAAGACAGGAACCGCGACGAAGCGACCTTCAATTGCAAATCAGCAGGATCATCCGCCCCAAGGGCGCTGCTTGAATCGACGATAATGATTCTGTGCTTGAACTTCAGGTTCCTGCTATCTTTCCTCGCTCGCCTGAGTCTGGTTCGGGTGAGTGAACAACTCAAGGAGCGAATCAGTGGCATCGAATGCGATCGGTATCGGAATGATCGGCTGCGGCACCGTCGGCGGCGGTGTGGTGAAGCTGCTGCGCGAACAGGCATCGCTTTACGCTCAGCGCCTGGGCAAAGCGGTCGAACTGCGAAAAGTGCTGGTGCGCGATGTCGCCAAGGCTGCTAAGAGCAGCGGATTATCAGCCGACCAGTTTACGAGTGACGCCGATGCATTTTTCAGCACGCCCGATATGGAGATCGTTGTAGAAGTAGCCGGCGGCCGTGGCGCGATCAGTCAGCATGTTCGCCGGGCTCTTGAGGCAGGCAAGCATGTCATCACGGCGAACAAGGCGCTTCTTGCCGCCGAGGGCGCGGAACTCTTCGCACTGGCTCGTAAGCATCACGCCTCCATTGCTTTTGAAGCGGCGGTGGCCGGCGGCATTCCCGTCATCACCGCGATGCAGTTCGGCCTCATGGCCAATCGCATCGATGGTCTCTACGGCATCCTCAACGGCACCTGCAATTACATCCTCACCGAGATGACCCGCAATGCCAAGTCGTATGCCGCCGCGCTCGCCGAGGCACAGGCCAAAGGTTTTGCCGAGGCTGATCCGACGCTCGATGTCTCGGGCAAAGATGCCGCGCAGAAACTGGCCGTCATCGCATCGCTCGCCTTTGGTGTGAGCGTCAGCGAAAACGATGTGTGGAACGAAGGCATCGATGCGCTGGACCTGGCCGACCTGCGCTTCGCTGCGGAGCTGGGATATGACATCAAGCTCCTGGCCATTGCAGAACGGCAGCACGGCGAAGGCGGCGCCTCTCGCCTTTCACTTCGCGTTCATCCGAGCTTCATTCATGCGAGTGCTCCACTGGCGCAGGTGCACGGATCGTTCAACGCACTTAGCGTTTATGGCCACGCCGTCGGCCACACCATGAGCTATGGCAGAGGCGCGGGCGAGATGCCAACCGCCAGCGCGGTGGTCAGCGATATTCTCAATGTCGCCAGTGGCTGGTATCCCTTTGCCTGCGAGAAGATGCATCTGCAATGTGATAAACACGAGCGCGTCACCACCGTGGCTGCTGATGATCTGGTGAGCCGATTTTATATTCGCATGACAGCGCTGGATGTGCCCGGCGTCATGGCGAAAGTCAGCGCCATCCTCGGCGATGCAGGTATCTCGCTCTCCGCCATCTCGCAGCACGAATCGAACGTGGGTCAGTTCGTCCCACTGGTCATCGTCACGCACAGAGCGCGCCAAGGCGCATTGCAAGAAGCGCTCAAGGAAATCGAAACGCTCAACGTGATCGATGGCAAGCCGGTGTGCATACGCATCGTCGATATGCCCGCAGAGTGAGGCGATTTACTTTTGAATGGCTTCGTACACCGCGCCTTGAAACGCACGGCGGACATCAGAATCATCACCATTCCCAAAGCCGGTGCGCTGAATCATCATTACGTAAATCAGTCCGCGATTTGGATCGATCCAGCCTTGCGTGCCGTGTGCGCCGCCGTGGCCGTGTGAACCTGCGCTGAGCGCTGCGGTGGCACCTTGCGGTTCACGCACAAGAATCCAGCCCAGGCCCCAGCCGTTGCCGGGCGTGAATCCGGTGCTGATGCTTCCATCGTGCGCGAGGCTGGTCATTTGTTTGACGGCTTTCTCCGAGAGAATCCGCTTGCCGTCGATCTGGCCACCCGACAGGATCATCTGATAGAAACGGGTCATGTCATTGGCTGTAGAAAAGAGACCGCCCGAAGGATTGGGTGTCTGCTTCTTCGCAGGATCGGTAGGCACGTAGCGATTGATGACTGCTTCAAGACCTTTTCCATCCTTGGCGGGCTTATAGCACTTGGCGACGCGCGGAATCTGTGCAGCGCTTAAGTGAAAGGTGGTGTCCTTCATGCCGACGGGATCGAGGATTCGGCTTTGCACGAAGTCGCCATAATTCTGCTTGGAGACGATTTCGATGATGCGGCCGACAACCGTCAGGCCGCTGCCGTAGTTCCATTTTTCGCCAGGTTCATACTTCATCGGCGCTGCTGCGATTCGCTCCGCGATCGCTTCGAGCGTGGTGCCTTCGACGGACTGCGATGCAGCTGCTTCGCCGATGCCCGAGGTATGTGACATCAGATCGCGCAATGTTATTTCACGACTGGGCGACTTGCCATTGAGCTTCACATCCTTGAATGCCGGAATGTATTTAGAGACGAGGTCATCGACATTCACCTTGCCTTCATCGACGAGGATCATCAAAGCGGTCGCAGTGATCGGCTTGGTCATCGACGCGATCCAGAACATCGTGTCTTTGGTCATCGCTCGATTCGTTTCAATGTCTGCCAAGCCGACTGCTTCGATCTGCACCACCTTGTCACGCGTGGCTACGAGCGTCACCACGCCGGAGACTTTGTCTTGATCGACAAAGGCCTGCATGACCTGCGGCACCTTGGCGAGCTTTTCTGCATCCAGCGACACTGGAGCGGGTTGCTCTGCGATGAGTGCAGCGCTGACCAGAAGCAGGAGAAGGGAGCATGTGAACAGGCGGCGGTAAACCATGATGATTCACTCGATGTCGGGATTGAAGAAGCAGAACCAGCACAACGATCAAAGCGAACACGATGGCCAGCACTCATCAAACGCTCATCGTGAAATCGTACCCAGGTCCACATTGATGCGTCCGTGCTGATAGTAATCGACGTTCAGGTGATTCTCATCGATGAAAGTGAAGATGAGGTAATTCAGATCGAGCCTGTCGGCGGTATCGAGATCGCCTTTGCCCGGTCCTGCGTGATCGCGGTTTTTCTTTTCCTGTGCATGGAAATGGTAGTGAGCCAGTCCGGTGTAGCAGTGGGTGATCATCTGTTCACTGGGTGTGAACTGACGATCATGCGAGAAGCGAACGATGGGCGGATAGTCGCGCGCCAGGGGCTGACTGCTGACGATATCGATGACGCCTCCATGTTCGGACGAAGCGTTGAGAAGATCTTTGTCAGCCTGCGCGAAAAGTGATGCTTTGATGGTCGGCTGTTGCACCAGTTTCCAGAGATGTTCAATGATGGCGAGATCAGCCCAGGATAGTTTGTTTTGCCAGTCGCTCAGACGCTGCGGCAAGTCCGAGGTGATGCTGCCGAGGGTGGAACCAGCGAAGTGATGTCGCTGCGATTCAAGCTGACCTTGCACGCGAGCGAAGAGCTGGTCGCGTGTCAGCGATTTTGTGTCTGCGTCCAGATGAGCAAGTACTGCAAGATGCCTCATCTCCAGATTGATGCGCTGCTCGCTACCAAGCTGGGCAACCTGTGACCTGTGCTGATCCCAGAGCTGTGATCGTGCAGGATCGCGCAGGTAGTAGAGCCACTTCACCCCTTCGCGATGTCGTGGCAATGTGTGTAGGTCGGTCGCGCAGACTTTCAGATCGGTGATGAGCGCTGTGGACTGCGGAGCCTGCTCGAGTGCCGTGATGAGCTGCTCTTTGGTCGCGATGCGATTGAGCAGTGCCCAGGCGCCAATGCGCTGAAGATCGGTGATCTGGTCAGGCGGTGCGGTGAAAACATCGAATACGACATCCTTGGCGGCTTTGCCAGGATTCAATTCGCCGATCCACTTGCGCTCGGTGCGGTCATCATCGGGAACACCACTTTGCGGCACGGCCCAGCGCTTGACCAGCATCGGCGTGAGCTGTTTCCATTGGCGTGATTTTCCGACTTCGTAGATGTGATCCAAGGATTCGCCGTAGGGAATGAGCACGATGCGCCTATCGAGTTTGGTGATGAAATCTTTTTCATCCATCTGCACGAGTTGATCAACCGCATAGATGCGCAGTTCTTCAGTATTCACCACCTCCCACACCATCTTGTGCAGCGCTTCATAGCGGCGCGGATCATCACGTAATTCGCGCTCAGCCTGTCTTGCGGCATCAAGCCTCCAATTGGCGGCAAGCTCGCGATTGTTCATATCCTTGATCGGATCAGTTGAAACGCGCGCCGCACAGCCAGTGAGCAGCAACGGCATCACAGCCATCACGATCAAGAATGCGATGGTACGGAACGCGGCGATGAAGCAATGTTTAACGACGGGCACATTCACCTCTTCTGAAAGGCTCAGTTGAAAATCAATACACCTTGCGCAGGTCAGCACCGGCATAGAAAAATTGCAAGATGCCCTGGGCGGCGTAGCCTTGCTTGGCCATGGCCTGAGCGCTGTATTGGCAAAGGCCTACGCCGTGACCGTATCCCGCGCCGTTGATGCGGACGTCGTTCTGCGTCACAACGACAGCCACGTGACTACTGCGCACCATCTGCTTCGATTCGAGGGGCGGCAGCGCTGCTGTGGTCGGCACGCTTGCATTTGCAGGGCCATCGTAGTTGCACGCAAAGCGAAACTGTTCGGCACTGAGCGGATAGCCCTTGCCGCTTTGATCGAAGACGGTCAGTTGCGTCGGCCGGCCCACCGCGTTGGCTGCGGTAGTGCGCACTTCGCGAATCATCTGCAAGCTGGCGATGGCGTTGCCCGTGGCCTTGCCCCATGCAGCCATGCGCTGCGTCAGCAGCACACGAGGCACAGAGATCGACCAGCGGAAGTAGGGACTCTCTTTGCCCCAGTCGCCTTGCTGCTTGCCGCGCAGAGGAGGCACATCGCGCTGATTGGGAAAGATGGCGGCTGCATCTTGGCCGGTGCCTCCGGAACAGCTTGAGTAATACGCCTGGAGCACATCATCCTGATAAGCGAGCACGATGCCTTTGGTGGTGTTGACCGCATCGATCGCTTTCTGGTGAGCGTTCGCTCCGATGTAGGCCTGGCTGGCCTGCGTTGATTCGAGATCGTAGTGTCGCGAGCGACTGCCCATTAGACCGTGAATTGCGTAGGAGCGAGCGGTGATGGCTTGTGCGCGATAGGCTTCATACTCCCATGATGCGTAAAGCTCTTTGCTCAATACGCCGGGCAGATAACGTTCCATCGGCACATGATTGATCGCATCCACAAGCGTCGGTCCCTTGGCGACAGCGCTGCGCACGGGATGAATCACGATGGTCGCGGGATAGGTTTGACGATCGAGTGATACGGTGTCGCCTTGCACCGCTGTGATGGTGAGACTGGGCAGATTCCACCCCAGCGGCTGACCGCCCGGCTTGACCGGTGCAAAGATGAACTGCGTGCCATCATGCGAGATGCGCAGCGGCCCTTGCATGACACGCTGTTCACTGGCTGCGGCAGGGCCGATGCGCATGCCTGCCGGCGAATCGACTTCGATCACAGGTACGGAGCGGCGCACACGGACGCGCACCAACGGTTCGGATGGGATCGAGGTGATGCTCTTGGAACTGGTTTGGATGGGCGATGCACTGGGCGTGGACTGGCAGCCGGAGATGGAGGTGAAGATCGCGGCAATCATCGCGCCGCCGATGGCGAACAGAGTGGCGACAGTGCCCCAGCGGCGAAGACGCATGTGGCGACGCAGATGCTCAAGCGGTGCGGATCGGTGGTGAGGTCGGCTCATCCTTGAACCTTCGCGAAAGAAAAAGAAATCAGTTCAGCGTGCAGTATAGCTTTGGATAGTGGATTGACGGAGAAATGTTCAAATCGCAAATCACAAATTTCAAACAAGCTCCAAATGGCAATAGGAGGAAATGAAGCAAAGCACTAAACGCGTCTCGGTTTTGCCTTTGATTTTTCTGATTGGTGCTTGTTTGTAATTTGAATTTTGTGACTTGCAATTTGTAGTTTTGCATTTTTGCTTCACGCCACAATCGCATCCAGCTCGAAAAAGCCTGAGTCGCTCATGTCTTTGATCTTGGTTTGCAAGCTGGCAATGGCATCGGCGATGCCTTCGATATGGGGATTGATGCGGCGGGCTCGGCGGTAGCAGCGAAGGGCGAGATTCAGTTCGCCATGTTGAGCGAAGCAGTGGCCCATGCCAGCGATCGCTCCGAAATGGGTGGGCACCAGTTGAATCGCCTTGCGACAAGCTTTAATTGACGCGTCGTAATTCCCGGCGAGAAAAGAGGCGATGCCGCATTGATTGTGAGCCTCGGCGAAGTTGGGATCGATCGCGGTGGCTTCGTGGAATTTTGCGATGGCTTCTTCGTACTCATCCGCAGAGAGAAGGGCAAGGCCCTCGCGGAAGGGCTTGGCAGCCTTGGAACTGCCGCTGCGAAACCAGATGGACCACAAGGCATGTTCAGCCATCTGGTTGACCTGGTGGTCGGCGTCACTCAGTGCATGGGTCAGACAATTGTTGTGGCTCATGTCGCCGATCATGCCCATGGTGACGGTCGCGACGCGTCTGACATCAACATTGGCATGTTTGAGCAGGCGACAGACCTGGCCGCTGGTCCAGCGATTGAGCACGGCTTTGGCCAGCGCGGCGGCATCACACTTTTTGATTGCCGGCAACGAGGCGGCGAGAAACGCTTGGCCATCGATTGTTGAGTGCGGCAGGGGGATAGGGTTCATTTGCACGATTCTCTTTACCGGGTTTGATCGGGTGTGGGCCAACTTCTCTCACTTCCCGGAATCGGGAAAGTGTCGTTAAAAGAATCCGATCAGTAATTCGTTTTGTCATTCAACGACCGACACGGCGAAATCAGTGCGGGATAATAGCCAGTGCAAATCGAAAAGTCAGCATCGAGGCGGTAAAACTAAGCAGAAATCTGACGGTCATGCGCTTAGTAATGGCTTTGCAGCTAGCGAAATTGCCCCCGGTTCGTTCAGGATCATCCAATCCCCGATAGTCCGCTCACCGTTTCCAATGCTTGAGAAATTGGCGCTGCACTTCATCCACGCAGCAGCGTCCATTGGCGGCAAGGAGCACACACGCCTCGCGATGGTCCTTGCATTTATCGATGAGCTGGCGAACGCCCGCCGCATTGCCAGCCTGAGCATCGGCGGCCACATCCTCAGCCTTGAGCCCGAAACAGGCGCAGATTGGAGCTACGGGATCTTTGGGATAGATAGGCTTGCGCAACTGCTCTACGAGGATCACTTGCTCAAAGCCATCGAAGTAAGCGACATCGCAATTCGCATTGCCGCAAAAGCAACTGGAACTGGCTAATGATGCTGTGTCGCCTTCATTGAGATGGGCATGGATCGTCGCGGCTGAGACGGATTGCCCCAGACCGCCGCAGCGCGGGCAATGCAGATCATCAGGCTCATCAGGTTCTTTGACGAAGGCTTTGTTCATGGTGAAACGATGAAGATGTGAAATTTCATTGTGATGAAGCCTCGTCCATTGGCTCGACGAAGAGATTGCCCAGACGCGTCGCCATCACTGCGGGCAGCAGCAGCATGGTGCCGATGAGCGCCGCCACGAGCATCAGACACATGAGGAGTCCAAACTGAGCGACAGGCTGAAACGAAGTGCTGTAAAACACCAGCATGCTCAGCCCAGTGATCGCGGTGGTCTGCATCAGCGCACCAGCGCAGTGAACATAAGCATCAGCCAGCGCCTGATCCTTGCTCATGCCTTGCGCCAAGCCACGGCGAAACCAAGTCAGGTAATGCAATGTGCCATCGACAGCGATGCCCATCGCGACACTGGCGGTGAGCATCGCCCCGACATCGACCATGAAGCCGAACCAGCCCATGACGCCGAAGATGGTGATGGCGGGAAAGACGTTGGGCAACATGGAAATGAGCCCCGCGCGAATGGAGCGCAGCAGGATCGCCATCGTCGCACCGATGAGGACAAACGCCATGATGAAGCTGCGAAACAGACCGCTCAGAAGTTCCTGCTGGGCCGCATGAACCAAAGGCACCGCGCCGGTGAAATCAGCGGTCACTCCTGCTTGGGCCGCCGCAGGCAGGCTCGCAAGATGCGCCGTGATGCGCTGCTGCACATCCATAATCACTTGGTCATAGGCCAGTTCGTTGAACGCCTCGAAGCGTCCGGTGATGCGCCAGCGCTCGGGGGATGTCGTATCACCTTCAGCACGTTTGGCGCTGAGATAATGCTGATCGACGAAGACCTGCCGATGCGATTCGAGGCCAGCATTGACGAGCTTACGTCGCACATCACCAATGAGTGCAAATGGATTGAGTCGCGGGGGACTGGTTGCTGGCGTCGTCGTCGGATCCTGGTTCTTTGCTTTGGGCAGTTCCATTTCAGGGGCCCAGCTTGCTGGCGAGATCGTACCGCCCACGTGGCTCATGGAACCGAGAATCTGCTGAACGTGTGCGACCAGTTCCATGCGATCGAGCATATTGAGTTTGCTGACGCGGGGGTCGAAGTCGATCACAATTTCGATAGGCACCAGTGGACCGATCTGATCTTCGAGCCACTGCATATCGGTGACGAGTTTGTGAGTTCTGGGAAAAAATCGCGAAGCTTTGACGGAGGTCTGCGTGAACAGGATGCCGCCGGCGGCGATCAGAATGACCACTACAAAAAGAATCACCAGTGGCCGCTTGATGGCAATGATGCGAAGCGCCACATGCCGCAGCCATCGCGCCGCTTGGCGCTCGCTCTTGACCTCGTGTGGCCAGGGCTGCCCATCCTGATCCGCCAGTTTTCGCAGTGGATACCGCTCAAAAAGCACAGGCAGCAACAGAAAGAGAAACATCAGCGCCGCCAGGATGCCCCACGCACCGAACATGCCAAAGTCACGCACCGGCTGAATGTGACTCACAGCGAGCGAGATCAGGCCCACCGATGTCGTCGTTGCCGCCAGAGCGCAGGGAAGCCAAGCCGCGCGCACAGCTCGAATCGGCGCGCCAGCCAGGCCATGCGTTCGCACCGCGTCTGTGTAGTAGTTGGTCAGATGAATACAGCCGGCTATCGACGTGACATACACCAGCACCGGCATGACCACGAGTACCAGATTCATTTGGCTACCCATGTAATGCACCGTCGCATAGGCAAAGCCTGCCGCGTAAAGAGCAGTGACAAACACCATCAGCATCAGGCGAATGGAGCGCAAGGCGATGAAGGCAAGAACGATGGCAGCCAGGCCTGACAAGCCGGTGAGTTGATCGATGGCTGCGTGACTTTCGACATCGATCACAGCGTTGAAGACGACTTCGCCGCCGATGTGAACCTGTTCGCGTGCCAGTCCCATTTGATCGGTTGCATGGAGGATGGCGCGCAGCGTCGCCACGCGATCGCGATTGCCTGCTTCGGTGAGCCGAAGCAGCACGCAACTAGACCTGCGATCCTTGCCGACGAGAATCCCTTGGAGGCGATCAAGGGCCTGATCGTGCGAGAGCTTTTTGTCGAATGGAGCGGTGAGAAGCTGATCGATGGCCTGCCTGCCGCTGATGGCTTCGCTGAAAAGTTTCTCGCTTCTTTCGCTCGCTTGAACAGGCGATCCGGAGAAGATGCCATCGATGCGTTGTGCGAGAATCTTAAAAAATGACTGATGGTCATCGTGGCCATGCAGCGTGGTGTATCGCAAAATGGTGATGGCAAACTGATCGAGCTTGACATCATCAATCGTGGCACCATCCCAGGAAACGATGGCAAATTCATCAGCACCGAAGGTGGCGCGGAAGCGGTCGTACATTTCCGCCTCAGGCAGATCATCAGGCAGCCACTGGCGAATGTTGTTGTTGTTGCTCTGCGCTGACTTGAGCGCGCCCCACAGCACAAATGGCAGAAGCAGCAGCAGCGAAATGACAATCAGCGATCCGAGCCTGGTGTAGATCGAACGCGGTGTGGGCGTGATTCGAGTGATCGGTTTGATCGTCATGATGAACTAAAAACCGGTGTGCCGATCCTTCATCGGCATATCTGCTGAAACAGTGCAAGGCCAAGATCATAACGAGCCTGCTGCGAGAGACCTGCGACACTTACAGGCAATGTTGTATGTGTGCGTTTAGCCGCAGAGCAAGGCCGCCGTCGCTCTGCGTGGATCACCGCTTTCCCTACAATCTCGTCAACTCAGAAAAGGCTCAAACGCATGACCGCCATCACGGACGCACTCGACAAGGCTCAGCAGCGCATTCGCGAAGCGTACGATGCGCAGCGCTTTATTGCCGCTGGCAAACAGGTGATCGACCTGCTGGGCGGTTACCTTTCGCAGGCACAGGCCTCGCAGAATCACGTGCTCAACTGGGCTGATCCCAAAGCACTTTGCGAGCAGGCGCGAAGCATGCTCGATATCAGCGGCGATGGCGCGTCTCCTGCGGAAACAACATCCTTCATCTGCGAAGTCGATCGCCTGGTTCGTCTGACCGTCGCGCACGGCCAGACGCTTCACGATCCACGTTACATCGGCCATCAGGTCGCACCGCCGCTGCCCACCGCTGGTCTCTTTGAAGCTGTTTCATCCGTCACCAACCAAGGCATGGCGATTTATGAAATGGGACCCTGGGCCTGCGCTGCCGAAGATGCCATGGTGCAGACGCTGGGCGAAGCGCTCGGCTTTGCACCAGGGAAATTCGCAGGTGTGATCACCTCCGGCGGATCGCTGGCCAATCTCACCGCTCTGCTCACCGCTCGAAATGTGGCCATGAATGACGTCTGGAGCAAAGGCGTTTCAACTTCGACGCAGCCGCCGGTGCTTGTCGCCCATGGCGAGACGCATTACTGCGTTGCTCGCGCCGCGGGGGTGCTGGGCATCGGCACAGATCATGTGGTGAAGGTGAAGACGGATGAGCGATGCAGGATGATCCCTGCTGATCTGGATCAGAAGCTAAGCGAACTTCGTCAGGCAAAGCGGCCGATCATCGCGGTGGTGGCCGCAGCTTGCTCTACGCGCACCGGCGCTTTCGATCCGCTTGAAGAAATCGCCGTCATCTGCAAGAAGCACGGCGTGTGGCTTCACGTCGATGCAGCGCATGGCGGTGCTGCCTGCCTGAGCCAAAAGCACAAGCATCTGCTCGCTGGTATTGAACAAGCCGACAGTGTCGTGTGGGATGCGCACAAGATGATGCACGTGCCTGCTCTGTGTACATTTCTTTTCTACCGTGATCCTGCTCATCGCTTCTGCGCATTCGAGCAGGATGCGCCTTATCTCTACGATCCCACAGCGCCGAATCTGGTGGACTACGACAGCGGGCTCAAGACAGTTGAATGCACCAAGCGCGCAGCAGCCTTTGGCCTTTGGGGCGCATGGTGTCTTCATGGGCGCAAGCTCTTCGCCGATATCGTCGAGACGACTTTCGCGATGGCGAGGACGTTCTATGAAATGCTTCGCGATGCGGATGACTTTGAGCCGTTGCATGAACCGATGTGCAACATCTTGATGTTTCGCTATCTACCCGCCCAATTGCGAGACGCTTCGCTCGAGCGCCTCGGTTCTTTTCAGTTGGAGCTTCGTCGCCGTCTGATTGAATCGGGCCGCTTCTACATCGTGCCAGGCAAGTGGGATGGCCACGGAGCGCTGCGAGCAGTGGTGATGAATCCGCTGACGACTGCAAGCCATTTGCAGGCACTCATGAATGCGCTGCGAGAAGAAGGGCAAAGGCTGCTCTAGTGATTTCGCCTTCGCCATGTCCGATGTGAAGGCGCGACATCAGAGCAAAAAATAGCCCTTCGATCTAACGATCGAAGAGCCATCTCTTGCAGAATTAAAGTCCCATAGACAGCGCGCGGCATCGATTGTTTGGCGAGGTACCGATATGACTCGACGCAAACTGAAAATGGGTGTCGCTACGACCTCGCGTCGCTAGTCCAAACGACATCGGCATACGTGGCCCGCAATCGGCAACAGGCGATTGAACTGGGCAAGCGGATCGGATGGGAATTAATTTAGCGATCGCAGACCTCGAATGTTGTCAGATATGACGAAATTATCGCAAAAAAACCCCGTATTTCTACGGGGCTTTCAATC
>CAZYQL010000023.1:0-34325 GCA_964650055.1 uncultured Phycisphaeraceae bacterium | reverse complement strand
TAAATCAGAATGCCCAGCAGGGGAAGAATCAGAGCACCGATGAGGAGGATCTTTTCCAGACCTTCCGCACCGCGATCATCGCTCATCACACGCTTGAACTGGTTGGTCAGTTTCTTGAACATGGAAAACTCCGGTTAGCAGGTCGGCGAACTCTTTCTTTACTTCTCTTCAAACGTTCACATCATCACATTGATGATGGGGAACCCAAGGTTAGTGCCTGCGGGCAAAAATCAAATCAAATCTCAAATTCCTGATCTCAGACTCAAGGCAAAGGCAAACTCGAGAACTGGGTCATCATGCGGTAGTAATCAACGATGACGCCTAGAGACATTGTAAAAAGATAGATCGAAGGTAACGCGATGGCACCCAATAATAGCGCCCATTCCAACGAGGTGGTGCCGCGCTGATCGCGGATCATCCTGCGGTAGGCCCGTTGCCATATCGCACCTCTGGCTTTAGTGAATTTGGAGGTATTGGCTGTTTCCATTGCCATATTCTTTCCTCAAACGAGGCTCAGGTCAACTCAAATATCGCTTTGGTGCGATCGGTCACCATTTCCCGTTCGTGCGGACGCAGGTTTACCGCAAAGGTCGAACGCTGGCCGGTCCAGGTTAATTGCACATTCTTTTTATCGTTCGGATCGGTCTGCACCGTGAAGATGTCGCGCAGTTTGTACCTTCCGTTATCGCCCATCGGCTCTACTTCACTAACGTACGTGAGCATGCGTCGTCCACCCACATGCCTGCTCATTTGCACAATTACGTCAATGGCCGAGGAGACCTGCGAGCGTAAAGCTGCCAGCGGCAGTTCCACTTTGCTCATCAGGGCCATGGTTTCCAGGCGGTTGAGAGCGTCGTAAGGGTTGTTAGCGTGGAGCGTACCCATGGAGCCGCCGTGGCCCGAGGTCATGGCCTGAATCATGTCGAGCGCTTCGCCGCCGCGCACTTCGCCGATGATGATGCGGTCAGGCCGAAGGCGAAGTGAAGAGCGAAATAGCTCGCGAATCGCCACCGCACCGCGTCCGAACTGATCGGGGGGCTTGGTCTCCATCTGCACCACGTGATCCTGTTGCAATTGCAATTCGGATGAATCTTCGATGACCACGATGCGCTCGCCTTCGGGAATGAAAACGGACAGGGCATTGAGCAGCGAAGTTTTGCCGGAGCTGGTGCCGCCTGCAACGAGAATATTTCGTTCAGCGGCGATGGCGATCTTCATGTACTCCATCGCCTCGTATGTCAGCGTGCCCAGGTGGATGAGCCAGTCGATATCGAGCGTGGTGGTGTTGAACTTGCGGATGGTCATCACCGTGCCCTTGCGAGCACAAGGCGGCCGAGCCACGTGAACGCGTGAGCCATCGGGCAAGCGCGAGTCAATGAGCGGGTTGTCGCCGGTGATGCTTTTGCCCGTGAACTGAAGGATATTGTTGACCGCGGCTTCGTACGCTTCGTTGTCAGAAAAGACAGCAGGCGTGCGAATGATCTGGCCATCGCGCTCGATGAAAATCTCATCGTACTTGTTGACCATGACCTCGGTGACGCCTTCGTCAGCGAGATAAGATTGAATGGGGGCGAGATAGTGAGCGACGGTCGCGGTGAAGAGATCGAAGTCGTTCATGCTTGTGATTGTAGTGAATCCGCCGCTAGTTAGCCGTTCGCCTTGGCGAACGAAGAAACCGAATTGTATTCACACTCGAAACCCGACACCCGACACCCGCATTTCAGCCCGTCGCCGCCAGTTCATGTCGCTGATCGAACATCACCGCCACCGTCTGGCTGCCGCGATGGCCCATGCTGCGCACCACGGTCGCTTCGCTCATTTCATCAGCAGCGAGGATCACATCCTGCTTCGTCTGCGCGATGCCGATCTTGATGCGCTGGCCCGGGATCATCAGTGAAGGCGTGTCGATTTCTATCAGCGCCCCGCTCGTCGATAGGTTCGTCGTTCGCCCCGGCAAATACCGTCCCGTGTGCAGGCATTGCACCTTCACCGGACGGGTCAGCATCAGGCGAGCATCGCGACGGCGTTCTTGTGGCGTTGTCATGGACGGCCCCTTGTGTTGGGTTATTCCGTTCTTATCGGTCAAAACGACTGTGCGGATGAATCGGATCGTGTACCCAATTCACTCATTCGCCCGTTACCGGGCCTTGGCTTTGACAATCACTGGAAGCAGTAAGGCTGCAATTTGAAGGTTGTTCATTTGCTGTCCCGTATCAAGATGGATCAAATGTAGAAATCAAATTTGTGCCTGCGGGTTGAGTATGTATGTTGAATCTCGACGGTCAATGTTGTTTGTCGCCGAGTTGTTTCCGTTTTCAGTTTCCACTTTTCAAAGGATGATCACCATGTTTCGATTCTCAATGTTTCTGATTCTTGCCGTCTCGCTCATTGCGCCACTGAGTTGCATGGCCGAAGATGCCACGCCCGGTCTCGATGCACTCGTGGGCAAAGATTCGCCACTCAAGGAAGGCGAACGCATCGCGTTCCTGGGCGACTCCATCACGCAGGCCGCTGTCGGCAAAGGCGGTTACATCTGGCTCATCGAAGAAGCGCTCAAGGCCAAACAGGCTGACAAGAAAGTCGAACTGATCAAAGCAGGAATCTCCGGCCACAAGGTGCCCGATCTCCAGAAACGCCTCGATAAAGATGTGATCAGCAAGAAGCCCACCATCGTCTTCATCTACATCGGCATCAACGATGTCTGGCACTGGAACAACAACCGCGGCACCAAGAAAGAAGATTTCGAGTCCGGCCTGCACGACATCATCAAACGCATCAAAGATGCAGGCGCGATCGTCGTGCTCGCCACGCCCACGGTCATCGGAGAGAAGCACGACGGCTCTAACAAGATGGATGCGATGCTCGAAGAGTATGCCGCCATCAGCCGCAAGGTCGCCAAGGAGGAAGGCCTGGTGCTGTGCGATCTTCGCAAGGCGTTCATCGACACACTCAAAGAAACCAACAAAGACAACAAGGAAAGGGGCATCCTCACCGGCGACACCGTGCACCTCAATGGCGCAGGCAACAAGCTGGTCGCCGACACCTGTGCCGCCAGCCTCGCGCAAGCGCTCAAGGCTCGTAAGTAATCGTCACGCACAAATCCAGATTGATGCAAGCATTCACAAGGCTCGGTCCAAAGCGGACCGAGCCTTTTTCTTTCCACCGCTTGCGGCGTAGCGACGTCATCGCGAGAAATAATCCACATCCTTATGCTCAGCTTTGCAACATTTCCACGCCTTCGCGGTAAGCTCATCACAACGGGGACAAACGCGGATCAGTCCGATTTCCATTCAAACACTTTCGCGATCTCGAACGTCTGCACGCACTGGGAAACCACACCATGAAACGTACACTGCTCCTGCCAATCTTCCTGATGACGTTTGTCGCCAGTCTTGCTCACGCAGCGCCCAATGCTGACCACAAATCCGCTGCGGAGATTCTGCCCGGCTCATCGCTCGTCTATGCGGAACTGAGCGATTCGGCAGCCGTGATCAAATTGCTCATGGATCATCCGATCCGTAAGAAACTCGAAGCATCCGATGGCTACAAGCAATACCTGGCTTCACCGCAGTATGAGCAACTGCAAAACGGCCTCGCGCTCTTCGAGAAACAGTCTGGTATGAAGTGGCGCGATGCCATTGAGTCCATGTCCGGCGGCGGGCTCTACGTTGGATTCGATCTTTCAACCAACGGCTTCGCGCTGCTCATGAAGGCCACCGACAGCGACAAACTTGCAACGATTCATCAGGCTGTTGCCGAGGCTGTCGAGAAACAGAATCGCGGCGCGATTCAGAAAGGCCGAACGTACCGAGACATCGATACATGGAAAATCGGCAAAGGCGGCTTCGCCATCGTCGGTAAGTGGTTCCTCTTCACCAACAATCCGGACATGGGCAAAACCATGTTCGACAACCTGCTCGACGGCTCCCCCAGCGCGCTGGCGAACGATCGCGACTTCAAAGCAGCAGCCGGCAGGCAAGGCAGCAGCAGCGATCAGCCCACCGCATGGGCGTTCGCTCGCTTGCCTCTGATTCGCGGCCTTGGTTTACTCAACAAAGTCCTTCCCGAAAAGAGCGATAATCCCGGTGCAGAACTGCTCTTTGGCGGCGTGCAGGAAACGCTCAAGAATGCGCCATTCATCACGACCGCGCTGCGCGTCAAGAACGAGGAACTGCGCTTGACCATCGGCGCCCCGCACGACCCATCAGAGGTCAGCGCTGCTCGCAGCTTCTTCTTTTCACCGCAGGGCAAAGGCGCAGCACCCAAGCCACTGAAGCCGCCGGGCACGATGCTTTCGTTCACCGTGCATCGCGATCTGGCTGCGATGTTTCGCTCGGCTGATGAGCTCTTCGAAGAGAACATTGCCGCGAACATTGCCCAGTCGGATTCGCAGCTCACGCTCTTTTTCTCAGGTCGGCCGTTCTACTCCGAAGTGCTCGGCTCCTTCCATCCACAGATGCAGATCATCGTCACGCAGCCCACATTCAAGGATGTGACTCCCGCGATCAAGGTGCCCGCCTTCGCCATGGTCATGCGACTGAAAAACACTGACGATGTCACCGTCGCTCAGTTCCGCACAGCCTTTCACACCATTCTCAACTTCGTGAATCTGCAAGGTACGCAGGATGGAAAGCCGATGCTGCTCACTGATCTGGACAAGATCGATGGCGCAACGCTGCTCTTCTCCAAGTATGTCTTCGATGCCAGCAAAGGCGACAAAACCAAGGCTGACATCATCTACAACTTCTCGCCTTCTATGGCCATCTACGGCGACCGCATCATGATCGCAAGCACGCGTGAACTCGCTGAGCAGCTCATCGCTTCCGCGAAGGCGCAGAAGTCCGATGAACTGATCTCGCAGAACACGCTGCTCGAACTCGATGGCCCGGCTGTCCTCCAGGCACTCAAAGACAATCGCGAAACGCTCGTGTCGCAGAACATGCTCGAGAAAGGGCACACGCCTGCACAGGCCAACGCCGAGATCGACACGCTCCTGGACTTGGTCAGCTATGTGCGCTCGATCCACTCAAGCATGACCTTCCAGGACAAGTGGGCGACGATTGACTTGAGCGCAAAACTGACCTCACCCAAGTGATGCCGCAGCATTCAGCTATCAGCCGTCAGCATTTAGCAACCAGAACACGGAATTTATCATGGCTTTGAACCCATCCAACGCGTGGCTTGCTTTCAAGCCTTCATCAGACCAACCGTGGTCGGCGAAACTGGCGGCTCACCTCTTCCGCCGCGCTGGCTTTGCGGCGAATTCCGCAGAGCTTGATCTGGCGGTAAAATCCGGTCTCGATGCCACGCTCGATCGGCTCTTCTCTCCCAAGGCCGCGACCGCGCCGGAAGGTGATGCAAAATCAGATCGCCACTTCGCCGCTGATCCCGCTCGCTTTGAAAGTCAGATGGCATCGCTGGGCAGCACCATGATGGCCACAGGCAATGCACAGTCGCTCTCGTCCTACTGGCTGTTTCGCATGCTCTTCACGCCCGATCAGCTCCTCGAAAAGACCACGCTCTTCTGGCATGGCCACTTCGCTACCAGTGCTGCAAAAGTCGATAACGCTCGTCTGATGCTGCGCCATGGCGACTTGCTTCGCGCTCATGCCATGGACAAGTTCGTGCCCTTTGTGCAGGCGATTTCGCGAGATCCCGCCATGCTGCTTTGGCTTGATGCTGCAAGCAATCGCAAGATTCGCCCCAATGAAAATTATGCCCGCGAACTGATGGAACTTTTCTGCCTAGGCGTGGGTAACTACACCGAAGATGACATCAAGGAAGTCGCCCGAGCCTTCACCGGCTGGGAAGTGGTACGCGATGAATTCCGCTTCAACAAGTACCAGCACGATGAAGGCACGAAATCCTTCCTCGGCAAATCCGGAAACTACAACGGTGATGACGCGGTGCAGGTCGTGCTCGCACAGCCAGCCGCGTCGCGCTTCATTGCGCGTAAATTGGTGAAGTATTTCGTTGCAGAAGAACCTGAACTTTCGCCGGAGATTATTGAGCCGATTGCGAAGGAACTGCGCGAGAATGGATTTGAAATTGGCCCGGTGATTCGCCGCATTCTTTCAAGCAATATCTTCTACAGTGAAGAGGCCATCGGCCGAATGATCAAGTCGCCCGTGTCGCTCGCCATTGGCTTGCTGCGTGCACTTGAAGGAAGCACCAACATGAACCAAGTCGCGCAGTCGCTAGAGCGACTAGGCCAGGCTGTCTTTTATCCGCCCAACGTCAAAGGCTGGGATGGCGGCCGTACATGGATCAATTCGTCCACGCTGCTTGGAAGAGCGAACATGGTGCGATCGATCATCGACACGAAAGAAACCACCTTCGGCGGCGGCAAGCTTGACGCACTCGCCAAAACGCACGGCAAGACATCGCCAGATTCTGTCGTCGATTGGCTACTTGGGTTGCTCGTGGCTGTGGACATTCCGCGCGATGTGCGCGAACGGCTCATCAAAGTGGCTGATGGTGCGGGTGATCGTCACATCGCCATCGGCAATACCGTGCACGCCATCAGTGCGCTGCCGGAGTTTCAGTTGTGTTGATGGGTAGCGACAGCCCGCGCGGAGCGTCGCAAAGCCTTTGCTCCGCGGCTAAATATATTGATTCAAATCTTTACGTTTCATGGAGTTCATCATGGCAACTTCCTCTCGTCGTCAATTTCTTCAGCGCAGCGCCACCGGCGCAACTCTGCTTTCTCTCGCGCCGACTGTCCCCCAGTTCCTGCTCACGAGCAGCGCTGTTGCCGCACAGTCCAAGCCTGGTGAAAAGATTCTCGTCGTCGTCCAGCTCTCGGGCGGCAACGATGGCATCAACACCGTCATTCCCTACGGTGATGATGTTTATCACAAGAGCCGATTCACCACGCGTATCCAGAACAATCAGGTGCACAAGATCGATGACTACGTCGGCTTTCATCCTTCGCTCTCGGGTTTCTCCGAACTGATGCAGCAAGGTCAACTCGCTGTGATGCAAGGCGTCGGTTATCCGAATCCTGATCGCTCTCACTTTTCCTCGATGGATATCTGGCACACTGCGGTGCGCGATATGGAAAAGATGCGCCGCATGACCGGCTGGGTTGGCCGGTATCTCGACAAAAATCACGCAGGTGTTGCTGGTGATTCGCCTGCGCTGCACCTGGGCAATGATCGCCAGCCGCTGGCTGTTGTCGCCGAGCGCGTGCGTGTGCCCAGTGTCGCCAATGTGGATGCATTCAAGTTGAGCCTGGGCGGGCAAACGCAACTAGCGCCCATCATCGAGTCTGCGGCGAAGGCGCACCGCGCTGATGCGAAGCCAGATGATCTGCTGGGTTTCCTTCAGCAGTCCACCGTCACTGCGCTACTTTCGAGTAAGCGCATGCAGGAAGCGATTTCACAGTACAAAACAAGCATCAACTACCCAGGCACCGGCCTTGCGCAGCGCATGAAAACCATCGCGCAGCTCATCGATGCTGGTCTGACCACGCGCATCTATTACCTCACTCTCGATGGTTTCGACACGCACTCGAACCAGGCAGTGACACATGCCAATCAGCTCAAAGAACTGGGCGACGCAATGGCGGCATTCCTCAAGGACCTCAAGGAACATGGCCACGATCAGCGTGTGCTCACAATGACCTTCAGCGAGTTTGGCAGGCGCGTAAAAGAGAACGCCAGTCGTGGCACAGATCACGGCGCAGCAGCTCCGATGTTCCTCGCTGGTGCAGGGGTCAAGGGCGGCGTCATCGGTAAGCATCCGAGCATGACCGACCTCGATGAAGGCGATCTCAAATACCACACCGATTTCCGCAGTGTCTATGCCACCATCCTCGACCGCTGGCTGGGCGCAGACAGCAAAGCGGTGCTGGGTGAAAAGTTTGCTTCGGTGTCAGCGCTCAAGGCGTGATCACGTGATGTGAGCGCCTTGCGTCTCGACATAGACGGCATACACCGACTGACTGGCGGTCATGAAAAGGCGATTGCGTTTGCGGCCGCCGAAGCAGACGTTGGAACAAATCTCAGGCAATTTGATCTGCCCGATGCGCGTGCCATCAGGTGCGAAGATGTGCACGCCGTCGTAGCCATCACCGATCCAACCGGCCGAAGCCCAGATGTTGCCATCGACATCCGCGCGAATGCCATCAGCATTGCCGGGGTTATCAAATCCATCGAGTTTCATGGAGACAAACTCTTTGCCACCGGCGAGGCCGCCATCGTCTGTCACATCAAACACGAGAATGTTCTTGGGCTTGCCGGTGTCAGCGATGTAGAGTTTTTTGTAGTCAGGTGAGAAGCACAGGCCGTTGGGCTTGTCGAGCGCATCGGTGACTTTGGCGACAGTGCCTGTCTTGCCGTCGATGCGATAGACGGATTCCTTGAGGAGCAGGGGGCCTTTGTTGCCTTCGTAATTCATCATCGAGCCGTAGCCGGGATCGGTGAACCAGATGTCGCCGTTGGGGTGAACAACGACATCGTTGGGCGCGTTGAACTGCTTGCCTTCAAACTTGTCGGCGAGCACTGTGAGTTTGCCATCGTATTCGTATCGCACCACGCGGCGGTTGCCATGCTCGCACGAAAGCTGACGGCCCTGATGGTCGAAGGTGTTGCCGTTGCTATTGCCTGCGGGGTTGCGGAAATTTTCGCTGATGTGTCCGTCTTCATCGAGGTAACGCATCTGACGATCATTGGGGATGTCCGACCAGATGAGGTAGCGACCGACGCCGTTCCACGCGGGGCCTTCGGTCCAGAGGCATTTGCTGCTGTGATAGATGCGCTGGATCGGCGTGTTGCCGAGCTTGTATTTATTGAAGCGCTTGTCGAGCGTGACCAGATCAGGATCGGGATAGCGCACCGGTGCAGCATTGCTGCTGTAGTCACGGCCCATGGCGGCGACGGCGGTGGTGGCGATGGCGGCGGCGCTGGCGAGAAAAGTACGACGGTTGAATGTGCGGGTCTCTTTCATGGCTGATGTCCTTAAAAATATCGTTGAATAAAAGAATGTAGCTCACTCGTTCAAATACGCTCAAGTTTCATCAAGACAAAGTAATCAGCGTGAAGATGCATCGCATGATTCCACTTGCTCTACCGTACTCATCTGCCCTCGCAGGTTGCCTTCACTATCACGCCAGACCTGCATGTAAAACGAATCGCGATGTTTGATCGCATCGGCAATCCACTCCATCGGCTGACGAATCCTGCGCGAGCCCTTTGCAACCTCTGCATCATCTGCATTCTCTATCTCGGGCGCGCTCTTGGATGTCTCTGTATCTGCGGGCGCCGCTTGCGCCTTCGCCTGGCTCTCCATTCGCTCCCAGAACTGATCGAGTTCCTTCGTGAGCGCCGCAAGCTGCGGCGCCTGAGTCAGCGCTGACATGATTAGTCGCTCCTTGTCTTCAAATGGATAACGACTGAAATCACTGCTGGATGTGAAGCGAAGCGACTCATCTGCGTAAGCCGCAGCACATTCGTGATAGAGCGATTCCTGCGAGCAGATGACAAACCAGTCGCCGATGCGGCCGTAGGTGAGACTGGTCAGCCCCGCTGCATTGGGCAGCTTAAACATGCGTGCAGATTCGGGGTCTTTGATCTGTTTGGTCAGCGCATCGCCGAAGTCTGCGATACGATAGGTCAGGCCGTTCTTGCTGACAGATCGGCTGCCCATGATGCCGCCCAGGAGATCGAGGCGACTGACATCGGCCATAAAGTGAAGCCCGCCGACGATGCGGCTGAGTTCATTGGCGACGTCGGGATCCTTCATGCGAATGGCAATGCCCAGGCCCGGCACAGCTGTGCCCGGATCGGGCTTGATGCGATTGCCTTCGACACGCGAAAGGAAAACAACGATGGGCGAAGCGAGCTTGGGCAGGACATCAGCTTCGATGGATTTGGGAAAGACAAACAGGTTGAGCGCCCCAAGGCCCTTGGCATCTCTCTTCACAAGATTCAGACTCGCAGCGCTGATGGTTGAGCGAGGCATGAATCCGAAATCAATATTCTTGCCCTGCTCGAACTGCTCGTAGAGATCGTCCATCTTGTCGATGGTGCCGACGTAGTGAGCTTGCAATTGATCGCCATGCATCACGACGGCGGCAGCATGATGGTTCTTGCGGCGACTGTCGCGGGTGTAGAAAAATAGATCGCGCTCCTTGGGCAGTTTCGCTAGCAACGTCTGGAACTCGCCATCTTCGACAATAGATTTCAAACGCGGCGCGTCAGAGAGCGATTCAAATGCACTGGGAAATCCAGTAGAGCGCTCCGGTGCTTTTATGTTGGCGAAGCGCAGGACTGACTTGAAGTAGTCATTGAATTTCACCGGAGCAACGAACAGCCAATCGTCGTGAACGGCAAACAGTAATTGGCCATCTTTGCTGCTGAAGGTTTGGAACGGGAGCTCTGCACCCATCAGGAATGCGGGAAGAGTCGTCTGAATATCAAGCGACAGTTGCAACGGCACGAGCGGCATGATCTGCGGCAACTCACTTAGATACTCACTGTTCACTCGCGAGACAATGACATAAGGCGTCTTCGTGTCGTTCTTCTCGCCGATGATCGCCAGACATTCGCCGAAGTAGCGATCGGTCAGCGCCGCTTCATCCATGTTCAGCGCTTTGGCGGCTGCATCCCACATGCCCTTGGGCCGAAGCTCAGCAATCGTCTGCCAGAGATGTTTCACCAGCGGATCATCAGCGCGCTCGCCGCGCCACTTGGCCATGTGATCAAACTGAAGATAGAAGCGAGCCTCGGAAGGGCACCAGTGAGCGGGGCTGTTTCGCGGAATATTGGCGATGTTGGCAGGCACCACATCCATGACCAGTGGCGCTGGCATTTCATGCTTGATCTGGCAACCGGTCAAGAGCATCAACAGCATCGCGATTGCGATGGCAGTGACGAGGCGGTGAGGGTCTATGCGTGACGACAAAATCATTGAAGATCCTTGAAGTTGTCGAGGCGGCAGGGGGTGAGCCGTCAGCCGCCGATGCTCTCTTCAAACTTGACGCGCTGGTGAGCGGTGACCAGACGAATGACATCATAAGGTACTTCGCCATTGAGCTTCTCAAAAATGGGCTTGAGCCTTTGCTCTTCACCGATGGCTTCGACGACTCGCCGATAGGTTGGATCATCGACCCAAGGCTCGAGTGTCTCGGGCTTGTTAGCGATGACAAATTCTTCGAGATATTGAGCCGTCGTGCTGACGGCCCGCTCGATCGCCGCAGCGACATCACTGATGCTCTTGCTCTGCTTGAAGAGCGCGAAGGCTCGCTCCTTGGTCGGATTCAATTTTGAATTGACGGGAACGATCACGCTCGCCTGCGCCATCACATCCGATTCAAGGTGCTGCGTGTCGCAGAAGGATCGAATCTCCACAATCAGCGCATCGCCTAGGTCGGCCAGTCTTTTGTCGCCGATGCCCGGCACTGTTTTGAGATTCTGCAGAGTCGTCGGGCGTACTCGGGCCAGTTCCATGAGCGTCGTATCCGCGAACACCACATAAGGCGGTACGCCGCGCTGCTCCGCCAAAGTGCGTCGCCAGGTGCGCAGCGATTCAAACAGTTCCTTGCTGACGCCTTCCCACGACTGCTCGCCCTTGCGCGTTGGGCCGCTCTTGGTCGGCTTGGCGCGCAGCAGTCGCACATCGAGTTGCCCCTTCAACACCTGCCAGGAAAGTTCGTTAAGTTGCAGCGTCGGCCGGTCGCCAGCAGTGCGCACCAGCAGCCCCTGATCGACGAGTTGAAAAATCATGTTCTGCACGACTTCGCGCTTGGCCTCTTTGAGTAGACCATAGGTGCTCAGTTGATCGTGCTGACACTTGCGAATCATGTCAGTGTTCGAGCCGCTCAGCACATCCACGACATGGCCAACGCCGAACTTCTGCTGCACCCGTGCAACACACGACAAAATTTTCTGCGCGATGACCGTGCCATCTTCAAAGCCTTCGACATCCTCAAGGCAGACATCGCACGCCCCGCAATTAGGTTTGTCGTAAGTTTGTCCGAAATATTCGCTGATGGCCTTGTGGCGACAGCTTGGCGAATTCGCCATGCGCTGCATGGCCTTAAGCAGCGCACGCTGAGAGGCGATCACTTCGCCGGGGTCCTCCGCGTTAGCAGCACTGAATTCAATCAGTCGCTCCCAGCGAATCACATCGCCGCCGCTGTAAAGCATCACGCATTCCGCCTCCAGACCATCGCGACCAGCGCGACCGGTTTCCTGCTGATACCCCTCAAGCGTCTTGGGTAAAGCAGAGTGAATCACACACCGCACATCGCTGCGATCGATGCCCATGCCAAAGGCAACGGTGGCGACAACGACATCAATGCGTTCCTGCGAAAAATCTTCCTGCGTCCTTCGCCGCGTGTTCGCATCGAGGCCTGCGTGATAGTGCGCCGCTTTGATGCCGTTGGCTTTGAGCACGTTGGACATGCCTTCGGTGTCGTTGCGACTGATGCAGTAAATGATCACCGCTTCACCAAGATGGCGACGAATCACTTCCATCACCTGCTTATATTCATCGACCTTGGGCAGCACGCGATAGACGAGATTCGGACGATCGAAGCGACCGATCAGTTGCAGCGGATCGCGAAGCTGAAGCTGATTGACAATGTCCTGCTGCACACGCGGCGTAGCTGTGGCGGTGAAGGCGTGCAGACTCGCTTTGGGAAAGCAATCGCGAAGCTGAAGCATCTGGCGATACTCAGGGCGGAAATCGTGGCCCCACTGACTGATGCAGTGAGCTTCATCAATGGCGAAGCTGTTGACATTGGCGTCGCGCATGAGCTGAATGAACCACGAGGAGAGCGCGCGCTCGGGAGCGACAAAGAGCAGGCGATAATCCCCTTGCCTCAGGCCATTTTCGATGTCACGCCGTTCTTTGGCGGAAAGATTGCTGTGCAGTGCCGCGGCGGGATAACCCACTTCGCGCAGACCATCGACTTGATCTTTCATGAGTGCAATGAGCGGCGAGATGACTACATCGGTGCGATGCGCGACAGCGGGGGGCACTTGGTAGCAAAGCGATTTGCCGCCGCCGGTGGGCATGACCACGAGTGAATCGCGATTGTCAATGCCCGCTTGGATTGCCTGCTCCTGAAGCGGGCGCAGGTTTTCGTGGCCCCAGTAATGGCGCACAACGTCCACAATGCGATTGGGTGCATCTTGAGATGGATCAGCCTCGCTCATGATGATCGCAAGTGTAACAGCAGGCGACGCGGTTGAGCACAATATGGATCGATGAAAAGTTACAGGCCATCGCTACAATCGCCCCATGCGAAATATTCTTCTATCGGTGGTGCTTTGCTCGCTGACGACAAACCTTCACGCGCAGCTGCCCAAGGTCAACGACGATCGGCTCAAAATCGAACTCTTCGCCGAGGCCCCGGACATCGTCACGCCCGTCGGCATTGATGTGGATGACAGCGGCCGGGTCTATGTCATCGAGTCGCACACCCATTTTCCCAAGGCTGACTACAAGGGCCCGAAGACCGATCGCATCCGCATCTACGAAGACACCGATGGCGACCGCAAAGCTGACAAGATCACCGACTTTCACACCGGCGAAACGCACACGATGGGCATAGCGCTCGATCGCCACGCCAAAGGCAACGCACTCTTCGTCGCCACGCGCAAGGAAATCTTTCGACTGCGCGACACCAACGGCGATGGCGTTGCCGATGAGCGAACCTCGCTCGTGAAGCTCGACACCAAAGCCAGCTACCCGCACAACGGGCTCTCCGGTTTCGCTTTCGATTTCAAAGGCGATCTCTACTTCGGCTTCGGCGAAAACTTCGGCGAACCCTACAAACTCATCGGCTCGGACAACACCACCCTCGAAGGCGGCGGCGAAGGCGGCAACATTTACACCTGCGATCGCGAAGGCAAAAAACTCCGCCGAGTTGCCACCGGGTTCTGGAATCCGTTCCACATGTGTTTCGACGCCTTCGGCAGACTCTTCGCCGTCGATAACGATCCTGATTCGCGCCCGCCTTGCCGGCTGCTCCACATCGTCGAAGGCGGCGACTACGGCTACCGCTTCCGCTACGGCCGCAAAGGCCTGCACCCCTTCACCAGTTGGAACGGCGAAATCCCCGGCACGCTCCCAATGGTCGCAGGAACGGGCGAAGCGCCCAGCGGCATCCTCGCCTACGAATCCGACAACCTGCCCGCCGATTACCTGGGCGACCTGCTCGTCACCAGTTGGGGCGATCACCGCATCGAACGGTACAAACTCAAACGCAATGGCGCAAGCTTCACCTCCACCATGCAACCCGTCATCACCGGCGGCGAAAATTTCAGACCCGTTGGCATCGCCCTCGCTCCCGATGGCTCACTCTATGTGAGCGACTGGGTGGACAAGTCGTACAACGTGCACGGCAAAGGCCGTGTGTGGCGCATCAGCGCGAAGGAAGAGAAGAAGGTGGAGCGGCCTGATCCGGTGAAGGATCTGGAGAAGGCGATACGGTCGAAGCATCGACCGACGCGTGAGAAGGCAGCGAGAGTCATGGCTGCACGAATGCCGGAGCGTCCGACCGATTGGAATTATCTCACCGGCAACAAACCCGACATAGATGTACGAGTTGTCACATCATTTATTCAAGCGACCGCTGATGCTGGCAGATTGAAGCATATTGACCCGATCATCCTTTCACAGTGGTATGCGGAACCAGGAGAAGTAGCGATTGCTAATTGGCCTGTTTCAGGTTCACAGCGGCTCGATGATGATAGCCCAACGACTCCGCTCATGATCTCGCGGTGGTTGGAACGATCCGAGTTGGCTGCGCCGTTGGATGTCATACTCACGGCGTTGGGCAGCGATGACCCGTTTATGGCTCACGCGGCATCGCATCGCCTCTCGTCAAGTAAGGATGACGAACTTGATCGGGTCTTGAAACAATTAGAGACTCTTCCGGTTAAAGCAAAGAATGACACGTTAGTGCGAAACCTCATGTTGACACGGATGATAAGAGGTTCACAGATTTCAGAGCCTGAAGTGTCGCGACTTTTAGATCAACCTCATGACGCCTTGCGATTCGTAACCATCCAATGGATCGCCGAGAAAAAGCTCGTTCAATATCGCCAGCAACTCACCGACTCCCTCTCTCGTTCCGATCTCACCCCGCGTCTGCTCGTCGCCACGCTCACCGCGCTGGACATGCTCGACGGTGGCAAGCCGCAGTCGGCGGATCATGTCGGCGGGCGCTGGTATCTGGAGCGCCTCGTCTTCGGTGACAAGACGCCAGTCTCGACGCGGGCCATGGGACTGCGCATGTTGCCTGCGGATAATCCGGCGCTCAATGCCAATGCAATAAAGAAGCTGCTCGAAGTAGAAGATGAACGCTTGCGCATCGAAGTCGTGCGCACCTTGCGGCAAAGCCCGATCAAGGAGCGAGCCGACATACTGCGCACCATCGTGCAGGATGAAAAGCAATCGGCGATGGTTCGTGCGGAGGCGGTGGCAGGTCTTGATGCGAATGTGGATGAAGAGCGGAAGACGCTCGTGGCGATGGCGCAGGGGAAGGATGAATTACTAATGAAAGAATCGCTGCGAGCGCTGCGCGGGGTTGAGGTGAACAGTCTGGTGACGACGATCGATCTGGCGGGGCGGCCCAAGGAAGAGGATGTGAAAGGGTGGGATGAATGGCTTTCGGGAGCGAAGCCGCAAGCGGCGGATGCAAAAAACGGGGAGCGCGTTTTCTTCAGCGCCAAGGCGGGCGGGTGCTACCGTTGCCACACCATCGGCGGTCGCGGCGGCGAGGCGGGGCCAGACCTTTCCACCATCGGCAAATCAATGACGCGCGAGCGCATCATGGAATCCATTCTCACGCCCAGCAAAGAAATCGCCCCGCGCTATGCGGCACATCTTGTAGAACTCGCGGAAGGTGACAAATTGACGCTGATGTACGTCGGCCCATCTCCCGATGGCAAGCAGATTTGGGCTGATTCTCAGGGCAAAACGCAACTGATTGCACCCGGCGATATCGCTTCCAAAGAGCCAATGACCACATCAATAATGCCCCAAGGTTTGCATCAAGGCATGACCCGCGATGAGCTGCGCGATCTGCTTGCGTTTCTTTCGTCGTTGCAATGATCGAAGGCTTTGGTACTTGAGCCGCGACTCAACGAGTCGCGGACGTTAGCGAACTCCTAAGTGGTGAAATCGTGGTGTGATCTTTTGGCTGAGCCTCGATCGTGTATCGGTGAAACCGCAGCGATAGGGCGCGATTATCACTCCTTCAGTCCGTGTACGTCCGCGACTCGTTGAGTCGCGGCTCAACTCAAATCATGCTTTTGCCTCATGCAGTAGCGGCTCGCCGCGCAGGCCGCGCAGCAGATTCTCTGCGGAGACCTGCGCCATCTTCGTGCGAGTCTGAATCGTCGCACTGCCTAGGTGCGGCAGAATCGTCACGTTATCCATCGTTAGCAGCGGATGATCGCGAGGCAGCGGCTCGGGGTCGGTGACATCCAGTGCTGCATGTTCAATCTGCTTGTCCATCATCGCCTGCGTGAGTGCCGCAGTATCCACCACCGGCCCTCTGGCCATGTTGATGAGCGTGGCCGTCGGCTTCATCTTCGCCAGCGCGGAAGCGCTAATGATGCCGCGCGTCTTCTCCGTGAGCGGCGTCATCAGCACGAGAAAATCAGATTCACGCAGAAGATCATCGAAGGAAACATACTGGGCACCTGTCACGACTTCGGCATCGGGCTTGCGCGAACGGTTGTGATAAAGGATCGGCATATCAAAAGCAGCAGCGCGGCGGGCGATCTGCATGCCGATGTTGCCCATGCCCAGAATGCCCAGCGTGGCACCGCTGACATCGCGGCCGAGCATCTGATTGTGATTCAGCGCGGTCCACTGCGGGCTGCGCGCCTGTCTTGTGCCCGCTGCAAACCGCCTGGCCGCCATGATGAGCAGGCCCATCGCGCAGTCAGCGACGCAGGCATCGAGAACGCCGGGCGTGTGGCCGACTTTGATGTTGCGCTGCTGTGCAGCATTCACATCAATGTGATCCACACCGACGCTGCACGTGCTGATGACTTTGAGCGCGGGCAGTCGATCCATGATCGCTGCGGTCATGGCGTCGTGGCCGACCATGTAGATGCCTTGCACAGCGGTGTCGCCGGTTTGTGTGAGCGACCACGGCGCGATGTCGATGTGGCCCTTGAGAAACGAATCGCCCACAGGCTGGGGTAGGCCGTTGATTATGACGCGAGGCAGCGATGAGGATGGATCAGACATCGGATCAATATAGATGATGTTGGCGGATGAACGCGAAGGTCCGTTGATGCTCCGCGCTTGCCCGTGTCAGACCATCACGCCACTGGCGCGGAGAATGGTTTCGTGTACCGCCAGATCGTGCTCAGGGGTGAAGTCGGGTTGCTTCTCGCCGCGAAGTATTTTCGCCAGATCGATGAACTCACCATCGTATCGGCCTAGTGATTTGGGCAGCTCGATTTCCTGGTAGCCGGATTTGTATGGATCGCGAGCTTTGCTCAGAGCGAGCAGCATTTTGGCGGGTTCGAGAGGGCGGATGTCGATGGTGCCTTGGTCGCCGCAGAGGACGAACTGCCTGCGCTTTTCGCCGCTGACTTCCACCATCGCGCTGCGCACCGTGGCGGTGGCTTTTTCGTATTCGAGGACCGCCAGTTGATTGTCCACGAGGCCATCCTGCTTCGGTTTCATCTTGCGGCCGAAGGCGTGAACTTTCTGCGGCTGCCCCAGAACATGAACGAGTGAATCGATGACATGGCAACCCAGTTCGAACATGGTGCCGCCGGGGTACTGGGCGAGCTGCTTGCGCTCGCTGGCGCTGGAGATGGTCTTGCTCATGGTGGCGTTGGCTTCAAAGAGTTCGCCGAGCCAGCCTTCTTTGGCGAGCTTATAGGTCAGTTGCATCGCGGGGTTGTAGCGCAGCATGTAGCCCATCTGCACGATGAGTTTTTTCGCTGTGGCGGCGCGGAGAAGCTTCTTGAATTCCTCAAGCGATTCGCCCGCGGGTTTGTCGAGGTGGATGCTAACGCCCGCAGCGATGCACTTGTGAGCGGTAGGCACGAGGTCGCGCACCTGTGTTTCAACAGCGACCACCTGGAGGCCGGGCGTTGCGAGCAGATCATCAACGCTCATCCATTTGAGATCGCGGTAAGTGGGATGTATCGCCGCTTGTATGCGGAGATTTTTATCAGGCTCTGCGAAGCCGACGATTTCGTAGTCGTCGCTGTACTTGCGCATCGTCGCCATCTTGCCCGAGGCGTGAGCGTGGGCGGTGCCGATTTGCGCGGCCTTGATCTTGGTCTTGTTTTGTGCTCGAGCAGGCTGTGCAGCGGCAGCGGCGAGGATGGTGGAGACGGCGGCCATGAAGTCACGTCGGCGCATGATCTGCTCCTGATATGAAAAAGCTCGCGCGGAGCGTCGCAAAGCCTTTGCTCCGCGGCTAAACGGCGTGCCTGTTGCGTTTGAAGATTGACTTCACGATACAAAATCGTGGCGATTTTATTCCGCCATGAACCATTGCACTTCCACGCGGCGGTCAGCATCGGGGCCTTTGCCGGTGGGTTCATCTGCGCCGACGCCGATGGTTTCGACACGTGAAGTATCGATGCCGAATTTTTCGGTGAGGATGTCTTTGACTTCCGCAGTGCGAGCTTTGGAAAGACTCTTGAGCGCGATCTTGAGCTGAATGACTTTCGCTTCGCCGCCTTCGCGCCTGCGCTGATCGATGAGCGCGCCATCGGCGTGGCCACGCAGCAGGACGCGCGAGCCGGGGCTGACTTTCAGAAGCTGCGCGATGCTTTTGAGGCCATTGGTGTTGTCAACGACATCGATGTCGAGCTTGCTGGAGTTGGGAAGGAAGGAAAAGCGAATGTCCTTGCTCAGTAGCGCATCGATGACATCGTTGGGATCGCGCTCAGCAACGCCGGTGTTCTTGAGCGGGGCGATGGAGGCCTTTTGCATCTTGAACTCGCCCGATGCCTCGGCAGCCTTGAGGCCGGCCAAGGCGATGAAGCGATCGGAATCAACGGGCGTGCCGATGAGGTCTTTGCCATAGACGTAAGAAGCGGTTTCGTAGATGAAGCCGAAGCTGCCGGCGGAGTCGAGCTGACCGGCGAAAAAGGCCAGATTTTCAGGCATATTGGCCAGGTGAACCTTGGCGAGTTCCGCTTTGGTTTCATCGGCGGTCCAGTTGAAGGCTTTGCCGATGACGGGTAGATGCTTGGCGGGTTCGAGGCGGACCATGTTGTTGCCTTCGAGTGAACCGGCCACGAGGCCCTTGACGATTTCCGGATGGGTGTCGGCGAAGCCCTTATTGAGGAGCAGAATGTCGGCGATGATCAGGAGATTGCGATTGGTGACGAGCACGTGAGCCTTGCCCTCGCTGGCTTTGGCGACTTCGGAAGTCTTGGGTTCCCACGTGACGCAGCCAGCAAATCGCTTGCGACCAGCTTTGAGATCGCGCAGGTAAATGTCGCCAGCGCCAAAGCCATCGGCGCAGTAGAGCATGTTGATCGATTCCGCATCGGGCTTGTCAGCGGGTGTGCTGAGCATCTTGATTTTCAGGCCGGCTTCTTGGGCGAGATAGCGCATGAAAAAGTCAGTCTCGGTGAACTGAGCCGCGGTGATGACTTTGCCCTTGAGCTGATTGATGGTGCGAATGTCTTTGTTGACGACGATGCCATCGGCGCCGCGCGAGAAGCCGATGAGCATGGGCGTGACGACCGAGAATTGCCGACCGTAAACTGATAGCACATCGACCGTCGTTGCAGCACCGGCGATGCGGCCGCTGTTGAGCGATGACCAGCTTTCCTCTTCGCTCAGAGAGAGCTTGACCTTGAAGCCATATTTCTTGGTGAAGATGGAATTGTCATTAGGCTCGAGTCCGCCGTTGGCAGCGATGAGGCCGGCATAGCCCGCGTATTCGCTCAGCTCGATCTCGATGATGTTGTCTTTGGGCGTGTAGGCGGCGGCAGCTTTGAGGCGTGGCACCTCGGTGCGCGTCTCGACCAGTTCGGCATCATCCGCAAGGCTCGGCTGAGCATGAACGGGACGAGCGCAGAGGGTGGCGAGAAGAATGAAAAGCGGCGCGAGGCTGCGCCATTGAAATCGATTGAGATTGGAAAATGAGTTCATCGGAATCCTCCGGTGGTGGTTGAAGTGAATTGCTTTTCTGAGCCATCACTTCATGAACGTATCAATATCGACTTTTGAATTGCTGTCTTTCGTGTCGGGGAACGCGTCGATCAGCGAGTCGTCGGCCATCGAGCCAAGCGCCTTGGCGTAGCCTGCGATGTTGGCTTCGGTTTTGCGGAGCTTGTCGAGGTCTTCGAGGCCTTGCGTGAGTTTGACAGCTTCGAGATCGAGGGCCATCTTTTCGCGAAGACGGTTGAGTTCGCCGATCTCGCGGGAGAGTACGCCGTGCATGCCGCTGAGGCGTTCGATGGCCTGGTCGTAAGCCGAGGCAAGGGGCTTGCGATCTTCGAGGTAGCGCGTGGTCTGCGCGATGATTTTGTTTGCTTCCGTTTTGTCGAAAGAACGGCCCGCCATCTGGATCGGCCAGCGGTCTTCATCCTCAGCCCGGCGAATGGCCATCTCCATGCGCGATTTGATGTTGGAGGTGTCGCTCAGATTGTCGCGCATCAACTGATAGCGCAACTCGACATCCTTGATCTTGCCTGCAATGGAACTGATGCGCTTCTGGCGATCCTCAATCTGGCGACCGATGCGACTGTCAGCCCAGTTCATGTACGACGTCGGATCGCCAGCGACTTCCTCGGCGGTCCAGACTTTGTCATCGGGAATCGAAGAGACCTTGGGCGTGCCCTTATCCTTATTAGGATTGCCTGGCTGCTCCTGCGAGCAGCCACGCGTGAGCATGACAGTCGTGACCACGATGGCCAGAGCGAGGATGCAGCGGGCGATCATGTTCATCGTGCGGGGAAGCTCCCTTGAATCCGTTCATTGATCGTTCGCTCAGGCGAACGGTTAGGTGCACAAGCAGTCGAATCGTTCGGCTCTGTCCAAAACGGAAAATATCCGATGCGAGCCACGACTGTAAGGGAGTGAATTCCGCTGATTTGAATTCGTTCCTAGTCCGCTCCCTTACGGTCGCGGCTCGTTTGATACAGAGCCTAAGTTCAAAATCTGTGCGATCATTTCTCGTTCAAGATCTTGTTGAATTCCGAATCATCGACAACCGTCTCGCTCTGAGCCGCAAGATCATCGAGTGAGATCGTACCGGGTTCGCTGTTGGCGACGCCAACGACGGTGGTCTCGATGGCGACTTTCATGGCAATGAGATTGTTCTTGATGTCGTCGGTGATTTCCTGCACCTTGAGCATTTCGCGGTTGGTATCGATCTTGGCCAGTTGATCCTGCGCAGCATCCTTGGCCTCGGCAAGTTTCGACGACTGCATGCGAAGCTGTCCAATGGCGGCTTCGAGCTTCACAAGCAGATCACTCTTGCTCTTGGTTTGTCCAGCGAGTTTCAGAATCTGGCGCTTGGCAGCATCTTTATCCAGTTCAATGGTCTTCCACTTGATGGGAAAGGTGTCGCTCTCCTGAGCGCTCTTATAGAGGCCTTTGAGTTCATCGAGCGCGGTCCCTCCGATGGTCGATTTCTGACGGGCATCGTCGCGCATCGATTCGATCTTGGCTTTTTTCTGAGCGATGGCGATTTCGCTGGCCTTGCACTTGGCGATGGCTCCCTTGGCCTTCTCTTCGCAGAAGTTGAGATAGTTCACCGGATCCTTGGCGATGTTCTCGGGGGTCCACTGGGTGAACTGGGTGAGCGTGGAGTTGGCCCTGGTGCGGAAAACATCGCTGCCGAAGTAGGCGACAGCAACGCCCACGACTGCGATGACGACAATCACGCCGATGATGCCTGCCGATGAGATGCCTCGAATTCTTGAAGTCATGTGCGTTCCCCTTTCGAAGGAGTTTGTTAAATAGGCGGAGCTTGTTAAATAGAAGGGCAAGTGCCCCGAAACAACGTATGATTGTCATGCGGTACGCGTTCAATGTCAATTGTCGCAGAAAGAAAATTCTAATGTGAATGGCAACGTTTGCCGCTTGGGCGCATGGCGGTGATGCGGTATCATTCGCTGATCGCTGGGTTCCCAGCGATGATCGCTTGGCAATCGCCGGTTGGGTTCCACACTTTTATCCATTCATCTTTTCTGCGAGGTTCCTCATGGCCGACGGCAAAAAGCATCCTTCTCACGACGATGATCTCCTGGCTGACGCGATTCCGATTGATGCGGACGATGGCGATTCGCTGCTTGATGATGCCATTCCCATCGATTCCCAAAGCGAAGGCGGCAGTGAACCCGATGGCATCGATCTGGCTGATGATGATGGCGATACCGCCGGCAGCAGGGAAATTCGCACCTTCGGTTCAACAAAAAAGAAGGATGACCAAGACAGCAAATACAGTCGCCCGCTCAATGTCACAGGCACCGGCGGCGTCCGCTGCAAGACCTTCGTCGCCAAGCTGCGCCTCGATGCCATCGAACATCTCGATCATCAGATGAACGACTGGCTCGATGCCCACCCCAACTACGAAGTGAAATATGTCACCACTGTCGTGGGCGAACTCACCGGCAAGATCAAAGAGCCCGCGCTGTTTATGACGGTCTTCATCTGACGTCTATCCGAAACGAGCCGCGACCGTCAGGGAGCGGGGGCTGCACGGTTTGAAAACCCGAGGAATCCACTCCCTGACGGTCGTGGCTCGTATCGGCATCTTCCTTTAAACGCCCCGTACTCCGAACACGGCCACTTCGCACCATCCGTTGCCGATGCGGTTGGTGATTTCAAAGCCTTGCGCTGCCGGTGAGGCCACGGGGTACCCGCGCTTGAGGCAGCGATCGAACCAGGCGCGCAGGTCATGCTCCGCCACTTCACGTGACTCTGTGAAGAGCAGCAGAAGCAAGCCCGAGTGAAAAATCAGGCTGTCGGCCCAGAGCTTTTTCACATCATCCGCCACCGGCGAAAGCAGCTCCTTGCTGTACCCCTTGAAGGGCCCATCGGTCGTGTACTGCGAAACCGTCTTCACCTCCAGCCAGTAGGCAGCCTCCGGATCGACCGCATCAATGGTGTCAAAGAGCGTGCCCCGCAATCGTGGATCGCGCAGGCCCGGGCCATCCGCATCATTGGTAATCACGACATCGCAGCGCAGGCCTTCGCTTTGCTTGCGGTTGTTCCAGTCGCTGGGATATCGCTGTTCTGGAAACACACCCCATGCCTGGGCGCGCAGAGAATCCTGCACGAGCGGATGCAGTTTCAGTTCCGCGAAACTGTCGAAGCCATAGACGACCTGTTCCAGATCATCCGCAGCAGCACGGGCGCGCAGGCCAGTGGTCACCGCGTCGGCAATGTCGGCAGGGCAGAGCATGAATCGGTTCGCAAGGGTGATCTGGTTAGCCGTTCGCCTTGGCGAACGAAGAATGGAATGGCCGCGAAAAGTCGCAAAATGCGCAAAAGAAATTTTGATGCGCATGTATGATCACTCACCGTTTCACGCATTCCAAGAGCTGAGGCCTTCCCACTTGTGGCTTCGCAGCGCCTGTACCACCATCTCCGCAGCTTCCACAGCCGCGACACCCGCAGCACCATCGACCACCGGCGCTTCACCTGACCGCACCGCTTCAAGAAAACTCGCCAGCTCTGCGGTCAACGGGTCAGCGTGGCCAGCGCCATCCATCTCCAGTTCATCGACCGAAACCAGATCGGAATAATCGACGCTCGATAGATCCGCGCCATCGCGAATCTGTTCGCGGATACGTGTCAGTGATTCATCGTTGTCACTTTTGCGAATGACGATGCCGGTGCGTTTCTGGTAATCGAGACTGACATAAGCAGACTCGCTGAAAAGGCGAAGCTTGCGTTCAGTCTTGAGTGCAAGGCGACTGGCGGTGACGTTGGCGACGCAGCCGTTCTCGAAGACGAGGCGGGCATTGGCGACATCTTCGTGGGTGCTGAGCACCGCGACGCCGACAGCTTCGACCTTGGCGAGCTTTGAATTAGCCAGAGACAGGACGATATCCAAATCGTGGATCATCATGTCCATCACGACGCCCACGTCCAGCGAGCGGAACGTCATCGGACTGATGCGATGCACTTCCATAAAGCGTGGCGTAATCGCCAGCGCCGATACCGCACGCACCGCAGGATTGAACCGCTCCGTGTGGCCCACCTGCAAGGCGACTTTATTTGCAGCGGCGAGATCAACCAGTTCTCTAGCTTCTGCTGATGACGGAGCCAGAGGCTTTTCAATCAGGCAGGCCACGCCGCTTTTCAGTAGCGGCTCGGCAACAGCAAGATGGCGCACCGTGGGCACAGCAACGGTGACCGCTTTGACCTGCGGAAATCGCTTCAATAGTTCTTGGGCGCTCGCCACTGATTCGCAGCCAAACTCGGCAGCCACCATCGCACCGCGATCAGCATCCGCATCGACCACAGCCACCAGCTGCGCCTGAGGCAGCGACTTATAAATGCGGGCGTGGTGCTTGCCCATGCGTCCGACACCAATCACCGCGACAGGAATGCGCTCTGTTTCGCTCATCGCGGCAGTGTAGCGAGATTATCGGATGACGAAGCGAACAGGACCGGGTAACACTTAGCCTTTGCGCCAGTAAGAAGGGCGAGTCTTTGGTGTGGGCGCGGGTGCAGGTTCGGTGTCGGCTGCAATGTCTATATATAGAGCGACGTCGATGGCCTTGATGAACTTGATGCCCACATCATGGACACGACCGGTGACGTGATCGCATCGCATAAGTTTCGCGCTGATGGAATGTGTCTTTCCATCTTTGCCGCGCAGTTCGAGTGTGCAGGTGGAGCCGGGATAGAGAAAGTTCCCGTGCAGAAAACCCAGTCCCATTTCGCTCAGGTCGCGAGGCATGACCCGGTACGAAACATCAGTGCCGCCGGGATGGCTGACAAAAAGCAGCAGACCTTGCGGATCAAGAAAACGAAAGCGCCGATCAGCTCGCCTACGTTCTTCGGTGCGCGATCGATCCTCAAGAAACTGCGCGATGGACTTGTGCTGTTCTTTATTGAGTTTGAGTGTGTCGAGGCCTTGGGTTCGAGCAACTGCCATAAACATGATCCTTTGCAACGCGAAAAAAATGCGAGCTGTGGACTGTTTAGATCGTCGCGGAATGCAGGAGACTTGATGCAGCAGCGATGAATGATTTACGAATCAGATTGGACGAGGCGGTACAGATGTACCACGAACATTGACCATGAATACTTCGCTCATTGCACCAGGCCTTTGGTCAGCCGCATGAATGCGGTTTCGAGGCTCACGTGTTCTTCCTGTATGCGATTGAGTTCAAAGCCATCGCGGATCAAAGTAGCCGCGATACGTGTGGCATCGATGCGCGTAGGATCGATGGTGACGCGCATGAGTCCATCGGCTGGCTGAGCGTCGATGACGCCGGGCAGTCGTCGCAGGGCATCGAGGGCAGCCGCCGTATTTTGGCCGACGCCGATTTTCAGAATGGTCCCGCTGCGGGTGCGTTCGAGAATCTCTTTGACGGAACCGAAGAACTGCAATTCGCCGCGCTCGATGATGCCGATGCGCGTGCAGAAATCTTCCATCTCCGGAAGGATGTGCGAGCTGATGAGAATCGTCTTGCCCATGCGGTGCAGCTCTTTGAGCAGTTCACGAATTTCAATACGGGCGCGAGGATCAAGGCCGCTGGCGGGTTCATCGAGCAGCAGGACTTTGGGATCGTGGAGCAGAACGCGCGCCAGGGAAAGGCGCTGCTTCATGCCGCGCGAAAGACCGTTGACCTCGGCATCAGCTTTGTAGGCCAGGTCGGTGAGATTGAGCACATCATCGATGACTGATTCGCGCTTGGCACCGTGGATGCCGTAGGCTGCAGCGAAGAAGGCGAGATATTCCTTGACGACCATGTCATCGTAGGAGCCGAAGTAATCGGGGACGTAGCCGATGAGACTGCGCACCTGGCGGGCATTGATCGGGCCAACAGAAAGGCCATCGATGCGAGCTTCGCCCCAGGTGGGCTTGAGGAGGGTGGCGAGGATTTTGATGGTGGTGGTTTTGCCTGCACCATTAGGCCCGATGAAGCCGAAGCAGTCGCCTTCCTCAATCTTGAGGTTGAGATTGTTGAGCGCGATCAGTTCACCATAGCGCTTGGTCAGGTTGTGGGTTTCGATCATCGCCATGGGATTAGTTCTGAGTTCTAAGTTCTAAGTTCTGAGTTCAAGGTTCAAAGTTCAAGGTTCAAGGTTCATCGAGGGCTGGTGTCGGGAAGGCTGTCGTGTTGTCTTTAAGACTCTGGACTCCGGACTCAGGACTCTCCTTTATTCCTCGACATTCATCACAAATCGCACCATCGTCCAGCCCTTGCTCTTGATCGGATCACCACCGACAAGCATCGGCACAGGCACCGGCGAATCGGTTTCAATGTGGCCCATGATGATGAGCCTGCGCTGCGCGGTCAGTTTGGTCAGGTCGGCACTGCGGGCGATGCGCCTGCTGAAATGCACCGGCGTCCAACTGAACTGCACATCATCAGGCTTCATAAAAGTTGGCGGCGGAAGCATGTCAAAAAACGAAAGCATCTCCAACGTGCGCACAATGCTGCTCGCGCCGGGATCGATGAGCTTTTGCGTTTTCTCATCCTGCTTGGTGTCGCTCTGCTGACCGCCCATGTCCGCCATGTGGGCACCGAGAACGCCTTCACCTCGAAGCGAGCGCGTTTCCCAGCCGTTGGGTTTGAGATTGTCCTTCGTGGCAATTCGGCGGTTGGGATAAGTGACCAGCACCGGTTCAATCACCAGCGGCAATTTCAAATCAGGCTTACCAACCACAAGCGTCGCTCCGCGCTTCCATGTGCGATCGCCACTGCTCCATAGCTGCGCCATCTGGCCATCGCCTGCACTGTAGATCATGCGCACGTTAGTGAGCGTCGCGGGCAGATCGTGGGTGAGATTGGCGCTAGGCCAGCCGTCAACGAGCTTCACACTACCCGTCGGCGGCGACCACTGTTTTGCAAACGCGGAGCCATCGATAATGTCGCAGTAGTGAGCCTCGAACTGTTTCGCAGTCGAGCGCATCGGTACCTCAGGCATCGATGATGGCGCGAGCGTATTGAATGAATAGCGACGCTCGCCGACGAAGGAAGTGCGATCGCCATCGGGCAGGCCGGGGCTGGCGAGGGCGTTGAGATTGGAGCGGTCCTTGGTGTCTGCAATGGCGACATCGACGGTCGAGTGAACAGGGACGAAAAGCGACATGACGCTGTAGGCCCGCATCTGAGCTGGCCCGCGCTGGGAAGAATCGATATCGACAATGGAGAAGTGCTCAATCTGCGTATTACTTGGGCGCATCCACGCTGCTGCGAGCCATGTCACCGCGCTGAACACGATGACAACGCAGGCAAAGATGAGCCAGCTGTGATGCAGCATCTTGCGCGACTTGAGCGCCGCAAACGATGCAGGCCCGGCAACGACCCAGTAAATACCAAAGAGAACGACGGCACCAAAAACAGTGAGCGCCGCTGTCGCTTTCATGGCGATGCGACCGGGAATGAAGGTGCCCAGTTCGGTGATGCTGCGGTAGCTCACCGCCAACATTTTTCCATCGTCGATCAGCTTGGCGTTATCGAGATTGCCCGGCGAGCGCCAGCCGAAAACAGTCTGCCACAAGCGCGGCAGACCATAACGAACAAAAGCAACTTGCGAAGCGAGCCTGCGATCAGTGATGTCGATGCCAATGAGCGTCACTTTGCCAAAGCCATATTGATGCGACGCGATGAGGCTCTGTTCTTTTTCAATGGGTTGCACTGCGATGGAAGCAACAGGTGTGATCAGCGCGACATCACCCGGCCTCGCATCATCGCGGCGCGTCAATGAACGCGCAGGAATTTTCACATTCACCATCAGCTCCGGCCGCGTCGGCTCGCGCCTTGGATCGCTGCTTTCATACATCCACGCAGGCACATCCATCGCCTGCGAAGGGCCGATGTTCACCGCAGGCATCAGGTCAGCCACGCGCGGATCGCTCCAGCCTGAATCGATCGATGAAAGCACAATGACCAGGTGCCCGCCTCGGCGAACCCATTCCTTAATGGCAGGCAGCGGCACCGAAGGATCGACCGGCGACCTGCCGATGGCGGGCGTCCAGATCAGAGCATCGATGAGCTGCATGCCATACCAGCGATCAGGTAGCGTGGCGGGATCGATGGCGGTGATGAATTCGATCGGTTCGTGCTGCGTGTAGGTTTCGCGAAATGCGGCGAGACCCATGAGGCCGCCGCCGGTGAGACCGATGGCCTGCGTGCGAAGTTCCATGGCATGCTTGGGCACGATCTTGGTGGAGGCGACGATCTGCTCGCTCTCTTTATCGATGACGCGCACGGTCCAGCCATCGGTCGCTTTGCGATTTATGGCGGGCATGGCGTAAAGGCGAACCGCCAAAGAACCGCCCGCAGCAACGACGACATTTTCTCTGCGCGCAATGAGCAGGTCGCCATCAGCATCAGGCGAAATCCAATCGACCCAAAGCGTTTTGAGCTGGCCGGTCTTGTTGCGGACGAGAACGCGCAGCGGTGCCCAGGTGCCGGGGCGAACGTAACCATCGAGCCCGACATCTTCGGGATGCTCGATGATCAGTTCGACGTCGCTGGTTTGCGTTTGCGCGAAGGTGAAAACGGGTGCAACGAGCAGCACCGCGAGCAGGGCGATCATCGGGCAGAACCACCGGAATGGAAGAGGCAATGTGTGTCGCATGTCCAGGAATGTTTGCGTCGTAGTTAGCCGTTCGCCTTGGCGAACGGAGTTTGCAATGGTTGGCGGTGCCTCAAGGCTGCTGCTCCTTGATTCTCACATCCAGCCTGCGGCGAATCAGCTCGGCACATCGCTGATAGACCGTGAGATTGCCGCCGATGGGATCGTCGATGTCGCCGTTGGCATCGAGCAGCATGGCCCTGTCCCGCGCCTGTGGATCCAGTTCCAACACCGCATCGAGGTGCGACTGCGTCATGCAGTAAATCACATCCGACTCGCGAATCAGTTCCGGTGTCAGCACACGAGAGCGATGCTGCGAAAGATCGATGCTCAGCTTGCTCATCGCTTCGATCGCTTCACGTGCAGCAGGCATACCCGAGTTCGTAAAGGCCCCGGCAGAAAGCACGCGCACACCCGCTGCTTCCAGATCATCCATGTTGATGCTGCGCTGCGCTGCGATGATCTGCTTGGCAATGACCTCCGCCATCGGCGATCGACAGGTGTTGCCGCTGCAAACCAGGAGCATTGTGTAGCGCAGCATGCGGCGAATGGCGCGCTCATCGTAAACGCCTTCGCGCTCCACGCTGATCACCGGGCCGTTGCTGGTTTGCTTCACGCGCACAATCGTCGAAGGCTTGGCATAGCGGCAGCGACCACCATCGACAATCAGATCAGCGGCGTTGCCCACCGCACTGGCAGCGGCATCGACATCCTGCGGCGGCGGCTCGCCGCGCTTATTCGCACTGGAAGCAACCACCGGCGATCGCGTCGCGCCTAGCAGTTGCCGGGCGATGCTGTCGTCCGGGCAGCGCAAGCCGATCGTGCCGTTGTGATACAAACGCGAAGCGAGAATTTTCGCATCAGCGCTGAGCTCGCGCGCCATCACGCCCAGCTTCTGCGCCATCACATCCTCAGGCACATCGACCACCAGCGTCACCGGCCCGGGCAATACTTTTTCAATGAGTCGTTTCACGCGCGGACTGCTCGCATCGACATAACGATCAGCGCTTTGCGGATCAGGAATATGCAGCGTGAACGGTTGCGTCTGCTGCCGACCTTTGGCTTCGAGCAGCGCGAGATAGCCTTTATCACTGGCGACGGCAGCGCCGATGCCATAGACCGTTTCCGTCGGAAAAATCACCAGGCCACCCGCATCAAATACACGGCCAGCTTCCTGCGCCGTCTCGGCAAGCTGCAAAAGGTCATCAGGTTTGACGGTGGTCACTTCCATGATCGTGTCCCAGCATATTCGATATCCGTCCCAAAAGCCCCGCGCCCTCTCCTCTGTCTTTAATCTGTCTCCTGTCCTCTGTCCCCTGTCTCCTGTCCTCTCCCCTCAGTCCGCCTTCGGCTCCACCTGTGTTGCGACAGCTCGCAAGTAACCATCCAAGTAATGCGAAACAAAATAGTCCAGCGCCTCGACAGTCGTCTCGTTATTGCTGCCCCAGATGGAAGCCCGAAGATCCACAAACTCCGCATCCAGTTGAATCAGGTAGTGCTCATCACGGGCCACCGCAGTCTTGAGTTTATCGTGGAAATAAGCAGAAAGCGCATTGACGCCCGGCCCGCCCAGACTGATCGTCGGCAGCGACTGAAGATCCTGATCGTTGATGTACCAGATATCCGAACAAACCAGCGGCAACACCGGCGGCACCAAGCCTGCTCCATACTTTTCCATCCACGTACGCACCCGTTCGCACAGCCGATAGGCCAAAGGCCGATCCGCCATCTCAGCGCGAAGGTGCGCCCCCACAACGATCAGCAGCAGGTTGGCCGGGTCATCGGTCTCGTGCGATGCATCAGCTTCATCGATGGGTTCTTCCATGTGCCTATTGTAGGAACTCCAACGAGGCAAAGGCTGGCACTCGTGCCGCGAATATGCAACCTGATGGCAGGGGATGCAGGTAAGATAAGGACAGCGTGAAAGTGAATGCCTGATTCACTGAGCTGCCACACTGCACATCATGGAGGTTTTTCATGTCCAAGCGTCGCCCTTATCGCACCGGTCTGGATCGCCTCATCACCACGCTGCGAAAGCTCAGCAAATATTCGCTCTCAGGTGCGCTCGTCGCCCTGGCCGGCTGTGTGCCTTCGCCCAATCTCGTCGGCGTGTCGCCCGATGGTCGGTACATCGTGCTGCCGGTGAATCAACTGGGCGTTGTCGTCGCCCCCAACGACGCATCGAGCATCATCCGTATGGATCTGAAAACCAACGATGTTCAGGTCATCGGCCCCAATCAAAAGGGTGTCTTCTGGATGAGCATCGCAGGTGATGCCATCGCCCACTGCGCCGACGGCGGCGATGGACTTTCCATTGTTCTACACCACGGCCTCGAAGCGCCCGTCACCATCAAAAACGCCATGCTGCCCACGCTTTCTCCCGATGGCGCTTCAATGGTTTATGTCGCTGCCGATCAGCAGAACCAGCGCACCGCCAGTGGCAAGCTGATGAAGCGCGACGTCAAGACCGGCAAGACCACCGATCTCAAACTCGAAGGCACCGCGCCTGAGTTTTCTCCCGATGGCAAACGGCTGCTCTATGTAGCAATCACCAACACCGGCGGCGCTTTGCACGTGACTGATGCTGATGGTGGCAACTCCAAAAAAATCAGCGACATCGTGACCGATCTGCCAGAGATATTTCGGCCGCGCTGGGCCGGTGCTGATGCGGTGCTCTACCGCGCTAAAACCAAAGACACCGGCGATGATGCCGAGCTTTTCATCGCCACCCTTGATGGCAAAACGGAACAGGTGACGGTCAACGACATCGAAGATATCACGCCGATTTATGCGGGCAAGGATCGCATCATCTGGCGTGAGCTGGCGGCCGGGAAGAACTTGGATCAAGGCGACGACATTCTGCCGCTGTCGATCAGCGAGAAGAAAGATGGCAAGTGGCAGACGCGGGCGCTGGGCATTAATGCGCTGACGATTTCCGTGGTGGGAGATGATCTGTTTTTTGTACTGATGGATGAAGATGCTAAGCAGATTAAATTGATGCGCTGCCCGATCGCTCAGCCGGACAAGCAGACCGATGTGACGGCAGTGATCAAGTCGAAAGTGAATTCACTCCCCGCGACGACAGCAGGGCGGTGATGCAAATCACCCGCTTGGATTCAGGCGTTTGAAGTTCCGGCAAACCCCAGGCAACCGCATCTAAGCGATCAAGCCAAATCGAGAAAATTCGCTATGATGTGGCCGCTATGAGTGAAAACACAACATCGTCGCAGCGGCACGTGATTGCCGCGCTGGTCATGAATGAGCCGGGCGTTCTTTCGCAGGTGGCGGGCATGTTTGCCGCGCGCGGATTCAACATCGACAGCCTCGTCGTGGGCCGCACGGAGAACCCGGAGATTTCCCGCATGACCATCGTCACCACCGGTGACGACGCGGTGCTGGAACAGGTTCGCAAGCAGCTTGCGAAGCTGGTGCCTGTGGTGAAGGTGGTGGACTATAAGGATGTGCCTTATGTCGAGCGCGATCTGATTCTGGTGACAGTTTCGACAACCGGCGCTTCGACGGAACAGAACAAAACCTTAGCCACGCTGGACGTCTCCAACGCCCGCCGCAGCGCTCTCGTGGAAATCGCCAATATTTTCCGCGCCAAGATCGTGGACATCAGCCCCGGCCAGGTGATGATCGAAATGGCAGGCACAGAAACGAAGATCGAAGCGCTCGTGCAACTCATGCAACCCTACGGCATCATCGAACTGGCCCGCACCGGCGTCATCGCCATGCCGCGCGGCCAGAACATCGGCAACAACGACCGCCGAGGCCGCGCCACCGCATCCGCAGGATCAGGCATCGATGAAGGCAGTTTGCCGCCAGGATGAAATCACGATGAACGCTGCATGATCCGAGCCGCAAGGCGTAAGCCTGCGGTGGCTTTTGAGGGGTGAGTGATTTTCAAGACCCCGGGGCGGAAAAATGAACGCTCCCCTTTTTCATCCGCAACGGCGGGTTATCCATCGCGTCCGGACTGCCGTATGCCCCATGCATTGCGCAGCACGCCAACGAGAAACCGCAACAGGAATGCCCCGTTCACAGTGACAGCGACAATCGCGCCAGTTCGCGGGAGTATTGCAACGAGGATCGAAAGGAACAGGAGCAATATCCCGCCTAACGTCAGCAGCTCTATCCACGAACGGCGAGCGATCGCATAGGACGAGCAAATCACTCCCCAACACACTGCGGACGAGAGGATGACAACGTGCGTCGGCGTCATGGCTATGGGTAACGACCTGCCACTCAGTTGCGAGTTCCGGGGGCTGTGTGCGGGGCAGAAGCGCACAAGGCTCGATGAAAACATTCAACGCACAAGTACTCGTCAACGGTAGTTGGTGGTTAGGTGCATTTCTTAGTCCATGAAGTAAGACGATTGAGCGATACAGCCAAGGCAAAGACCAAACGCGGCCGCAGCAGCCAGACAAGATAAGTTGGCCTCAGTCTGCCGGCGGAAGTATAAACAAACGCCACTCCAAACGATAGACAATGGAAAGATGAGAAATGCGACGTTGCCCAGCAATATGTAGGAAGAAGCGCCGTCCGGTCCCCAACCCCAAAGGCTGGAGTCGTTGGCGGTAACTCGCGGCATGAGCACATGTCGAATGTACAACTCGGCACACACAAGGCCGAGCAGACTTACCGCACAGCCACCCCAGAGGAGCAAGGTACCGGCACGGAAAGACGTAATGGACAATCGGCGACCCCAATACACCTAACTCTGTTTTGCTTGCAACCTCGCAAGCTAACGCAGCCTGCGTGTCGCCGATTATTCTATCAGACAATCTTGCTTCACAAACTTTACCCATCGGTTCGGATCATGAACGGACATCGCAAAGCAGCGGGGCGATTGTGCCGTTGGCTGGCCGTTATTTTGCTGTTAATTCAAGGGTCGTAGGGTGGGCACCGCCTTGATCTTTCCCCGCGTCTCGAAAGCGGTTGTTGCACTGCCTTATCAGAGCCGGAGTTTGTAACTCCGGTTCGATCTTCACGGCTCAAAGCCGTGTAGATCGAAATTCGTGCAGCGAGTCACCTGCGCACAGCGCGTGATGTTTTCTTCCAAGTGCGATCATCGCCCGTCAACAACTTGTTTATCGTTCTTCTGCCGCGCCGACTGCGGCGGCCTTCGCCATTGAGGCTCGCTCGCCGACCGGAGTTACAAACTCCGGCTCTGATAAGGCAACTGCACGCGGGAAGATCAGCTCACCGCCGACCATGAATCACCTTCGAGGTCCATCGTGGTGGGCAGTTACCTTTTCGCATGTGTCGCCGCGTTGCGGCTTCGCCTGTCCTGTCACCTTTTCCGTAGGCTGACGCCCACGGCTGCGATAGGCCACCGCTTCGCGGCTGAGAATGGATTCATGCCAAATCGGGCGCACAGGTTTTCATTTTCAAAAGCCATACACTGGTGCAGATCAACTTCACTTCTAGCGTGTCCGCCACGAGCCACGACCGTAACGGAGTGGGGGATGCAAGGTGCAGCCCGCTTCCTGACGGGCGCGGCTCGTTTTGATGCTGCTACGAATGAAGTTGAAATGTTCTAGCGAGCGAATCGAATCTCCTTGTCCTCTTTCGCAACAGGCAATTGTCATGGC
>CAZYQL010000022.1:7621-34339 GCA_964650055.1 uncultured Phycisphaeraceae bacterium | reverse complement strand
ATCCTCTGTATTCAAATCTCACGGATTCACAGAAGGAATCGTCGCATCCACTGCGGGCTTGGGATCAAGCACTAGAGAAGAGATGCGGGCGGCGATCGTGCGGTTGTAAGGCTCGATCTGCTGCGCTTGCTGCAAGACGACGACGGCGTTCACGCGATCGCCCAGGCCTTCGTAGAAGTCGGCCTGCTTGATGAAGGGCGTGATGTCATCGGCGCGGGAGACGTTGGCGGCTTTGAGATAAGCAGCGCGGGCACCATCGACATCGCCTTGGAGGCCCAGGAACTTGGCCTGGCGGTAGAAGTCGTGAGGCTTGCCGTAGCGATTCGTGGCGGACTTGAGCATGATGTCGAGTTTGTCGATGTCGCCTTCGTTGTGCAGGGCCTGCGCCAGGGCATCGAGGATGGCGGGGGTTTCTGGATCGTTATCGCGCAGGCTGTAGGCGACTTCGAGGTGTAGCCGGGCTACGAGTGGCCGCTCCTGTTCGATGCGAACCAGGCCCATGTAATAGTTCGCTTTCCAGTCGGCAGGATCCTGGCCCAGCGCGCGTTCGAGCTTTTCGCGAGCGGTGGTGTAATCCTTTTGATCGATGGCGTCTTTGGCATGCAAACGCAGCACCGAATTGGGCGGCGTAGCACAACCCGCGGCTAAGCCGAGGGTCAGCGCAAGGGTCAGGCTAAGGGTCGAGCGAAGAATGTTAGAAGAGCGAAGTCCATTGAGATGCATCGGCGTAACCTCCTTGTTGTTAAGCCTGGCACGTGGAATCACGAGCCAGCGACCGTTCCATGGTCGAACACCGTAAGGCACAGAATAATCGAGAAGGAAAAGGAAAACAAGCAGATGATGATCGCGAAAGGATTCTGCATCTGCACTGAATCAACTCTTGCGCGTCAGCACGGCATCGGCCATATCACCTAGGAGCGTTCTGGCGGGCGACTCGGGCAATACTTCGAGGGCGGTTTTGGCTTCATCGATGAGTCGCTGGGCGGTTTGCCTGGCGTAGTCGATGGCATCGCTGGAGGTGATGGCGGAGCGGACCTGAGCGATGGTGCGGGCGGTGGCAGTGGTTGCCGTAAGCTCGCTGCTGATGCTCTGAATCATGGCGAGCATCGGCTGCTTCTGGCTGGCGGGTGCGGTGCTCAGATAATGGATGAGCGGCAACGTGAGTTTTCCCTTGACCAGATCACGGCCAAGCGATTTGCCTACTGTTTTTTCTTCACCCACCAAGTCGAGCAGATCATCGACGACCTGAAAAGCAGTGCCCACCTTTTCGCCGTATTGATAGAGCAACTGGCCGATGGTGGCGTCGGCTTCATCGTGAAGGACTGCGCCGAGTTTGCAGCAGCCGCCGGTGAGGCTGGCGGTCTTGCGGCGAATGATTTCGAAATACGTACCTTCATCGAGCAGCCAATTGTTGCGATTGGCCAGTTGCAGAAGTTCACCTTCGCAGACGGTGTTGGTTGCATCGGCGATCATGCGGCTGATGGCGGGCTGATCGATGCTGCTGCACAGGTGATAAGCGTGGCTGATCATGTAGTCGCCGAGCATCACGGCTGCTTCGTTGCCGTTGAGTGCGTTGACGGTGGTGCCTTGTCTTCGCACCTCGGCTTCATCGAGAATGTCATCGTGTACCAGCGTGGCCATGTGTACCATCTCGACGACGGTGGCGATGATGCGGTGAGCGTGATTGAGAGCATCGGGGCGAAGGGCATCGAAGGCGTGGCTGCTGCCGTTGCCATGACCATGACCATGGCCATGACCGTTGCCGTTGGAACGCAGCATCTGCGCAGCGGGACCGGTGGCCAGGCCGCTGACGAGCACGAGCATGGGGCGCAGCATCTTGCCGCGGTAGCGTTCGACATGGGTGACCAGATCGTTGACACAGGGCAGATCGCTCAGCAGCTCCGCCGCGAAATGGCTTTCCACTTCCGCCAGCTCAACTGACAAGCGTTCCTGAATTCCGCGATCCTGTCCTACAACCAGCAGCATAAGGTTCCAGCCTTTTTTCGCTGTGCCCGCAAGCATCGGCTTGGCAAAAAGCAACAGGTCGCAGGATTCTACGCCATAACGGTGATGTTGTCCCATGCCGCTTTGTAGCCGTAGCGTGCTCGCTGCGCGTGCTTGATACGCTGCGCAGCGAGGACGCTGCGGCTATGACATAGCACGCTCTTCACTCATTCGCGTCACACCTTAAAATCAACTAAAATGACGGGCCTTGCTTGGATGCAATAATGCCCGCTGAAGGAACGCAAAAGACCCATGGCCCAAACCCCAGATAACACTGAAAACACCGACGAAAACAGCCCCGCTGCCCAGGCTGGCGATGGCGCGGGCGGTGGCGCTAATATGCTGCCCCCCACCGGCAGCGATGCAGCGCCCGATGGTGCAGGTCCAGGTGGCGGCTCGGGCGGCAATCCCGGCGGCGGTTTCGTCGATCACGCCATCGAACGCGAACTGGCCGACAGCTATCTCACTTATGCCATGTCCACCATTGTGGACCGCGCGCTGCCTGATGTGCGCGATGGTCTTAAGCCTTCGCAGCGCCGCATTCTCGTGGCCATGAATGATCTGAATCTCTCGCCCGGCCGAAAGCACTCCAAGTGCGCAGGCATCGTCGGCGAGACGATGAAAAAATATCACCCGCACGGCGACGGCGCGATCTACCCCACCCTCGTCAACATGGCGCAGGAGTGGAAGTTCCGCTGCCTGCTCATCGACAAGCAAGGCAACTTCGGCTCGCTCGATCCCGATCCGCCGGCAGCCATGCGTTACACCGAAGCACGCCTGCATCATCACGCGATGGAGATGCTCGAAGATCTCAAACTTGAGACGGTGAAGTGGCAGCCCAACTTCGATGAGAGCTGCGATGAGCCGACGGTACTGCCCGCAAAGTTTCCGAACTTGCTGGTCAATGGTTCGACAGGCATCGCAGTCGGCATGGCCAGTTCGATGGCGCCGCACAACCTGGGCGAAATCTGCGATGCGATCAATGCGACCATCGATAAGCCGGAGATCGAACTGCACGAACTCATGAAGATCGTGCCCGGCCCCGACTTCCCGACAGGCGGCATCATCTGCGGCCGCGCCGGCATCGTGCAGGCTTATGCCACCGGGCGTGGCCGCATCACTGTGCGCGCCAAGATCGAACACGAAACCACCAAGAGCGGCCGCAACCTGCTGGTCGTCAAACAGATTCCCTATCAAGTTTCCAAGAACGATTCGATCATCGACAAGATCGTTGACCTGCGCAAGAACGACAAGATCAGCGATGTCAGCAACATGACCGATGAGTCCTCCAACCGCAGCGGCATGCGGCTGGTGATCGAACTGAAAAAAGGCGCGGACCCGGTCGTCGTCGAGAATCAGCTTTATCAGATGACGCCGTTGCAATCGACGTTCAGCATCATGAACATCGCGCTGGTCAATGGTCAGCCGCGCACGCTGAGCCTCAAGGAACTGATCGAGTGCTACATCGATCACCGCATCGAGATTGTGCGCAACCGCACGCTCTATCGCCTCAAGAAAGCACAGCAAGAAGCGCACAAAATCGAAGGCCTGATCTATGCGGTCTGCGATATCGATGAGATCATCAAGCTCATCCGCTCTTCGCGCACTCGTGATGAAGCGATCCAAAAGCTCATGGCGCGCGGCTTCCGCATTCCTGCGGATCATCCTTTTGCTGCGAAGATTCCCGAGCGGCTCAAGAAAGTCTCGGCTGAAAATGACATTCGCCTTTCAATGGTGCAAGCCGAGGCAATTGGTCGCTTGCAACTGATTCAACTCGTCGGCTTGGAAATTGAAAAGCTGGTTGAAAATTACAAGACGCTGCTGACCGAGATCGAAGAATACGAATCGATTCTGGGCAGCCATCAGCGCGTGCTCACCATCATCAAGGATGAAGTGAGTGAGCTCAAGCGTAAGTATGCTGATGAGCGCCGCTCGCAGTTTGACCTCAACGAAGTCGAAGCATTCGACATGGGTGCGCTCACGCCGGTGCAGCAGGTCGTCGTGACCATTTCGCACACGGGTTACGTCAAGCGAGCCGTCACCACCGACTTCCGCACGCAAGGCCGAGGCGGGCGCGGCGTCATCGGCGCTGACACCAAGGATGACGATTTCACGGAACAAGTCTTCGTCGCCTCCACGCATGATGATCTGCTCTGCTTCACCAACACCGGCCGCGTGTACAAGATCAAGGTCTATGAGATTCCCGAAGGCTCACGCACCAGTCGCGGCCGCGCTGTCGTCAATCTTCTTGAGCTCAAAGAAGGCGAGCGCGTCTGCTCCTTCATGCCCATTGAAGATTTTGAAAAGGAAGAAGCGTTCCTCGTCTTCGCCTCGGCAGCAGGCATTATCAAGCGCACCGCGCTGAAGGATTATCGCAACGTCAATAAGAGCGGCATCATTGCCGTGGGCCTGCGCGAAGATGACACGCTCATCGGTGTCTGCTGGACGCATGGCAGCGACCATATTTTGCTGGGCACACGTCAAGGCCAGGCGATTCGCTTTCATGAAGATGATGCCCGTGCGATGGGCCGTGGGGCGAGTGGCGTCAAAGGCATTGATCTGAGTGAAGGCGACAACGTCGTCGGCATGGTGCGATGCACGCCTGATGACAAGCACGATCTGCTCACCGTCACCACCAAAGGCTACGGCAAGCGCACCCCGCTCGAAGAATATCTGGTTCGCAGTGAAGATGGCTCCACGCGTGTACAAAACCGTGGCGGCAAAGGTCGCATCGGCATGGCGCTCAGTGACAAAAACGGCGAAGTCGTCGCCCTGCTCGCTGTCGAACCGAGCGATGATCTCATGCTCATCTCCACCGGCGGCATGATCGTTCGCATCAACGCTGACACCGTCCGCCAGTGCGGTAGGTCCACGCAAGGCGTCCGCGTCATCAAGATCAAAGAAGATGACACCCTCGCCAGCGTCGCCCGTATCGCCGACGAAGGCAAAGCCGCTGATGCAGTGAAAGAAGCACCAGACGATGCCGAACTTGATGCCACTGATGTCGTTGATGAAATCGCAGAAGACGACACTCAGCAAGACACACCCTCAACCGACAACCCCCCTGCCGAATAATCTGATTCACGACAGCGTCCACTCGGCTTTGAATTTTTCGCTTTTTCGCTTTTTCGCTTTTTCGCTTTTCCCCGAGGTCCCCCATGCCTGTTGAAGAATGGTCCGACAAAATCTGGCTCGTCCAGCTCGATGAGGAACCTGCGCTGAGCGAAGACCTCATGCAGGTCAAGGATAAAGCTCACGCCGCGACCAACATGCCAGATATCGTGCTCGATTTCGCTGCTGTCAATCACATGAACAGCTCCAATCTCTCGCAGCTTCTTCGCCTGCGCAAAGAAGCGATTGATCGCGATTCCAAGCTTCGCATTGCAGGCCTCACCGATGCGCTCTGGGCCGTGTTTCTCACCACAGGCCTCGACAAAGTTTTTGAATTCGCACAGAACGTACCGCTAGCTCTGGCTGGCCTGCAGATTGAAGATGGCGAAGCGGACGACGAGGAATGACCGACGCACGCACGCGCCCATCGCTTTCCCTTTCCTCACCAGCCAAGGTCAACCTCGCGCTCTGCGTCGGCTCACCCGATGAGCGAGGCATGCACCCGATTGCCAGTTGGATGGTTGCCGTCAATTTTGCCGACTCTCTCAAACTCACTCAAATCACCGGCAACGAAAGCAATTTCATCATCGAGTTCGATACCAATGAATCGACGGGTGAGCCTGTCGGCGTTGTCGATTGGCCCATCGAAAAAGATTTGTGCTACCGCGCTCATGCGCTGCTTCAGGAGCACGTGAAGCGTTACTTGCCGGTGGAGCTGAATCTCTTCAAGCGCATTCCCGCCGGTGCTGGACTTGGCGGCGGATCAGGCAACGCGGCGCAGACACTGGTCGCTCTGGATCGTCTTTTTGATCTTCATGTGCATCCGCAAGACCTGATGGAAATCAGTCAAGAGCTTGGCAGCGATGTCGCGTTTGGTCTGGGCGTATCGCGTGGTATTCCCTCAGCGATTGTCACCGGGTTTGGCGAAGAGCTGACACCCGCGCCGCGCAAAGGCACGCTTGATCTCGTACTGATTCTGCCGCCCTTTGGCTGTCCGACGGGGCCGGTGTACAAGGCGTTTGATCAGCTTCATGGCTTCGTGCCCAGTGAAGAACCTGTGAAAGAAGTCGAGCTTGGCCGGGTCAGATCGCTCACTTCTGCGATCACGATTCCGCAGGATGGCCCGTTCAACGATCTGGCGGAGCCGGCATGCATCACGCAGCCGCAGCTTCGCGAAGTCAAAGCCAAGCTCGAAGCTGCACTGAGCCTGCCGGTACACATCACAGGCTCGGGGTCAACGCTCTTTGTCATCGCCCCCAGCGCGCTCACCGCCAAAGTCCTGGCCCGCAAAGTCACCGCGACCACCGGCCTTCGAGCGCTGGCCACGCGAACGATGTGAGGTGATTGTTGACCCAATCGTGTGGCGCTGGCAGGCCGGCGCTTTGGACGGTTTGCCAGTGGCGATCAAGTGAAAGCTCATAAACACCACTGGCAAACCGCTCAAAGCAGCGGCCAGCCAGTGCCACACAGAATCGCGCGATCCTGCTCACCACTGAATCGTCATCGTCTTTTCCGAAGGCTTCACGCCTTTGAATTCCTTATCGCCGGGCTTGTCGGTGCCGATGCGAATGGTGTGCGCACCGGTCGAAAACACTTTGGGCTTGAAGGTGTTGCCGCTGATGCGAAGGGTGTAAACAATTTCGCCGGTGGCTTCTTCGACGATCTGCACCACGGGATTTGTGATGCCTTTGAACTCAAGCGTCGGCAGATAAGCGACGGCTTTGCGTCCGTAGTTGTCCAGTTGATCGACGGTGATGGGCCAACCGGCAAACTGCTTCGCATCAGGCTTGGTCACATCAGTAAAGCGCGACCAGCATTCGTTCATGATCGTTCGCGTCTTGCGATTGAACTTCACCAGTGCGTATCCCGCACCTGCATCCTGCGAGGTTTCAGGATTGGCGTAGGCCAACATCGTGACGTGATTGTTGAAGCCATCGAGGTAATCACCAGTGAAAGGGAGCGGGCTTTGGGGGTCGCGATTTTTTCCAGCGCCTTCGCTGGGCCACCACCAGCGGGAGTAGATGGTGTTGACGATGGCGGGACTGCAAAATGAATAAATCGAATCGCGGTAGTCATCGACGCCTTGATGAATGAAGGTGGCGATGTGCTGATCGCCAGCGAGGTGAATGGCGAAGGCTTTGCGCAGTTCGCGCAGGGCTTCGTTGCGACCCGCTTGAGGCCAGCCGTTGCTGTCGAGGTCGGCGTGCAGACGATTCTTGATGGAGCCGTGCAGATGAGCACCGCCGCAGAAAATGGTTTGCGAAAGGACGCACTTGATATCGCTGCCGGTCCAGTCCTGTGCCCAGGCGCGGATGAACTTGAGTTGCCTTTCGCCAAGGAGCACCAGGCCTTTGACATCAATTGAAGCGGGATCGTATTGAGGATCGTTGATGTGATCGGGGCGCGGGCCCATCTTGGGAATCTTGCCATCGGGGCCTGATTTGAACTTGCGATCTTCGAGGATGGCGAAGTCGATGCCGCCCAGAGTGAGCGAGGTGTAGTACACGTTGATGCCGCGTTCGATGGGCGTGGGGTCGTAAGCGTCGGGCAGGTGCGATGTCTGGCATCGCTCGACCATCTTGACGTATTCGACAGGCATGTAGTATCCGCCGTCGGCACCATCACCGCGCTCAGAGAGTTTGCCGTTTTCGCCCCAGAGGTTGGGATGGCCGACATCGTGGTCATCGGGGATGGTGATGGTCGGGCGATCGCGCATGATCTCGCCGAACTGTTTGCCGAAGTTGAGCCAGGCTGCGGTGTGATCGCGGTGGTCATAAACCTGATCGCCTGCGAAGAAAAGCAGATCGGGATCCTGAGCTTTGAGATTGCGCACGAAACTGTCGCGGTCGCCTCGGTCTTTGCTTGAGTTGCAAGAGAGCGAAGCGACCGTGATGGTTTCCTTGTCAATGGGATCGCGGCGGATGAGTCCCTCAAATGCGGCCTTTTCCCCGTGTAATACGCGGTATTTCACGTTCTTGGTCATGTCCCAGTTTTCAACGCGAAAGGTGGCGGCCCAGCCCATGTCATGGGCCTTGGCAGTGGCGATCTGTTTCCATGAGCCGCCCTCTTGCTGCGCTTCGAGTCGAACATCGCGCGTCTCATCGGGGTAGAGCGGATAAAGCTGGGCGGTGAGTTTAAGGATGTTTCGGTGAACGGTGTAAAGACAAAATCCGATGACCTTGTCGCGCTCGACTTTCAGATTCAGCCAGGGCTGCTTGGGTTCTTGTTTCCACCAGTCGCCTGTGCCGGTCATATCGTTGCCGTTGCCGAAGGCTCCGCGATAAGGCGCAGGCGCTGCGATGATTGCCGGCGCGACGATTGCTGCTGTTTGCGAGAGCGTCGTTTCGCCTTTGAGCCAGGCCTGCATTTCCTTGGCGGAGAGAGCGCCCAGATACATGCGGACATGTTGCAGTTCACCTTTGAGCGCGTTGGCGGAATACTCGCCGACAAACGAGTCCGCATCTTCACCAATCGAAACGCCTTCTGATGGCGTGCGTGCCACCGCTCGGCCATCCTCTTTGGCGACTTCCTTGCCGTTGATAAAAAGACGAAGCACTTCCTTTTCATCGAGCACGCCGGCGATGTGCGTCCAGCCGCTCGCCTTGATCTTTTCCTTGCCTGCAATCTCCGTGACATCGCCATCACCATCACTGCGCACGGCCAGATGAGGCAAACCATTCTTGATGAAGAGCGAAGCGCCCAGTGAGCCGCCGCCTTGCGCGAAGATCACGCCATCACCCGCTGCCTTGACGCTCGCGCCGATAGCGAAGGGCCGACCGCCAATGGCAGGCTTCTCCTTGGGCTGCACGCCGCTGGTGCCATCGAGCACCATCGGCTTCTCTTGTGCAGCAGTGAGGATCATTTCCAAATCGTGCGCCTTGACGCCCTTGCCTTTGCCCGCCGGTTGTTTCTTCGGCGCTTTATTTTTCGCATCGCCGGGTGCAGCCGTGTGTGGCCCGGTGTCATCCACTTCTTTCTGCAAACGGGTCAGTTCCTGTTTCAGATCGGTGACGACCGTCGAGTAGGAAGAATCGTCATAGACGCTCTTCATCTCCTGCGGATCATTTTTAAGATCGAACAGTTCCCATTCATCGGTCTGGTAGTAGTGAATGAGTTTGTAGCGATCGGTGCGAACGCCATAGTGCCTGGCCACCGAGTGTACGCCGGGGAATTCGTAGTAGTGGTAGTAGAACGATTTTCGCCAGTCGTTTGGTGTCTGACCTTTGAGCACCGGCACGAGGCTCTTGCCTTGCATGTCAGAGGGAATCTTGGCACCGGCGACTTCGAGGAAGGTCTCAGCGAAGTCGATGTTGGAGACGATGTCCTTGTTGACACTGCCAGGCTTGACGACGCCGGGCCAGCGCACCATCAGCGGTGTGCGCAGCGATTCTTCATACATCCAGCGCTTGTCAAACCAGCCATGCTCGCCCAGATAAAAGCCCTGATCGGAGGAGTAAATCACAATCGTGTTTTTGGACAAGCCTGATTCATCGAGATAATCCAGCACGCGGCCGACGTTCTCATCCACCGCCTGCACACAGCGCAGGTAATCCTTCATGTAGCGCTGATATTTCCAGCGCACCAGTTCCTTGCCGGTGAGTTTGTCAGCCTGAAATTTTTCTTTGATCGGGTCGTAGTAGGCTTTCCAGAGCTTGAGCTGCTCAGGTGTCATGTTGTTAGGCTCGACCATCTTCAGGTCGTGAGCGGTCATTGTTTTTTCGATGGACATGTCTTGATTGCGAGCGGGGCTGGCGCGATTTTTGTAATCATCAAACAGCGTGTCAGGCTCGGGGATGTCCGCATCATCGAACATTGTGTAGTGGCGCGGGTGCGGATCCCAGTTGCGGTGCGGGGCCTTGTGCTGGAAGAAGAGCATGAACGGCTTCTCGGGATCGCGCTGCTCTTTGAGCCACTTGAGCGAGAGGTCGCCGATGATGTCGGTGGTGTAGCCTTCGTGATTGATGCGCTGGCCGTTGCGAATCATCGGCGGGTTCCAGTAGGGTCCCTGCCCGATGAGAATCTCCCAGAAATCAAAGCCAGTCGGATCGGTTTCGAGATGCCACTTGCCGATCATCGCGGTCTGGTAGCCCGCCTGCTGGAGAAGTTTCGGGAAGGTCTGCTGCGAACCATCGAAGCGGTTGCCGTTGCGGAAGAAGCCGTTCTTGTGGCTGTATTTGCCGGTGAGAATAGCAGCACGCGAAGGGCCGCAGATGGAGTTGTTGACCACGCACACATCGAAGCGCATGCCCTGCTGCGCGATGCGATCGAGATTGGGTGTCTTGTTGATCTTGCTGCCGTAGGCGCTGATGGCCTGGAAGGCGTGATCATCACTGAAGATCATGACGATGTTGGGCCGAGTCGCTGGGGCAGCGGCAGCGATCGCCTGACCAGCCACGACCGACAGCAGGGCCATGATGAGAAGTGCGAGGTGAATAGGTTTCATGGAAATCTCCAATGCGTTTGAAATGACAGTCGAAGTAATCAGGACATATTGGGGGGACAAAGAAAAAGCAATTGGCTAGTAGGCATTGGGCAATGATCAATCGCTATCGATGGAACCACAAAGTTAACCAATCTCATTTCATTCATCGCTCGCCGTGGTTGCAAGCTCTCATTCATAATCCCACTTGAGAATCCACGGATCCTGCGTCTGCTTTTCCAACTGCTTCAGACGCGTCTGCATGCGCAGCAGTGTGTCCTTAAACTCGGGCTTCTCCGCGAGATTGTCAATCTCATCGGGATCCTTCTCCAGATCGTAAAGCTCGAACTTCGCACGATGCAGGTAAGCCTCCACGGTGCGCTTGCCGTAAAGCGAAGCCTGTTTGGTGATCACACTCTGCCAGGTGGGCGACTCCCACAAATCGGAAGCAAACGGATAATCCAATTTCCACGCGATGTTCCACATCAGCTTGTACCGCTCTTCGCGCAGCACACGCATCGGATAGTACATGGTGATCTCGTGGAACGTATGCGATGCGAGCACTTCATTAAAGCCTTTCGCCTTGACATCGTCCGCCAGTGCCATGAATGATTTGCCGTGGAATTTGACGTTTTCTTTAGGCGTGACTTTGGCGAAGTCCAGAATCGAAGGGGCCAGATCAACCCACGAGATCATCGCACTCGACCGGCTGCCGCGCTCTTTCTGCTGCGGAAAACGCATGATCGCAGGCAGGCACATGCCAGGCTCATAGAGCGTGGTCTTGGAGCCGGGGAAGGCGATGCCGTTGTCGCTGATAAAGATGATCAGCGTGTTTTCGTACTGCCCGGTTTCTTTAAGTATGTCGATGAGTCTGCCCACGCCTTGATCCACGCGATTCACCGCCTGGTAATACTGCGCCAGCTCAGCGCGGCACTCGGGCGTGTCCGGCAGAAACGGAGGCACCACCATGTCAGCCGGCTTGAAAGTTTCCGTCTTGATGCCGGGATAGTCCGGCTGACCCGTAGGCTTGTTGCCAAAGCGATCGGGCTTGTGCGGCAGCTCATTTGCAAAGCCGCCGCCGCGATGCGGATCACTCGTGCAGTAATAAAGAAAGAACGGCTCGCTCGCCTTTTTGCTATCGCCTTCACCAGCCGCAATAAACTTGCGGCAGTTGTCCGCCATCTCCACCGGGCTGCGGCTGTTGCCTTTGAGCGCTTCGTCGAAGGCATAAACCTCTTCCGGTGCCACGTGAAACTTACCGATTCTTGCCGTGCGGTAGCCGCCCGCTTTGAGCAGCACCGGCAGCGACTGCACATTCTCCTTGGTCGAAAACTTGTGATAGCTGTGCTCGTGGCCGTACTGGCCGTTGGCGTGATTGTGCAGACCCGTGAGAATCACCGAACGGCTGGCGCTGCAACTGGCGGTGGTGCAAAACGCACGGTCAAACGTGATGCCTTCACGCGCCAGTTCATCAAGGCGAGGCGTGCGGGCCACCTTGTCGCCGTAGGCGCCCAGCGTCTTGCCCATGTCATCGACGACAATCACGACGACATTGCGTGGAGCATCGGCTGCCTGCGAAGTACCGCTGAAAACATGAATCAAACAGAACCACGCGATGACGAACGATAGGATCGTTCGCTGGATACCCTGAATCATGGCGAGCCTTTCGGAGAGAACCGGATGCATCTCTAACCAACCGAACATCATAACGTTTAGGCTTGAAACCCAATCGGCCGAAGATACAACGGAACACGGAGCAAATGGTTCGCTGCCAGTGCCACACGAACAGGAATCCAATCGTCGGCAACCCTCCCCGCTTTTTCGATAACATAAACCACCCATGCATATTCAGGACATTCTCAATCAAGCTCAGACGACCTGCTCGTTCGAGTTTTTTCCGCCCAAGACTGCACAAGGTGCAGAGGCTCTCTTCGAGAACATCACGCAGCTTGAAGCGCTCAAGCCCGCGTTTGTTTCCGTGACCTACGGTGCTGGCGGCTCCACGCGCGAGATGACGCATGATCTGGTGGTGCGCATCAAGCAGACGACCACGCTCGATCCCATTCCGCACCTGACCTGCGTCTGTCATCAGGAGAGCGACATCAATGACATCCTTGAGCGCTATGCGACGGCAGGCGTGAGCAACATTCTTGCTTTGGGCGGTGATCCGCCGCGCGAACGGGGTGACTGGGATCGCAGCGCGGATGCGTTTCGTCATGCAGCGGACCTGGTCCGTTTTATTCGCAAGTTCAACGAACAAGGCCGCCACGCTGACAAGCGCGGCTTTGGCATCGGCGTCGCAGGATTTCCCGAAGGGCACCCGGCCACGCCCAATCGCCTCGTCGAAATGGATCATCTCAAAGCGAAGATCGATGCCGGTGCGGATTACATCTGCACGCAGCTATTCTTTGACAACCGCGACTTCTACGACTTTCGCGAACGATGCGAATTGGCATCGATCAAGGTGCCGATATTGGCGGGCATCATGCCGGTGGGTTCGATCAGCGGCATGAAGCGCATGGCCGAGCTTGCCGCCGGTGCGCGCTTCCCTGCTTCGCTGCTCAAGGCGCTGCACCGCGCTGGTGATGATGCCAAAGCTGTCGAGCGCGTGGGCCTGCACTGGGCCACCGAGCAGTGCCGCGATCTGATCGATCATCAGGTGCGTGGCATCCACTTCTACACGCTTAACAAGAGCGATGGCACGCGGCAGATTTATCAAAGCCTGGGCCTGCGCGACAGCGATGGGCTGCGGTGAATCATCGCGATGAAACTTCGCTTCAATCTTCATAGGCAATGAAATGAAGGTGGTCATCCCTGCACGTGCGAGGCTGGCCACGTTCATTCGATCTAAAGAGATGTTCAACTCACCTCCAACACCTGCACGATGTACGCGGGGATATGACTGATCTGAAGGCCGCTGGTCACTCCGTCGTCCAGCAACACCTGGCAGGGAATCCGCTCAGTCACAATATCTGACGAGAAGTGTGAGCAAGTGTAAATTGAACTGCACGAAGGGATCGGCGAACTCTCGATCGCGAAAACCTTGCGCCAGAGGTGTGCTTTGATTGTTGAGTTCATTGCATGGAGGAATAAAGGTGTGCGAGGTTCATAACCTTCATTTGCGCGCCCCGACGCGCGGCGTGGCCGCAGCGGCTGTGATGCACAAGCCCGCCCCTTGCCTTTGCTTCCACATCGGGCGAGAATGGCCCGCGTGAAAATTGACCTTCGAAATCGCCAGCGACAAAGGTTGTTCCAGATCGTCGTTGATCCCAAGGATCCTCCTTCGGTAGCGCGGCCGTCATCCGCCCGTACCAGCGCCGCCACCACCGACAATGTGACGGCCACGCCCAAGGAAGTCTATCTCGAATGGGATGGCGCTTTCGACGATCAGCACCATCTTCGCCGCTGCCCGGCTTGTGGCTGCCGTGAGCTTTTCGCAAGGCGGGATTTTCCGCAGGTCACCGGCTTTGTCATCGTCGTCGCTGCTGCTGTCTGTGCGACCGCTCTCTTTGGTGCCAATGAAGTGATATGGGGGCTGGTGCTGCTGGGGCTGGTCGCGGTGATTGATGCGATTATTTTTCTCTTCGCCGGCAGGTGTCTGGTCTGCTACCGCTGCCGCAGCGAGTTTCGTCAAACCCCGATCAAGCCGGATCATCCGGGCTGGGAACTGGCGACGGGAGAGAAGTATCGTCAGGAGACAGGGGCGGGAACAGGAGCAGGGGCAGTGGAAAGAGGTCAGAAGTCAGAGGTCGGAGATCAGTAAAGGCAGAGATCAGAAGTCAGTGAAGACAGAGAGCAAGGGGAAATCTAAACCTCGAATAATTTCTCGTACCCCGACGGTTCGCCCCCGGAGAAAACCTCACCATCGGGCTTGTATTCATTCTGCACCTGCCTCTGCTCCTGCACCTGCCACTGCCACTGCCCTTCTCACTTCACTGGCGTCAGGCGCAGGTTGCGATATTCCATCTGGCCGCGATCAGCTTCCAGACCAATGGAGCCAGTCTCGGGCAGCTTGAGTGCTGCTTCGAGCACTTCGCCGTTGCAGGTGCAATGAGCGACGTTGTCCTTCACGATCACGATGATCTCATTCCAATCCTGTGGCTTGTATTTGGTGAGCGTCTTGTACGGCCCAGCCACCAGATAATCGCGCACCTGAAGCTGCGGGCCACGCAGGAAGAGGCCGCTGTCAGCGTTGACAGCAGCGCGGAATTCCAATCGCAGTTCGAAGTCGCCGGGGAACTTGGCGGTGGTCCACATCTGGCGCAGGCCTTTGCCGGGGTTGACGACGATCATGCCATCCTTGGCGCAGTAGCGTTCATCGCTCGCTTCTGTTTTGCCGTCGAAAGCAGGGCCGGTCTTGTAGCCCCAGCCGGTGAGGTCTTTGCCGTTGAAAAGTTCGGTGACGTTTTTGTCGGTCTTGTCGGCCTTATCGCTCTTGCTCTCTTCCGCAAAAAGTGATCCACAGAAAAGTGCAGCGAGCAGCAGGAGCGATGAAGCGGTGAGTGTTCGGGACATGATGAAATCCTTCGAGGGATGAATGGGAACCTGAGGACGAGCCGGGATGATTGTATCGTTGAAGGCCAAGGCCATGCAGAGGAAGTACGAACACCAATGCCACAATGGCGTGAGTGCAATGATTGCTCGTTCGCTCGCTGCCGTGGTAGGCTGTCGTACTGTGTTGTGTTGTTCCTATTCCGCAATCCACGTTATGCCCCACAGGAGATTTCTCATGTCACGCCTCGCCAGCCTTTTCGTTCTTATGTTTGCAACCGTTGCCTTCGCAGAAGATGCACCCAAGCCCACCGCACCCGAAGAGCCCAAGGACATGGTCCAACTCTTCAACGGCAAGGACCTCACCGGTTGGGAAGGCGACACTCGCCTCTGGTCCTTCAAAGAGGGCATCGTGCGCGGTGAAACCACCAAGGAAAATGTCGCCAAGGGCAACACCTTCCTCGTCTGGAAAGCGGGCGAACTCAAGGATTTTGAACTGCGCATTTCCTTCCGCATCAAGAGCGGCAACTCCGGCATCCAGTACCGCAGCAAGCTCCTGCCCGCCAAGGAAGACGCTCAGAACAAGTGGGTCGTCAGCGGCTACCAGGCGGAAGTCGAAAACACACCTGGCAAGGTCGGCTTTCTCTATCACGAAAAAGGCCGCGCTTATCTCTGCAACGTCGGCGAGAAAGTCGAAGTCGGTGAAAACGGCAAGCCCAATGTCGTGGGCAAACTCGGCGACAAAGCGGAGATCGGCAAGACCTACAAAGTGAGCGACTGGAACGACTACATCATCATCTGCAAAGGCAACCATATTCAGCATTACCTCAACGGATACCAGACCGTCGATCTGATCGACAACGACCCCAAAGGCCGCATGATGGAAGGCATCCTCGCCCTTCAGATTCACTCGGGCCCGCCGATGGTTGTGGAGTTCAAGGATGTGCGTCTGAAGCAGCTTGATAGCAAGTGAGCTGTCGTTCAATCAATCAACCAATCGAAAGCCCCGGCAAGCGCCGGGGTTTTTTTATGATCGAACGCCGGGCTAGGGGTTGCTCAATCAATGCGTCCCGCTATTCTGGCTGTCCCACCAGGATGTACATCCCTTGCCCAAGATTGGTTTACTTTCCGATTCCCATGGCCGCGCTCTGACGACGCGCCGAGCGGTGCAGATTCTGCTGGAAGCAGGCGCACAGGTTTTACTTCACATGGGCGACATCGGCTCGATGGAAGTGATCGACCAACTGGTCGTGCCCGCTGACGAATCCGGTAAGGCCATCGACGTGCATCTGGTGTTTGGCAATGTCGATTGGGATCGTCAGCCGATGGGCAGATACGCGCAGCATCTGGGCATCACTGTCTCCGATCCCGTCGGCACGCTCGACCTGCCTGCTGAAAACGCCAGCGAATCACCGCGGCAGCTCATCTTTCTGCATGGTGATGACACGCAGGCCATGGTCAGCGCTCTCGCCGCCAAGCCCGCCTACCTCTGCCATGGCCACAGCCACCAAGCACGCAACGATCGCGAAGGAGCGACCCGCATCATCAACCCCGGCGCCCTGTTTCGCGCACAGAATTACACCGTCGCTATTCTCGATACGGACAGCGATGAAGTCACTTTTTTCCCTGTGGAATAATTAGGTAGGGAGCTACACATGAAAAAGATTAAACGCCTGATCATCGCCGTCCTGCTACTGCTGGTCATCACCGTTGTCGTCGCATTCATCTATATCGATTCCATCGCCAAAGCGGGCATCGAAAAAGGCGCGACCTATGCTCTGGGCGTTGACACCACGCTGGACAACATCAGCCTGGGCATCTTCTCGGGCAAGTTCGGCATGGACAAACTTCACGTCAAAAATCCCAGCGGATTCACTTCGCCTCACTTCTTCGAACTTGGCCGGGGCGAAGTGGATGTCTCCATCGGGCAGCTCATGGGCGAGAAGGTGCAGGTCGTCCGCATCGCGTTCAAGGACATTGATGTCCACCTGGAAAAATTCAAGGGCAAGACCAACTACGACACCATCATGGAGAACCTGAAAAAGCTCGAATCCAAAGACGAAACAACCGTCAAACAGGAATCAGGCACCAGCAAGAAATTCGTCATCGACCTCATCGACATTCAAAACGTCAACGTCCATGTCAACCTCATGCCCGAGATCGGCGAGCTCACCAAACTCAGCATCAACATCCCCGCACTCACCCTCAAAGGCATCGGCTCTGACACCGAAGGCGGCGCGCTGCTCGCCGAGGTGAGCGATGTGATTCTCAAGGCGATCATCCAAGCGGTCATCGCCAAAGGCGGCCTGCCCGCTGACATGCTCGGCGACCTGCAAGGTCATCTCGCACAACTCGAAAACCTCGACAAAGTCGCCGTTGAAATGGCGGGCAAGGTCGTCGATGACGCGACCAAGAAAATCACCGGCGAACTCGACAAAGCCACCAAAGACCTGACGAAAGACCTGGGCAAAGACATCCTCAAAGACGGCGCGGGCGGCCTTCTCAAAGATAAAACAAAAGACATCGGCAAAGGCATCGGCGATATTTTTGGGAAAGACAAGAAGTGAGCGAACACTTGAGCCGAACACTTGAGCCGCGACTCAACGAGTCGCGGACGCCCAAGGCCTGATGGAGTGAGAATTGTTAAGTGATCCTGTGCAATAGGCTTTCCCGTTCATCGAACCTGCCCAAAAGACAAGGCGCGAAGGTTGCTCCTTCAGTCCGCTGACGTCCGCGACTCGTTGAGTCGCGGCTCATCACTTGCACTGATCTCTACGCATCTGCCGCCAGCAGCGCCGTCGGCTGCTTGCGCATCAGCCTTGCGATTGCTGGGGCTGCAGCACCCAGCGCCATGATGATGACGATCGCGCTGCCCCAGAGAACGACATCCCAGGGCAACTGCCAGCCGTAGGTCATGCCCACCAGGCGACGGTGAAACACTTGGCCCACGAGAGCGATCTGCACGCCCAGCGCAGTGCCCACGATGCATGCGACCAGCGCGATGACCAGCGTTTGCCCAGCGATGAGGCGACCGAGCATGCCCTTGTGGCCGCCGATGGCGCGGATGACGCCGTACTCGAAGCGGCGAGCATTGATCTCCGCCACGATGAGATTCGCCACACCAAAACTGGCGATGAGCAAACTCGACAGCGCCAGCGAACTGGCGACAGTCATCAGGCGGATGGAGATCGCCTGAATCTTCTTGCGAATGACGCGGCTCGAATCAGCGCGCAGTTCACCGCGCGTGAGCGGCGAGAGTTTCTGCCGCAGATTTTCGAGCGTCGCCAGATCATCTGCCTCTTTCGCCAATGACATCAAGATGAGATCAGGCTTCTCGATATTGAAATAAGTCGCACCATCTTCAAGCGTGCCAAAGACAGTGCTCACCGAAGCCTCTGCATATTCCTGCCCGATACCAAAGTGAGCGACGGCAACATCGAGGCCCACCGCGCCGACGACGCCGGCAATCTCAAATTCCTGATCGCCTTGCGTGAACGTCTTGAGCGTGATCTTCGCGCCGACACCCATGCCATGTGCGATGAGATACTCCCGCCCCACCAGCACCGCCTTGCCTTGCGCAATGCGTTTGAGCGCCGATTCCTTATCGCCATCGAGCCATTCGATGTCAGTCATCTCTAAAAACTGATCCACATTCGAAGCAGCAAACAGCGTGAACGGCGGCGTGATTGTGCGCACCCCAAAACTCACACCGCGCGTCTGCACCGGGATCGCCCGCACCGCACAGATGCGCGTCAGATTCTTGTCATCACGAATGATCTTCATCATCTCAGGCGATAAGCCATCGCTGGCCATGATGAACGCATCAGGCATCTTGATGGTGTTGAACCAACCATGTAGAAGGTTGCCGCCTTCGGTCCAGATGGCGACGAGCATGGCCAGCCCCATCATCAGCGCACCGGCGGTTAAGCCATGACGAAACGGCGTGGCCATCACGGTTTCATGCAGTAATACCCGTGGAATTCGCAGCACTTTCGCAATCACCGTCGTCAGCAGCGGCGCGAGAAATACCAGCACCGCCACGCAAATCAGGCAGTAACCAAAGAACGTCGCCCCCAACCCCCAAGGCAGATAAATCCAAAACGCCTGCTCTGCATCCTCCATCATCAGCAGCGTCATCGGCTCAAAGAGCACACACACGAGGCCCACGACCAGACACACCACCACGCCCCAGAAGCGCGGCTGCCTGGCCCTTGCCGCCAGCGCCTCAAGTGGCCGCACCCGCGTCGCCATAATGGCGGGATAGAGCGCACCGAGTAGGCCCGCGACGATGGTGGCGATGATCGCCTGAATGATGCCTGGCAGATTGAAGATGAAACCAGAGGAAAGAATCTCCCGGTTCATCGTGTAGATGAAATAGGCCAGCGCGATGCCCAGCGGTGTGCCGATGATCGCGCCCAGCGCTGCGATGAAGCCGCCGGTGGCGACCTGCGATGCGCCGATGTGCAGGCGAGGCGTGCCGACGCAGCGCATGATCGCCAGTTCACGCGTACGCTCGGTGACTGCGGTGGTCAGTCCGGTGACGATGATGAACGCTGTCGAAAGGCAGACGAGCAGCGTCACGATTTGCCCGATGAGATTCGTCCACTTCACACCACGATTGATCCCAGCGCGAACATTGGCGGGCGGCTCGAAAATCGTATCGCGCGGCAGCTTCCACTCATGCTGCTTGATGAAGGCATCGATGCGTGCATCGTAAGCTCCCTCAGTGCCGCCCTCCTGCGCCGGAACAGCAGAGTGCGATGTTGCCGCATCACCGCCTTCCTTCAATTTGATCTCGATCTTCCGCAATTTGTTCGGATAGCCCGCGATGGTCTGCGCAGACTTGAGCGTGGTGATCACCCCCGGAAGTTGAAGCACGGTGAGCGGCGGCTGCTCGCTGATGCCTACAACTTTGAGCCGAGTCTCCTGCCATTCGATTTGCAGTTCATCGCCGACCTTCGCTTCCAGCGCCACCATCACCCGGCCGTCGATGACCGCTTCATCTTCATTTTCTATGTAACGCCCTTCTAGCAGTTTCACCGGGAAAAACAGGCGATCGTACTGCGGCTCAATACCGTGGACGACGACGATGACGTTCTTCTTAGTGCGTGAGAGTTCGAGATTGACGCCGCGCTGTTCGAGCCGCCCCGCGGCAAATTCAACTTCGGGAATGGTACGAATCTGTTCGAGCAGCTTGGCATCGAATCGCTGATAGCTGCGATGACGAACATGCAGATCGCCCGCGCCGGCTGCTGACTTCATCGACTCCGTGTAGGAGTGTTGCAACGTGCCAATGGTCACCGCCACCAGCACGCTGAGCACGGTCGCCAGCGTGACAGCGGTCACAAGCAGCGCGGTGCGTCCGGGCCTACCCGCCAAGTTGTTGGTAGCGAGATGCCACACCGATCGAATCAAGGCCGTTCACCTCAAAGTGTCCTTTGTTCTGACCATCTGCAATAACGAAGACGCGCTCACAGTGCGCCGCCGCCGCCGGTTCATGCGTGACCATCACAACAGTTATCTTCTGTTCCTGCGCCAGCGTGCCCAGAAGTTTCCAGAGCCTTTCGCTGTTAGCTGAATCGAGATTACCCGTCGGCTCATCCGCGAGCAGCACCGCAGGCTTAAAGAGCATGGCTCTTGCGATGGCGACGCGCTGCTGCTCGCCGCCTGACATGGCATCGGGTCGATGCTGCGCTCTGCCATCGATTTCCAGTGCGCTGAAAAGTTCATTGACGCGTGCATCGATCCAAGCTTTGGGTTTGCCATCGATCACTGCCGGGAGCGCTGCGTTTTGAAACGCGGTCATCGTGGAGATGAGATTGAATTTCTGAAAAACGATGCCGAGTCTGCCCCGGCGAAATTGCGTGAGTTTCGCATCACTGAGTTTTGAAAGGTCTTCGCCATCGACGATGACGCGACCGCTGTCTGGCCGATCCAGACCCGCTGCCAGATGAAGGAATGTGCTCTTGCCGCTGCCAGAGCGCCCCATCACCGCGAAGAACCCGGGCTCTTCAATGCGAAGGTCCAGGCCTCGCAAGGCTTGCACCTTCTGAGCACCCAGCTGATACGACTTGTGCACTTGTTCAAGAGCGAGCATGAAAAGACCAACCGGTGAGACAACAAAACGGTTGCAACGATGGTGATGATAACCGGTTCAAGTAGGCGTGATGCAAGGAGAAGATTCCGTCGCCGCTTGCGGCGTAGCGCCATCAGCGCAGTGATCAACGATAAGAATCACTCATCACGAAGCGTCACCGCGCGCACCCGCATTTCGCGCAGCTCCTCGATCACGCCATGCTCCTTGGCCTTACTAAAAAAAAGACGCATCGCTGCAAGCTCGCGCGGGCTGATAGCGTACTTGAGCCAGTGCCCCAGATACTGCTGCGCCAGGTCATCGGGCCAGCCCAGACGCTTGGCGTGTTTCGCAACGATCGCCTCGATGCGGGTCGAGTTGGTCCGGCGCGTGGCATCAAGCAGCGCGGGCAAATCACCCAGCGATGAGCCTTGCCGGGTCATCCACACTGCAAAAACAAACGGCAGACCCGTGAGCTCTTTCCACGCTTCGCCCAGATCCATCTGATGTGGATACTCCCCATCACTGGGAGCACCCGTCACCACCTTGTCGCCAATGAGCAGCATGGTGTCAGGCGAAGTAACGATGCGATTCTCCGCAACGCGTTCACGTGCCTGATAGTCGATGAGCCTGGGCTTAATGTGATACAACTCCGCAAGCAGCACGCGCATCAGCGCGATACTCGTGTGGCTGTCGGTGTCGATGTAAACATCCTTGATATCACGCAGCGGCACACGGCTGTAAATTCGCACCGTCAGCGTCGGACCATCGCAGCCAATGCCCCCCACCGGCACCACCTCCAGCGGCACATGACTTCGCTGAAGATCGATCACCGGACAAAGCGAAATATCAACGCTGCCAGATTCCAGATCGGCGAGCAATCGACTGGGCACATCGAACTTCACCACCGGGTCCGGCTGATCTTCCAAGCCTTCGATAAGCGGACGGGCATTGAGAAAACTAACGCAACCAACACGACGAACAGTGGTGGCGGCGGCGGGGTTCTTGGTTGATAAAGCGTTGGCGCTCATGTTGTGCGATTATAGGTGAGTTCGCCCAGCGAACACCGTGCGGTGATTTGTCGCATTGCACATGACGCTCTTGGACCTTGACCAAACCCGCTCTACTCCCGAAGATTCCCCCGCATGAGTGACGCACTGAAAACACCTTCCGCACAGGTCCTGATTGTTGATGACGAAGTCGATCACGCTGAAGTCATGGCCGAGGCTTTACGCCGCATGGGCCACGTCTGCACGATAGTGCACGACTGGCCTTGCGCTGAAGAAGAACTCAAGCATGGCAACTTCGATCTAGTCGTCACCGACCTCGTGATGGACAGCGAGACCGATGGCCTCAAAGTCCTTGCCGCCGCCAGACAGCTTCAGCCCGGCGCCGAGACGATCATGGTCACCGCGCATGGCGATGTGCCCACCGCCAAGAGCGCGATTCGTGGCGGGGCTTATGACTTCATCGAGAAGCCCCTCGATCTGGAAGTCTTCCGCAATCTGTGCGACCGTGCGATTCAGACGGTGATGCTGCGTGCTTCCAACAGCGAGCTGCGCGAGCGCCTCGATGAGAAATTCGGTTTCGAAGGTGTCGTGGGCACTTCGTCACAAATGCGAAACCTGCTCACCATGATGCGCCAGTTCGCGCCGACGACCATGCCTGTGCTCATCACCGGCGAATCAGGCACCGGCAAGGAACTTATCGCCCAGGCCATCCACAACAACAGCAAGCGCGCCAAGCTTCGCTTCGTGCCGCTCAATTGTGCGGGTCTTAGCGAATCGATTCTGGAAGATGAACTTTTCGGTCACGTCAAAGGTGCCTTCACCGGCGCTGACCGTGAACGCGAAGGCCGATTCGAATTCGCTGACAACGGCACCCTCTTCCTCGATGAAGTGGGCGACATGCCGCTCGTCATGCAGGCGAAACTCCTGCGCGTTCTCGAGAGCGGCGAGGTGGTTCGCTTAGGTGCCAATGAAGCCAGGCATGTGAGTGTCCGCCTGATTTCTGCGACCAATCGCGATCTTCAGGAAGGCGTCAAAAAAGGCACGTTTCGTGAAGATTTGTTTTTCCGCCTCAAGGGTGTGGAACTGCATCTGCCAGCCTTGCGCGAAAGGCGCGAAGACATTCCGCTTTTGTGCCGGCACTTTGTGCAGACCTTTGCGCAGCAGATGGAGAAAGCCGTGCCTCACATCAGCGAAGATGCGCAGTTGGCATTGGTGCGATACAGTTGGCCGGGCAATGTGAGGCAGCTCATGAATGTCGTGCAAAATGCGACGGTACTGGCGGGCGATACGATCGAGCCACGCCATCTGCCGACGGAACTATTAGAGAGCGCTGCCGCTGGTGTGGATGAAGGCGGCTCCGTGCCCACCGGCCTGAGTCTGGAACAAATTGAAAAACAAGCGATCCGCAACACGCTGCGTCTATGCAACGGCAACCGTGAACAAGCCGCCAAAATGCTGGGCATCGGCGAGCGCACGCTTTATCGCAAGCTCAAGGAATATGGCCTCAAGTAACGCTTTTTAGCGCACCGCATTCACATGGATCAACCCCTCGCATTTCGCATCGGCCACGGCTTCGATTTACATCGGCTTGAGCCCGGCCACAAGCTCATCGTCGGCGGCGTTGCCATCGAACACGATCGCGGCTGCGTCGCTCACTCCGATGGCGATGTCGTCTATCACGCTGTCGTCGATGCTGTACTCGGCGCGCTTGGGCAGGATGACATCGGCCAGCTTTTCCCCGACAACGATCCCAAATGGAAGGCAGCCGACTCGCGCATTTTCATGCAAGCAGCAACGGCTCGCATGAACGAAGCGGGCTACGCCATCGGCAACCTCGATGTCACCGTCATCCTTCAACGCCCCAAACTCAGCCCGCACAAAGCTCAGGTCAAAAAAAATCTCGCCACACTTCTAGGCTGCGACCTTTCAAGCGTGAACATCAAAGGCAAGACCCACGAAAATGTCGATGCCTTGGGGGAGAACCGAGCGATCGCCTGTCATGTGGTGGTGCTGCTGACACGCATCTGATTTAAGTCGTGAAACTCCTACGCGTGCATCGCCCACGTGAAGGCTCTGCATTCCCGCCGCTTGCGGCTTCGCTCTGCCGGCGCTCGCGGCGTAGCGCCATCAGCGCGGCGATCAACTACTCTTCGCGCAGCGCCGCCAGAATCGGTCCGCGCAGGGCGATGCGTGAGGCGAGCCACGTCCAGAGCAGACCGCTGATCACCACGCCGCCGAGAATGGACGCCAAGAGAACGTAGGGAACCCGTGCCCCAGGTGAGAGCAGCGCAGGCAACACCGCAATCGCTGCGGAGACAACGCCCACGAAAAGCCCCATCGCCAGTAGCAGCCAGTGCTCGCGCTGCACGAGTGATTGCAGTTTTCCATGTGTAAAACCCACCGCACTGAGCAGCGACAGTTCGCGCCTTCGCTCGAGCACATTGCGCAGCACGACGATGCCCAGTCCGATGGAGCCGAGTAAAAGACCCAGGCCGCCCAGTGCTTGGAAGATGCCCAGATAAGTGTTCTGCACTGCGTTGAATGCGGCCAGTCGCTGCATGGTGAGCGTCAGCTCGATGCCAACATCGCCCAGGGCTTCGCTGAGAGCTTTGCGTGTCGCTTCGACTTTGTCCCATGGGGCATCGATGAGAAAGGCGCGGTAGCCGCTGACGGAAGGGAAGCGTTTGTTGAACTGCGCTTCGTCAATGAACAGGCTGCCTTGCAAAATGGAATTGCTCAGCGTCGCGACGATTTTTACTTTGAAGGGTTGCCCTGATTCATCGGTATAGTCGAGCGTGTCGCCCAGCCCCAGGCCTAAGCCGTAGGTGATGGTGTTGGCATCGCCGATGGCCCAGACGATGTTCTCTTCTTTGGATTCGTCTGATGAGCAGCCATCGAGCAAGCAGCGCCATGCAGAAAGTTCGCTGCGCGACTGGCCATGCGCTGCGAAGGTGAAAGGATTGCGATCGGCGATCTGATTGACGTTCACACCGACGAGCTTGGGATTTTGAGCGCGATTCAGATTCAGACAACTGGCATCATCACCATCGCGCACGCGCATGGAGATGAAGGAGACGCCGGGCAAGTCGGCGCGGTCTAGGGCGAATTTGTCGAGGCCTTTGTCGCTGTTCAGATCGGTGAGTACAGGTAAAGTCGATTCGCCGTAGAGCGCGAAGCCGCCGGTGCCGCTCTTGGAATCATGTGCGTTTTCGCCTGAATCGAGCCAGAACGCGCCGATAGCGATGACGAGAAAAGAGCCGCAGGCGAGAAGGCCGATGGTGGCCAGACTGCGTCCACGGCGACGGGCTGCATTGCGAATTGAAAGCGAAGTGAGAGACAGGTGAACCCCAACACTCGAAGGTTTTGAAGCATCAGCACGCACTGCAAGTCGGCTGAGCAGCGCAAAGCAGAACGCAAAGCCCGCCATCAGTAGCATCGAGCCGCCGCCAAAGAAAGCACCGGCATTGCTCGTGCCACGCCCGATGCCGACAGCGGCCAGCAGCGCGAGCGCACCGAGAAGAAAAATCAGCCCGAGAACCAAGGCCAATCGCCCTTTGCGTTTTCCTGTTGTTGCAAGATCACCGCCGATGCCGCCTCCTGAAAGCAGAACGCGCGCTGGTGTTTTGCCTTGCTTGCGCAGCACCAGGCCGATGGTGAACATGGCGACGAACACGCTGGCACCAAAGCCGATGATGAGCGTCGAAGTGTTGGCGTGGAACTGAAGCGACGAAGTGGAAATTGCATCGCGCCAGATGGTGGTCAGTCCGAGCAGCAAGACGCGCGTGTAGGCAATGCCCAGGCCGGTGCCGACGGCAGCGCCGAGCATGGCCAGGAGCAGACCTTCGCCCATGAGGATTCGCCGCACGCGCTGAGGACGGAAGCCGACGGCCAGCAGCGTGCCCACTTCCGTGCTGCGCTGTTCGATGGCGAAAACAAAAAGCAGACCGGTAAGCAGCAGCGCTGCGACGATGAGAAAGAAACTGAACCCGAGAAAGAGCTGCGCAAAGTCAAAGCCTTGCGAACTAGCAGCCAGCGCATCTTCGCGCACCGGAATCATCGACAGGCCCAGCGACGCCGGGGCCAGCCGCTCACGAATCACGGCAGCAAGTTTCGCTTGATCCACACCCGCAGCGGGATAGCGAATGGCGGTGAGCTCACCAAAGCGATTCTGCCAAAGCTCCTGGCCTGCGTCGAGCGTGATGAATGCCTTGGGTGTGCCGCGATGTTTGGCCCAGTATTCGTCGTCAATTTTGCGAATAGCACGCGTCATTGTGAAGCCGGGCTTCCACTGGCTGAAGGTCGTGTTCTCATCAGGCATGTCCGGGAAATCCGGCATGAATGAAGGATCAGCAGCAGCGCCTTCGAGCGGAACTATGCGATCCACTTCAAACGGCTCACTCGTCTTCTCCACCAGTTCACGCATCGGCCCAACGACGAAATACTTGAGCGTGATCTTGTCGCCAACGTTGACGCGAAGATCGGATGCAAGCCAATCGCTAATCACAATCGGCGAAGCTGGCGCTACGGGATTGGCTGGTCGCGCTGGCGCTCCCTTCGCTGCCGCCGTCGGAATCAGATCGCTCCACTTCACCGTCTGTGCAATCGGGTTC
>CAZYQL010000022.1:0-7521 GCA_964650055.1 uncultured Phycisphaeraceae bacterium | reverse complement strand
CGAGTCATCTTTGGGCGAATATAAAACCTTGAGCGCCGTCGCCATCGAGTAAGGCACCCTGCGCTCACCCGCATCAAATTCATTGACGAGGTAAGTCAGCACGCCCAGCACATCCACCTTCTCCTGCTTGCCCGCTTCAATCGCGGCAAGCTCAAGCGAAGCATCGAGAAAGATTCGGCTCGTGCGCAGCTCATACATCCCCTGCTCTGCGATCTGCTTGAGCTCGATGTTTACATCCTCGAGTTGCCACTGTGCTTCGATGGCTGCATTTGCCTTGGCGAGATCAGCGGGCTGCCCTTTGTTGGCACCGACAAGCAATAGATTCGCCTGTTCTTCCAGCTTGAGCTGCTTCTGCAACCACGCAAGATTCACAAACGCATTCATCGGCGGAATCTGACTCGCCTGCAAACTGAAGCGGCCGGGGTTGGCTGTCTCATCCGTTAGTACCCACTCCACCTTCACACGCAGTGCCAGCGAAATATCCGCAATGTCTGTGCGCGTCAGCGGCGCATCACGCGGCAGCAAACTCGGCTTGGACACACGAAGCAAAACCTCATCGCCCTGCTTCACATTCAGCGCTTTTGCCAGATTTGCGCTGAGAATCACGCGATCCTCCGCAGGTACCGCCGGCCTCTCATTCTCCGGCAGCGAAGGTGGCCACATCATCGCCCAGAAATCGCGATCAACTCCCAGCACCGACATCCGGCTCACGCGATCACCAGTCTTCTGATTCTGACCCGTGCCCGGCAACATCATCACACTGGCAGTGGGAACATCGAGCGCGTTCTCCAATCGATCCTTCAGAGCAGTGCGAAAGAATCGCTCATGCGGGGCCATGGCGAAATATGTTTCACCTAGTCGTGCCAGCGCCATATCGCGCAAACTTTGCCTGACGGAATCGCCGACCACCATGGCGCCGACAAGTACTGCAGTGGCGACGACGACGCCCAGCAGGACGCCTAGCTGCGTGCGCCAGTAGTAACGAAGGCTGGAAAGAATGAGCTTGAATGATGTCATGACGGAGAAGCCGAGGGATGAAAATCACAGGTGCGATTGATGACATGATATGCGGGCAGCGCGTTGATCCGTGAAGTGATGCGAACCATCACGCTTTGACGCACCACTCAAAGAGGCCCGCCCATTCGCGCTGCTGCATGGAGATGAGCGCTTGCGGAGACTGCGCGGCCTTTGTCGCTTTCTCGACATCATCGATGAGCGTGTGCGGGTTGTAGTCACCCATGAGTTTCATCGCGGGATGATTGCCGACTTTGCGGAACCAGTAGTGGCTGTTCGAGAAGTCGCCTTCGCGGCGGTGCATGATGCCGTGCCAGAAGGAGCCGGTGGGATTTTCCAAATCCTGACTGATGACATGACTGGCATCGAGCTGATCGACATAGAGCCAGAGGCCGGCGATCAGCGCAGGCTTGGCGCTGATGAGCGGATGGTCCACGATTATCTTGACAACATCAGTTGGCCCGCCGCGACTGACGACAAGCTGCGTCATGGCTTTGGGCAAAGGCATCGCATCAAAGAGTGGCTGCAAAACAGCGAGATAATCAGCAGGAATATCGAGCGATGGAGTCATCGCTGAAGTATATCGCCTGCAAATCGTCTGGCCCGATTTGAATCACCGCGACAATCCGCTACGATCTTCCCCCTTCACTCCCTCAAGCCACAGCAAAGGAATTTTATGTCCGAAACAAAAGGTACGAATCTCACTTGGCACGACGGCAACGTCACCGCTGCCGAGCGCGCAGAAAATCTTCAGCAGAAAGGCGTCACCATCTGGATGACCGGCCTCTCCGCCAGCGGCAAGTCAACGATTGCCGTCGCGTTTGAGCAGGTTCTGATCAACATGGGCCACGCTGCTTATCGCCTTGACGGTGACAACATCCGCATGGGTCTGAACAAGAACCTGGGCTTCACCGCAGAAGATCGCGCGGAAAACATTCGCCGTATCGGCGAAGTCGCCAAGCTCTTCTCCGACGCCGGCCTGCTCACGATCACCAGCTTCATCAGCCCTTACCGCAAGGATCGCGATGCGGTGCGTGCGCTGCATGATGCAGCCAAGATTCCTTTCATCGAAGTGCACATCGACATTCCCATTGAAGAAGCCGAGAAGCGCGACCCCAAGGGACTTTACAAGAAGGCCCGCGCTGCTGTTGAAGCAGGCAAAGGCATGGGCTTCACCGGCATCGATGATCCTTATGAAGCACCGGTCAAGCCGGAGCTGGTTCTGCGAACTGACAAGCTCTCTGTCGAAGAATCCGTGCAACAACTGCTCGATCTTCTCGAAGAGCGCGGCGTTCTCGAACCTTGATTCGTTAATGACAAATTGAAAATGAAGAAGCCCTCGACAAACGTCGAGGGCTTTTCTTTTTTTATGAGCCGCGACGTAACACGTCGCGGAGATCAACGACCTTAAAGGAGGATTCATGCCGAGTCGATGCACGATCACTGCATTAACAAAACCCTGCGGATGATCCATCGAATGTCCAGATCAACCGCGCTGATTTATAGCCCCTTCATGCCGGTGACGTCCGCGACTCGTTGAGTCGCGGCTCTGTCTTGCAACTTAATAATCCTTGCCTTCCGTCACGCCTTTCCAGGTATCGGTGCGAAACGGTGAAGCGGGCAGGCCTTCCTTGTTGATCAGGTTCGGCTCCGCATCATCGCGCCAGGCGAAACGGACGGCGACAGGCTTATTCACTTCACGCGAAGAGACCATCAGTTTCTTCTCGCGAATCTTGACCTCGGCGGGTTTGAAGACTTGATCTTCACCAGCGATTTCAAAATGAGTCAGCGGTTTGTCGTCGCGTGATTTGAGACCACTGCCCACGTGATCAAAGGAAATTTCAATGACGGAGTCAGTGACCTGATGCGACTGATAAATCGGGCCGCTGAAGACGAGTTTCTTTTCGCCGTAAACCTGAGCGCGGGCCCAGAGCGCGAGCCGCTTGCCGACATCGAGTTTGTTGGTCGGGTGAATATCTTTGACGTTGCCCAGATCGGTGATGACTGCCATGCCGATGTTGGGCAGCTTCTTGAGCGTCATGAGCTGCGCTTCCCAAAGCTCAGCGCCCATGGCGGGATCGTTGCGCGTGTAGCGGAAGGGAGCGAGCTGCACGAAGCCAAAGGGCATGTCTTCGCCGAAATCCTGACGCCAGTTTTTGATCATAAGTGGGAAGATGGTTTGGTACTGATGAGCGCGAGGCACGTTGGATTCACCTTGATACCAGATGGCTCCGCGCACGGAGAGCGGCACGAGCGGCGCGATCATGCCGTTGTAAAGATTCGCGGGCCGATGCTGACTGCGTGCCGCTTCGACAATCGGGCGCGACTTCTGCGGCGCAGCTTTGCCATCAGCCTTCGCCTTGGCGGAGGCATCCTGCCATTTCTTAAGTGCATCCTGATTCAGCTTGGCGACTTTGTCCGCGGTCTGTTCGTTAGCGCGCTTGTCCCAGTCATCAAGTAGCGGCTTGAGTGAGGGGACAGATTCCAACGCAGCGCGGCTGGTCCACGCATCAGCGGGTGTGCCGCCGAAGCTGGTGTTGATCAGGCCGATGGGCACGTTCAGATTCTGCAGCAGTTCGGAGCCAAAGAAATAGGCCACCGCAGAGAAGTTTGGCACCGTGGTCGGGCCACAGATTTCCCACTTGCCGATGAAATTGTGCTGCGGCGTATCGATGGGTGTGCGCGGCACCGTGATCAGACGAATGGCGGGCTGATTGGAAGAGGCGATTGCTTTGTCCGCATTGTTGGTCTGGCGCACGACGAAAGCCATGTTCGATTGACCGGAGCAGATCCAGACTTCGCCGATGAGAATATTTGTGAAGGTGACTGTGTTGCTGCCTTTGATGGTGAGCAGTAGCCCTTTGTCATCAGCCACAGCCGAAGCCTTCATCGCTTCGAGCTTAACCATCCATTTGCCATCGCCATCGGCTTTGGTCTTGGCGCTGTTTTTGTCGCCGAGTGTGACGGTGATTTCTTCGCCTTTATCCGCCCAGCCCCAGATCGCGATGGGCTTGTCGCGCTGAAGCACCATGTTGCTGCCGAAGATCGAAGGCAGCTTCACTTCAGCAACTCCGGTCGAAACAAGTAACAGCAACACCAGCCAGGATTGAAGGATGATTTTCTTCATGGCCAAGACTCCGTATGGGAATGGGATTTTAGATTCAGGATTGCAGTTTTGAAATTTGAGATTTGAGATTCTTGATTCCGGTTCTCTTCTTCACTGGCTACCCCGACGGTTCGCCCCCCGAAGAACGCTTCGCCATCGGGCTTGATTCAATAATCTGAACTCTGGCCTCTGACTTTTGACCTCTGACTTCTGACCTCTGGCTCTACCTTTTCCAATCGACTTTCGGGCAGTCGCCCCAAAGCATTTCCAGATCGTAGAAAGCGCGGGCCTGCGGTTCGAAGAGGTGGACGACAACATCGACAAGATCGAGGACCAGCCAGGTGGTGGGGCCATCGATGTGTCTGCCGAAGGCTTCGAGTTTGAAGGTCTTGCCGAGCTTCCCCAGGTCATCGCCGACGGATCGCATTTGGCGATCGCTGGTGCCGCTGGCGATGAGGATGAAATCGGTGACATCGCTTTTGCCTTGCACATCGTAGGCGATGATGTTTTCGCAGTGCAGGTCCTTCATCAACCGACAGGCTTCGATGACGAACGCCTTGCTCGCTTCGCGATCGGAAGGTTGGCCGGTCTTGCGCGGGCTTTTGGATGCCAGTTCGATGTCGGCAATGCCCAGTTCATTGATCTGCCGCTGGTTCTTCTTGAGCGTGTTCTTGCCAGAAGATTTCTTGCTGACCTTCTTGGCGACTTTCTTTCCAGCCGACTTGGGCGTCGTCTTGGCGATCGCTTTCGTGGCCTTGGGAGCAGCCTTGGAGGTGATCTTTTTGGTGACCTTTGCGGCGACCTTTTTGACGACCTTCTTGCTGGTTTTCGTGACTTTTTTCTTGCTGGGTGCGGGCATGAGCGATAGCGCCTTGGCGGGTGAAAGAGAGGCGAAACAGTAGTCGTGGCGGGTGCGAAATGCAAGCAGTGACCGGTGGAATCAAGCGAAGATCAGGTCGCAATCATCAATGAAAAACCCCGACCAGCAGCCGGGGTCCCAGTGGATTGAGCACGCTATTACCATCGATTACTTCGCAGCCTTGGCAGCCTTGACGCGATCTTCGGTCAGCTTGCGGAAGGCATCGACATCATCCTTGCGAATCTGCTTCAGTGGTGTTTCGACCATTTTGTTCGCAGGAATCTTGGCATCTTCCTTCTTGGCGAGAGCGGCCAGGACGCGAACGGATTCGTAGCCGAACATGTAAGGATCCTGCACGACGGTGCCGACGATGGTGCCATCTTTGATGCCGTTGAGTGTGTTCTCTTCTTCATCGAAGGCCACGATCTTGATCGCACCGGCTTTGCCCGCCTTCTTGACTGCGTCGGCGATGGCGGGGCCGTTGTAGCTCCATAGGCCGACGAAGCAGTTGATCTCCGGCTTACCGGTGATCGTGTCCGTCACATTATTCTGCGCCTTCTGGCGATCGGTGCCATCGGTGAGTACATCGACGATTTCGATCTTCGTGTCCTTGAGCACTTCTTCGATGCCCTGCTTGCGCTCGCGCGCGTTCTGTGCATCGATGGAGCCGACGAAGAGCATCACCTTGCCGCCATCGGGAAGTGCTTCCTTGATCAGTTCACCCGCAAGACGGCCGGCGGCGACGTTGTTCGATCCGATGTAAGCCAGTCGCTTGCTATCAGGCGCATCCGAATCGTGACAGACGACATTCATGCGCTCGGCTGCTTTGTTGAGCAGCGGCGTCTGATTCTTGGAGTTGATCGGGCTGATCGCCATGCCGCCGATGCCTTTGGTCATCAGGTCTTCGACGATCTGCTGTTGGAGCGCTGCATCGTCCTTGGCAGGCATGTGAAACTCGCAGGAGACGCCGAAGTCTTTTTCAGCTTGCAGCACACCGGCTTTGGCGAGCATCCAGAAATCGGAAGGATTGTTGGTGACGAAGGCGACCTTGATGCCGCCCTTAGCACCGGGGGGCTTGCCGCCGTCGCAGCCGGCGATGGAGATCATCGACAGAGCCAAAGCGGACACGACGATGGCGGAAATGAAACGTTTCATGATTAGAACCTTTGCATGACGTAGGGTGGGCACCTCCCACCGCAATTGAAAATCACATGGACCTACAAAATTGAGCTCGCTCGCTGATCACTTCTTCGCATCAGAGCGAGCCTTGAGCTTGGCGTTGACATCTTCACGGAATGCCTTGGCGTTCACCGTGAGGATCTTGCCATCGCCCACTGCTTCCGGTTTGTCGGGCCCATCCTTGCGCACCACGATCGGCGGCAGATGAATCACCGTCTTGTCCGGCAGCAGTGCCTTATTGCCCCGCACCAGTCCCGTCAGAATCTTGATCGACTGATAGCCATACTGATAAGGCTGCTGCGCGATCGTGCCATGGATGTGACCTTCGGTGATGCCCACGAGCGTTTCATCCGCTTCATCAAATCCGATGATCTTGGTCTTACCCAAACGCCCCGCTGACTTGACCGCCTGCAAAATGGCGGGCGGATTGTATTCGTAAAGCCCAACCATGCAGCCCAGTTCCGGGTGCTTGGCCAGTGCATCCTGTGGCAGTTGCACTTTTTTCGCGCTGTCGAAATCATCGGTGAGCGTGCCCAGCACAGTGTACTTGTCGTTCTTGATCACTTCCGAAGGCGGATCGATTTTGAGATTGTCACCCTCTTGCATCGGACGATCAAAGACCTGATCGATCAGGCCCTGGCGACGCTGCCTGGCGTTGAGCTGATTCATGTCGCCGACGAAGATCATGATGGTGCCGCCGTCAGGCATCGCTTCCTTGAGAAGCTTGCCCGCTTCGTGGCCGGCCAGGTAATTGTCAACGCCCACGTAGTAGCGGCGCTTGGTCTGCGGAGCATCGGAATCGTGCGTGATCAGGAACGTGGCACTGGCGACTTTGTCATAAAGCTCGCGCTGATTGACCGGGTCCATCGCGGTGACTGCGATGCCCTTGGCCCCGCGGGTGATGAGGTCTTCGAGGATTCGCTTCTGGTCAGCAGCGGTGCCTTTGGGGACGAAGAATTCGGTCTTGATGTTGAACTCTTTGGAGGCCGCGATGACGCCGGACTCTGCGAGATCCCAGAAGCGGGCGGAGCCGTTGACGACGAAGGCAAGCTCAGCCTTCTCGCCGCAGGCGACGACGGACAGTGCAAGCATACTGATCGCAAGGAAACGGAAAATGGACATGGGCAAAAGCCTCCGTGTTGAGAAGTCGGAAAGATACGAACCGTCCGCCGGTGGAACCAGAGCAGGAGAAACAATCTAACGGGCTGACATGGAACCGGCAAACTTTGAGGGGAATTTATCAGGGCAATCGCATAAACGGCACCCGGATTTGTCTACCCTGAGCATTTTTCATTTGTGTCCACCTTCTTAATCCCTGATAAATGTTAAGGTTATATCGTGTCTACGGGTAAACATGTAGACG
>CAZYQL010000021.1:32463-34980 GCA_964650055.1 uncultured Phycisphaeraceae bacterium | reverse complement strand
GGAAGAGGCACAGAAAGAAGTTGCCGCCTTCAAGAAGAAGTGCGGCTGCGAGTGACACGATGTCCCAAATAGACCTCAACATAGTCATCAACCGCCGCGGAAGTGTTCAGTGCCTGAGGGCAGCATCAGCAAAATGCCTACCGATTCGTCACGCAATGCCGCAAACTGCACTTCATTTTCCAAATCACTGTTGCCGTTGCTCTCCTTCCCCCTAGATTCGTAGGAGGAGTCTCTCACCCCGGCCAATAACTTGGTGGCCGGACACCTGAGATGACGCCATCAATATCACCTCTCCGTTTGGAGGTCGGCTCAAGGAGTCCACATTCAGGCCAACCCTCGGGTTGGCATGAACGGGACGGAGTCTCGACAAATGTCGCATGTTTTAGGCTCTGCTCCATTAGGCTCTGTCTGAGAACGCAGTCCGAGCCGCGATGCATCAGCTCGCGGAGTCACGAATTACCTTCTTCTTCCGATACTCCGCAGGCTTATGCCTTGCGGCTCGGACGATCTTATCGCCTCCCCAATCCTGTCTTCAATCCGCCTGGTTCAGTTGACCCTCGTGACATTGTGTCACGAACTGGACGCCCTCCGCCGCAGCCAACCAATCGCCCGGCTTTTGCCCTTCCCTTCAAGGAGTTCCGCTGTCATGACAAATGCACCCCAACGCCGCCGTCTTAGCACTCGCAATCGAAACATTGAACACGCCTTGGGAAGTGATCCGCTCCCCGTCACCTGGCATGGTGTGCAGCCACTGGAACCCCGGCTGCTCTTGAGTGCTGTCACAGAGACTACGCACCTGCTGGCCCCTGGTGGTGGTGCCGGCGACCAGTTCGGTCAAACGATTGATATCTCCGGCGATCTGATGATTGTCGGTGCCTCCGGCCGAGACACGGCGGCAGGGAGAAATGCCGGTGCAGCTCAGATCTTCCAGCGCAGCGGTACCGCGTGGAATCTGCTGACGACACTCGCTCCAAACGATGCCGGTGCTGGCGATCTGTTCGGCACGGCTGTTGCGATCGACGGCAACTTGGCGGTGGTCACCGCAGCGGGCGACAATCCCGGGACAGGCAACAGCGCTGGCTCTGCGTATGTGTTCCAATTTAACGGTTCGGCATGGGTTCAGGTCAACAAGATTTTTGCAAACGATGGAACTGCTGGCGATCAATTCGGCGTGTCCGTTGATATCAGCGGAACGAACATCATTGTCGGCGCATTCCAAGAAGACACGAGCTTGAGCAATGTCGGCGCGGCTTACGTATTCCAGAACTCGGGCGGCGGCTTCGTCCAGACCGCAAAACTCGCAGGCGACGCCACTGCATTTGCACAGTTCGGCATCAGCGTCGGTATCTCGGGCACGACCGCCATCATCGGAGCACACGGTGAGAGCACCGCATCCGGCTCCAACGCTGGTGCGGCCTACGTCTTCAGCTTCAATGGAAGTCAATGGCTGCGCCAGGCAAAGCTTGAAGGCAACGATCTGGTGGGCTTCGATCAGTTCGGTATTTCAGTTTCCATTGATGGCGACACTGCCGTGATCGGCTCATGGCTGGACGATGATGGCGGCAGCGCAGCGGGCTCTGCTTACGTATTCGAACGGACAGGTACCACATGGACGCAAAAATCCAAGCTGATGGCACCCGATGCTGCGGCCGGCGATCAGTTCGGTCGCTCCGTAGGCGTCAGCGGCGACAGGATCGTGATCGGTGCCAACAACGACAATTTGAACGCGTTGATTTTCGACTCAGGATCGGTTTACGTCTTTGGCCGCAGCGGTGCTTCCTGGACGAATCTCTCGCAACTGATCGCCTCCGATGCAAAATCCAATGACGGCTTGGGCCGCGCAGTGGCGATCGACGGCGTATTCGCGGCTGGCGGTGCCAACTTTGACGACACGGCGGCTGGCGTCGATGCCGGCTCTGTTTACATCCTGCAACTAGGCCTTGTCCAGCCTCCAGTCGTTGGTGCCAAACCGCAGGTGCAGGTCGCCAAAATCAGTGACGCCAGCGAAGACGGCACCACCGGCATCTTCCGCATCACTCGCGACAACACCAACGGCGACCTCACCGTGAAACTGAAACGGGGCGGAAAGGCCACGTTCGGTTCCGATTACCGGCTGAGTGTCAACGGCGTCAATCTCACCACTCTGAACATCGTCATTCCAGATGGACAGAGCTTCGTTGACCTCAACGTCGATCCCATCGATGACACGCGTGTCGAAATCACCGAGACCGTGATCATCACCCTGTCATCAAACTCAGCCTACACCATTGATCCCGCTGCAAGCAGCGCAACGTTGGACCTCACCGACAATGAACCGCAGGTACAGATCACCAGCATCGCCAACGCCAGTGAAGACGGCACCTCCGGCATCTTCCGCATCAGTCGCGACAACACCAACGGCGACCTGACCGTAAAACTGAAACGGGGCGGCAAGGCCACGTTCGGTTCCGATTACCGGCTGAGTGTCAACGGCGTCGATCTCACCTCCCTGGACATCGTCATTCCAGATGGACAGAG
>CAZYQL010000021.1:28873-32363 GCA_964650055.1 uncultured Phycisphaeraceae bacterium | reverse complement strand
GTGTCAACGGCGTCGATCTCACCTCCCTGGACATCGTCATTCCAGATGGACAGAGTTTCATCGACCTCAAGGTCGATCCCATCGATGACACACTGGCCGAAATCACCGAGACTGTGGTCATCACCGTCGCATCAAGCGCCGCCTTCAGCGTCGATCCCGCCGCCAGCAGCGCATCGTTGGACATCACCGACAATGAACCGCAGGTACAGATCACCAGCATCGCCAACGCCAGTGAAGACGGCACCTCCGGCATCTTCCGCATCAGTCGCGACAACACCAACGGCGACCTGACCGTAAAACTGAAACGGGGCGGCAAGGCCACGTTCGGTTCCGATTACCGGCTGAGTGTCAACGGCGTCGATCTCACCTCCCTGGACATCGTCATTCCAGATGGACAGAGCTTCATCGATCTCAAGGTTGATCCCATCGATGACACGCGAGTCGAAATCACCGAGACCGTGATCATCACCCTGTCATCAAATTCAGCCTACAGCATCGATCCTGCCGCCAGCAGCGCTTCATTGGACCTCACTGACAATGAACCGCTAGTGCAGATCACCAGCCTCGGCGATGCCAGTGAAGATGGCACCTCCGGCACCTTCCGCATCAGTCGCGACAACACCAACGGCGACATGATCGTGAAACTCAAACGTAGCGGCACCGCCAAGTTCGGCTCTGATTACCAACTCAGTGTCAACGGCGTCAATCTTTCCTCCCTGAACATCGTCATTCCAGATGGACAGAGCTTCATCGACCTCAAGGTTGACCCCATTGACGACGCGCTGGCCGAGATCACCGAGACTGTGATCTTCGCAGTCTCAAAGAGCAACACCTACAGCGTCGATCCCGCCGCCAGCAGCGCTTCATTGGACCTCACTGACAATGAACCGCTGGTGCAGATCACCAGCCTCGGTGACGCCAGTGAAGATGGCACCCCCGGCACCTTCCGCATCAGTCGCGACACCATCAACGGCGACCTGACCGTGAAACTGAAACGGGCCGGCAAGGCGAGGTTCGGTTCCGATTACCGATTCAGTGTCAACGGCGTCGATCTCACCTCCCTGAGCATCGTCATCCCCGATGGACAGAGCTTTATCGATCTCAATGTCAATGCCTTCGACGACAAGCGGGTTGAAATCACCGAGACCGTCATCGTCACAATCTCAAAAAGCAAGACCTACAACATCGATCCCGTTGCAAGCAGCGCATCGTTGGACATCACCGACACAGTGCTACCTGTTGTCTAAGCTTGATATCCACAAATGAAGTCCGATCTGCCTTGAAGGGCGGGTCCGAGCGCCGCCGGGTGTAATACCCCGGCGGCCCGGCCCCTCCGTTCAAGGCATTTTTATTGATGGAAAGAACGATCCATCACAACGCGCCCGCACCGATGACCGCCAATTGAACGCTTGCATCGGGACTTCTGAAAAGCCTCAATAAAGAATTTTTATAAGGAAAGCAGGAAAAAAGGGAGGTAGGAAAAACAGTGATAAACAGACTTCTTTTCCTTGTTTCCTTTTCTCCTGCTTTCCTTATAAAACCTATGCTTCAGGCTATTCAGTGGCTCCCCACTTTCAACATTTGGCTGATTCCAGCCGATTTTCGCAGCGACACCGAATCCTCCTCCTCTCTCGCCGCTGCGAGCCCAAACACAATTCTTGGAAAGAGAAACGATCCGGCAACCCGCTAGGCTGATCGTTCTGTTATTGTCACAAATGCACAATTACATCCATTAGCATTAGGCTTACTGGCACACGCGCGAATCGCTTAGCTTCTCTTTTCATTCAAGTCAGAATTACCACATCAACTTCGGTTCGGGAACTTTTGGCCAACGAAAGTTGCCTTGCCCGCATAACATGGCGAGCAAGTAGAAAGGCCCGTCGAACACCGCCAATCTAGGTTTAGTCTGATCGTGTAAGCAAAAAGCCTATAAGAATTAAAGTTCAATACGTACAGCGATTAGGGCAAATTGCTCGTACACGGAGAAATAAAATCCACTATCCTGTTACCGGTAGAATGGGTCGGTGGAGAAGGAAAAGTTGAAAAGAGTCTTTTGAAATAGTCTTAGAGTCCTCGCAGCGCGGGGCGATATGATGTGGCACCCAGCGCTGCCCGCTCGTTGGCGGGAGATCAGTTCACTGCAAATGCGACATCGATCAGCAATCAGGATTGTTTCAATCCTAGCGAGGTGGAATGACATGAATACCGCAACACAGGCCCGCAAGCGTGAAAATTCTCTCAAAGCGATGGCTAAGATTCTGGTCGTCGATGACCATCCCATCGTTCGCCATGGACTGACCCGGCTGATCGCTCAGGCGGACGACATGGAAGTGTGCGGCGAGGCGCAAGATGGCGCCACCGCGCTAACACTGATTGAGAGCCTCGCGCCAGACCTGGTCACCGTCGATCTCGCCCTGCCCGGCGACGTCTCCGGGATTAATCTCATCTCGCAACTGACTCGCGATTCGGGCGGACCAAAGGTACTCGTTGTATCCATGATGGATCATTCACTTTACGGCGAGCAGGTACTGGAATGCGGTGCGACTGGCTACGTGGAGAAAGAACGCACCACCGAGCAGCTTCTCGATGCCATCCGCGAAGTCCTCCGCGGCGGCATGTACCTGCCCGCCGCGATGAGGGATCTTCTCCTGACCCGCGCCGCGACCAAACGCTCTTCAATCACCGATCCCATCTTGAAGTTGTCGGAGCGCGAGACGCAGGTGTTCGGCTTAATCGGGCAAGGCCTCACCACGGACCAAATTGCAACCCAGCTCACCGTAAGCCCCAAGACAGTTCATACCTACAGGCAACACATCATGGCCAAGCTGTCGCTGTCCACCAGCAGCCAGCTCATCGTCCGTGCAGCCGCCTGGATAAGTCAACAGCCGACCACGGTCTGACGAGACCCAAACACTTCCATATCGCCATTCATCGAACGGCCCCGCGCCGTGCGACTATCGCTTGCGCGAAGCTTCCCTCCTCATATCTCGATTCTTGATGCCCTAATGACTCAGTCTTTTGCTTATGTACACATAAGCAAATAGTTTCGTATTTTGTATATAGCGCTGTGCATCCCGGGACTGGGCATGTCATCAACGAGTCAACACCATCACAGGTAACGCTTGTTTTCCGCTGCATGTGTGCACAAGTTCTTGTGGTTTTCCCAAATACTTCTGATATCTCCAATGAGAAGCAGGCTTTGTGTCGATAAAAAATAATGCCCCAAAAAGGTAAACAACCCGTGGATAACTATGTATAGTGGGTAGAATCTTATACAGCGACGAGGAAAATGCTTATGAATGAGCGGCATGGCTTCCTAAGTACACAGACAACATCTATTCTGGTGTTGGTAGTGATTCTGTCTGGCTGCACGGCTTCTACGCCAGTCGTTGAGACCGCAACGCGTAGTAAAGTTGCAGTGGAGCCTGTTCCCGTCGAAATCGCCACTGCTGCCCTGCCCAGTTCTGTGCTGCCGACCCAACTGCCGACG
>CAZYQL010000021.1:1183-28773 GCA_964650055.1 uncultured Phycisphaeraceae bacterium | reverse complement strand
TCTGCACCGGCTCTCCTCCAAAGAACCGACGATCATCGGATTATCCCGATCCATCAGGCGACCGGGACTGCGTTGGTAGCCTGGCAATCCAAGCACTTCGTTCTTCTGGTTGACTCGGAGATTAATCAGCTAAGCGAAATCGCACATCTGCTCGAGAACACCCATCGCTCGTTTCACGAGATGTTCCCTGCGTCTGCGACGTTGAGTGATAAAAGTACCGATCCGCTCGTCTGGGTTTTTCTCAACAGTCGTGAAACCTACGAGCAGTACGCGCAGTGGGCTGACAATCGGAGCATGTCCTGGACCCAGGCCTATTATTCGCCGTTCACGAATCGAGTGGCGATCTGCGTTGCCGCCAAGACGACAGCCTCGTCGTCGCCTTCGGATCCTGCAACGGAGGCTTCCCTGGCTGAGCCCCAAAGTTCACAATGGCTGGCCGTCGCGCTTAAAACAGATGCGCAGCTCTGTGCACAAATCACCCATGAAGCCGGGCATCAATTGGCATTCAACAGCGGCCTGCAGGCTCGAGGTGTGATGTACCCGATCTGGGCATCGGAAGGTCTCGCAACCAATTTTGAATTGGATGCAAACGGACGACTTGGAACGCAAGCGAGCAATCCGCTTCGTCTGCGCCACCTGGTGCGGTCCATCGAAAACAACCAGCTCCTGCCGCTCAAGCAGTGGGTCAACTTCACGCGGTTGCCGCTGAATAATCCAAAGCAGATCAACGCCATCTACGCGCAGTCGTGGGCCTTTTTCCGTTTCCTCCACATCCATCGTCGGACTGAGCTCATGACCTATCTGACGCTCATGGCCAACCAGAATCCCGGCCGGCGTTCGGACGACGCGCTCATGAGCGATTTCGTGGGTGTGTTCGGGGACCTTGACAAGTTGGAGAAGGATTGGCTTGTCTTCGTCAAAGACATGACAGCTTCAAACTGACATTCATTCATGAATGATCGCGAGCCCAGTTGGCGGCAAACACAGTCAACTCGCTGTTGCTCTGAATCTTGAGCTTGTCTTTGATGTGACGTCGATAGGTATCGATCGTCTTGATGCTCAAGTACAAGCTGTCGGCAATCTGCCGCGCAGTCAGCCCGCGTCCCATCAGCTGAAAAATCTCCAGTTCCCGATCAGACATGGCGTCTAGCGGCGAAGCGAGCAGCGCCTCCGATGGCTTACCCATCGCGCGCCCAAGCATGCGCCCGGTCATCGCTGGACTCAGATGAATGTGATTTGCCAACACCTGTCGAATGGCCGTCACCAGCTCTGTGGCAGCCTCATTCTTGTTCACGTACCCCATGGCACCGGCCCTGACCACGCGCTCGGCATAGATCGATTCGTCGTGCATGGACAGAACAAGCATTTTGATGTCATCACCCCTGGCCTTGATCTGTTTAATCAGTTCGATGCCGCTCTCCTCATGCAATGACAAATCGATCAACGCCAAATGCGGCTTGAGTGTATCGATCAGCTTGATCGCTTCGCTGGTGTTATCCGCTTCACCGCAAACGCGAAGATCAGGCTCAGCCTCGATGAGCTGCTTCATACCGAAGCGAACGATCGGGTGATCATCCACCAGCAGCAGCCGAATCTCGCTATTTGCTGGCTGCGAATGCGTTCTGGCGGTCGCTTTAATACCCAATGCAGTCCTCCTTGAGAGAATGAACAGGTCCTTTGAACTCACGAAGTATATCTGCCTACGCCAGCGAAACCAATTGCACGATTCATCAAGGCCACACTTTGACTTCGCCCGCACCGCGTTATCGCATAGACGGCCACAAGGCACACGGGGGCGCGTGTTAATGACGATCGCATTGTCGGTTGTTCCTGTAGCGCCCTCAGTCCCTGTCTATTGACAATCCCCGCCAAATGCTTAGTAGGCAATCCGCCACGCGACGATAGTGGCAGGCCGGCGATTCTGTTCCAATTGACCCATCGTTCGAGAAGGCAGACTTTCACAATCAAAGGACAATCAATGAAACTTCAATCAATAGAATCATGGGACGGCGCAGGCCTGCACAATGCTCCTACATCAGGCCTCCTTCGCGAAGCCCGCCGCTGGATGCAAGATGAAGAGACCGGGTCATACATGCCCAGCGCTCTCTTTCTGGAGGACGACGCCTATGAGCAGATCATGGGCGACGAGGATGTCGAATCACTTGAGCCTGTTCCCCGTCGCCACCTGCTCAAGCGAGACGAGGAACGCAGCCTGTTCCTCCAGTACAACTACTGCCGGTTCCGCGCTTCTAAACTGAAAGAACGGGGTGATTTCTCAGAGAAGACGCTCATGGAAGCGATGCGTTGGCGCACTGGCGCGCAGATTCGCCGGGATCGACTGGTGGAATGCAACCTGGGTCTCGTCCCCATGAAGATTCAATCGATGACCTTTCACACAGCCGACCGCGACGAACTCATCTCAGCCGGTCACATGGCACTACTGTGCGCGGTCAAGAAGTTTGATGCCGAGCGCGGGTTCCGATTCTCTACGTATGCATGCCGCGCCGTTGAACGATCGGTGGCCCATGCACTGAGTAGTTGGAGGCGTTATCAGCAACGGCGTCCGCAGATCACGCACGAGACGTTGGTCCCAGCCATCGAAACTGATTTTCATGGCGACGAGGACTCGGCCTTCCAGATTGAGCGCCTGCGCGCACTCATACAAGCCAATGAAGCGTGTCTGACGGACATGGAACTGAACGTTCTTGGTCGGCGATTCCCCGGTTGTCCTACCACCAGGCGTGTGCCAGGCAGCGAGCCGATGTCGCGAGTGGAGATCGCTCAGACGATCGGCGTTACGAAGGAGCGAATCCGCCAGGTGGAACGGCGGGCACTGGGCAAGCTTCGACAATTGATGGAGTCTGATGTAGCCAGTGCGCGCGCGCTCTGTTGAATCTTTGCCGCAGGGCAATCGATGCTTGTCATTAGAGAATACCGTCGAGCACCTCCTTTGGTTGTCAAGTGCATTACTGATGCAACGCCTCAGGAGGCTGCCCGCTGCATTGCGGATTTCATTCCTGTGGTCAATTCCTAGCAGGCGTGCCGTGGAGCAAAGTACCGGCAACTTGTCAGTCGGTGGCACAACTCATTAATGGCATCAACTGCATCAGGGCAAGGATGGCGCGAATCAAATCCGAGAATATCGATGCCACTGTTGTAGCCCGCGTCAAAAAAGCTGGGCAACTGCCGCTTTGCATCCGCCAGTTGGAAGCCGCCCATACGGGAAAGAATCTTCTCAGCGCGCTTTCCTTTTCCCACGGTTGCAACCCACATCGAATCGCCCGCGCCAAAAAGCCGAGGCAGAGACCAAGCGGCAAGGATTGTCGCCACGGTGACCGCACCATTGCGAACATCGGGACTCACCGCCCATCCTCCCACCTCACCAAAACGCAACCCCGCACGCACTGATTGGTCCATCAGACCACGGACAGCAGTTTCATAAACGGGAAGTTGCGAACCGGTTGATCGCACAAGAACTTCATGCAGGGCCAGTCGATCAATCGTCGGCATGGCGTCGTAAACGCACATGCTGACACAGGCCTTAATAGCGTGGTCACGATCCGTGATGAGCAGGTGCCAGCGGCGCAGGTCCGCCTGGCTCAGGTGCCGGCCCTGTTCATCGAGAGCCTGCCTGGGGAAATACCCTTCGTTGACGTACACCGAGCCCCGAAACTGCTGTAGTTCGCTCAGTCGCTGGCGGTGCAAATGGTGGTCGTCGATCACGTTCGAAAGAGCTGGAATCCGCGAATGCTCCTCTGGTGCAATCACTTCAATTTGAAACTGTGCCAGTCTGGACAGGAATCGCAACATGAAAGATCCTCCGTGATGTTGATACGAACAGAGTCGATCCGTCGACGCTGCCAGCATTCAGTGCTTCGTACCCGATTGCGCATCCTGCCACGCCCGCTCCCACACCGGCAGCGGATACACGGCACGAAAACAGTCGAACCCGTATTCAATTGCCTCCTCCGAAGTTGGATACCGTTCGACTACACGATTGATCAGATCACGCATCCATTCGATATGCTTAATATCCTCGACCGCGTGTAGATCGATGAACTTGATCCCGGTGCCGGACATTTGCCTGGCTGCCATGAACTTTTGTGCCTCTTGGGCGACCACCGGCGTGAGCGACTCGAACAGGTACATGAAGCCGAGATAGGAAAACGGATCCTCACGCTCGCTAAGCACCCTGCAAGTCGCTGCCATGGCAAAGGCCGGAGGTGACATGCGACGCTTGCGAGCCCATGCTTCGTCGCCGCCCAGCTTTGCAAAATCACGAAGTGCCAGATTCGGGTGGCTCACTTCATCCAGGATATGGGTCGTAGCAGAGCGCATCAGCCCCGCACCCTCCAAGGGCATACGGCCGATCGCGACGAACGTCGCTTCCACGATAGATTTGCCGTATGAATAGACGTCGAGAAGGACGTTTCTAAGAATTGATACCACGAGCTGCTGCGGCGTCTGGGGAGAAGACAGCACGCTGAAAGATTCACTTTTCCGAACTGACTCCATCACCGCTGCCAACTTCGCATCGAGTCGATCAAGTAAAGCCCCTTGCACTGTATCGACGCCTTCTTCGGCTTCTGCTATGGTTGTTTCCAGCACTATAATGCTCCTGTATCAGAGGTTGCCATGCGATGGTTCAGGTTATCGCCAAAGCATGGCTCAACACGATGCTCATCCGTGGGCACCGTAATTTCCTCATTATCGCATCAGCCCAATGCTTATGTCTATCCGGCAATCGCCTTATTTGGTTGTAGATATTTGCCTACTAATACAAATATTCATATACCTTTTGCTACATTGCGGCCTTCCCTTCTCGTGAAATCTGACAATACTCCCCGCATTTTTCTGCCCCTATTTATTTTCACGATGTCTCTAGCCCGCCCCCACTGCCCTTCTCTCCGCAGTAGTTCGTTCACTTGCCGCTGCCGCCTGCATCAATCATGAGCGTTTTGCCTATGTCTCATTGGGCACAGGTCGCATTGTCCCCCCTGCATGGTGGCCGTTATGTTCCCTGTGGATGGGACGTAGCGATGTGCTCCGCGTCTCCAGCCGCCAAGGGAGTTTTGTATGCCGGTGCAAGAGAAACAGCAATCCAGAATGATGATTCACGAGAAGGTTTTCGATTGCATCGATGCCCAGTGGTTCATTATTCACACCATGTCGAATCAGGAAGTAGCACTGGCCTCTGCCATGCAGGCCATGGACGTCCCCTACTTCCTGCCTCTTCGCCGGATCGTCCGAGATCACGGCCAACAACGAAAACACGTGATGGCGCCTCTATTTCCCAGCTATATATTTATTCGCGGTGACCTTGACCAGGTTTATCGTGCCGACCGAACCAAACGAGTTGCCCACGTCGTGCGCGTATTTGATCAAGATCGTCTCAACGCAGAAATCCACGATATACACCGTGTATTACTAAACGATGGAATTATGACGCCGCATCCTTTCCTTAAGGTAGGGATCCGCGTTGAAGTGTCTTCAGGCCCCTTCCGTGGCATGCGTGGTCTCATCGAGAGTCTTAGCAAGGACGATCGCTTGATTCTTCAGGTGGAAGCTTTAGGACAGTCAACCTCGCTTGAAATTGACGGATCGCTGCTCGAGCCCATTGAATAGTTTCCTTAATTGAAACTCTTCAGCCCGCCAGTGTTTTGTCATCTACATACAACGGACTCATTGTGCCAACGAACCGCGTTGGGACGAACGGGGCGGAGCCCATCCATAATTTGCTTCTCACCTACATACGTACGAGAGCACGCAGGAAGTGTACTAGTGAAGATGGACGTGCCTACTGAATCTATCAATTGGAAGTATGAGCCACGCTCGTCTGCGCACTTGATCACTGAAACACCATGACCCGAGCGGCCAATTCGAATAATGAACCCCTGATTGAGTCTGTGCCCTCGCCAGATGTTGTGCATAGTTCCCTGAAAAAACGAACGGTGCGAGCGACAACATGGACGCTCATTGCCACGTACGGCAGCCAGGCGATTCGACTGGCATCCAATCTGGTTTTGACCCGCCTCCTGTTCCCCGAAGCGTTCGGCGTGATGGCCGGGGCGATGCTGGTCCTGCAATCGCTGAATCTGTTTTCTGACTTTGGAATCCAGCAATCGCTCATTCAAGATCCACGCGGCGATGATCGCCAGTTCAACGACACCGCATGGACCTTGCAAGCAATCCGCGGTGTTGTGCTTTGGCTGGTGGGATGCGCAATGGCCAGGTTCCTGCATCTGGCAAGCGCCAACGGCTGGCTCTCGCAGGACAGTGCCCTTGCGGATCCGATGCTTGTGCAGATCCTTCCGATAGCTGGCCTGTCACTTATTGCCATCGGGTTCAACGCCACGAAGCTGATCGGCTTCCGACGACACATGACGCTGGGTTACGAGGCAGCTTTCCAGCTTGGCCAGTTGACCGTGCATGTCATCATCATGGTCGTTTGGGCCTGGCTGTACCCGTCAGTCTGGGCGCTGGTGGGCGGTTTGGTTCTCAGTTCAGTGCTGTCGGCGATCGCCAGTCATCTCATGCTGCCCGGATCGAGAAATCGATTCTGCTGGAATCGCGAGGTATTGACGAGTCTCATCCGATTCGGGCGATTCATATTTATCAGTACGATTTTCACGTTCATCGCAGTCAATGCCCAGCGTTTGATCCTGGGAACCATTTTGCCGACCGACCAGTTCGGTATTTACTCGATTGCCCTGGTGCTGTCGCTGGTCATTGTCACCGCGATGGACCGCCTCAACGCGAGCGTACTTTTCCCATTGTATTCGCAGTTGGTCAGGCGGAATGATCCCCAAGGCATGCGACTGAATATTGGACGAATAAGGATGGGACTTCTGGCAATCGCGATGCCGCTGATGTGGACCGTCGCTGTGTTTGGACGACAGATCGTCAGGATGTTTTATGACGTTCGATATGAAGAGGCAGGCTGGATGCTGCAACTGCTGGCCGTCGGCGCCACCATTACCGTCGTCACCGCAACTGTTCGCCCGTTGCTCTTGGCCCACGGTCACGCCAAGCGTCACCTTTTATCCACAGCAGCCGGTTCGACGATGTTGCTCTTCGCAATGAGCGTGGGCGGATACCTGGGAGGCGTGGTAGGTGTGCTCATCGGCGCTGCTGTGGGCGAACTGATTCAGCACTTGATCCTGCTTGGCATTGTCCATCGCTACGGCGTGATCAATGCAAAACTGGATCTGGCGGTACTGAGTCTTTCAGCGGTGGTGATTGGAACGGGCTGGGCACTTCATGGGTTTTGAATAGCGATTCGGTTACCTGTTGCGAATCTGCTGACACAGTTGCTACTTCACCGATTTCCAGTCCGCGCTGGCCAATCATTGTGCTCCGGATAACGCAGTCCCATGTCAATACTTGCACCCATTGCGCTCATTGGCTGGATACCGTTCATTTTGGCGGTGTTCTGCTTCTATCGGCCTCGCACGGCTGTGCTGATTTCGCTCTTTGGCGCATGGATGTTCCTGCCGATGGCTGGCATAAGCATCCCCGGCTTCCCGGATTATGGAAAGATCTCAGCCGGTCCGGTGGCTGCCATGTTAGGGGTACTGCTTTTCGACGCCGATCGACTGCGACGAATCCGGTGGAGCCTGTGGGACCTGCCTCTGTTTGTCGTGATTGCCTCGCCGATGGTTTCATCCATCAATGCGGGTTACGGCTCGTACGACGGCGTGGCCACTGTTGTCAACGTACTAATCACCTGCGGCATCGCCTATATACTCGGCCGCGCATACTTTTCTGATGCAGAAGGTCGGCGAAGCCTGGCGATGGCATTCTTCATTGCCGGTCTCATCTATGTACCCTTCTGCTTATTCGAGATGCGGCTCAGTCCTCAACTGCATCACTTTGTCTATGGATTCACTCAGCACGAGTTCGCGCAGACCCGCCGCATGGGTGGCTGGCGACCGATGGTGTTCATGCAGCATGGTCTTGCGGTGGGTCTCTTTATGTCGGCGGCAGCGGCGGTGGGCGTATGGCTCTGGATGACGCGTCAATGCAAGTCGGTGATGGGATTGCCCATCGGACTTGCTGTCCTGGTCCTCCTGATCACCGCGATTCTCTGCAAGTCTGCATTCGCCATCGCGCTGCTTGCCGTGGCCTTAGCCATGATGGGTTTGGTGCGCGGAACTCGATTGACTGTACCGCTCGTGCTTTTGGCGCTCCTGCCGCCCGCTTACATGGTGGGGCGTATCACCGGATACATCCAAAGCAGCACGCTGATCGAAATGGCTGAGCCCGTTGCTGGCAAGCGAATCGGATCACTGGAAACGCGCATCGCCAGTGAAGATGTCCTCATCCCGCTCGCCATGAAGCATCCGCTCTGGGGCGTGAGCCGATGGGCGAGCCTGATTCAAGACCGCCAAGGCAATCGCACGGACACGGATGATTTCGACGTGAAGGTGATTCCCGATGCTTTGTGGATCATCACTCTGGCGACTCGAGGACTTGTCGGTCTGGGTGCCTTGGTACTCGTCTTCTTTGTCCCGGTGCTAGCGCTAGTTCACCTGAGACAAAAAAATAGAAATGCACCTGTCCTCGCAGCGTTTGATCCGGCAACGGCGCTGGCCCTTGTGCTGATCATGCATATGGCTGACAACGTGCTCAATGCCATGGTCAGCCCCGTGTACTGGCTCATCGCTGGCGGCTTGACTGGCATCCTTTCGACACGTTCAACCGTCCACCGCCCTGTTCGCTCGACACCGATCATCCAGGGCCAAAGGCACCTCGGGAGTCATTAACATGTCGCTGGCCGTTGTCATTTTGAACTATCGCACAGCGCTGATGACCTTGAACTGCCTTGAGTCGCTGGCTCCGCAGATCGAGCAGATTCCCGATGCACGGGTGATCGTCGTTGACAATGCGTCCAACGATGGTTCGGCAGAACACCTGCGAGACGAATCAGCAGCCAGGAACTGGCACTGGCTTCGAATTATCACCCTGCCCGCGAATGTGGGGTTCTCTGCTGGCAACAACCGCGGCTTAAACGAAATCGGCCACTCCGAGTTCGTCCTGCTACTCAACAGCGACACTCTCGTGCATGAACGCTGCCTCGAGCACTGCATGCAGGTGATGCGCTCCGACCAAACGATTGGCACGATGAGCTGCCTGCTGCTTAATCGGGAAGGAACGCCTCAGGTGACGGCCCGACGTTTCTCGCCTCCAGTACGGCAATACGTGTGCGCACTGGGGTTGCCCTGGCGAATCCCAAGCCTTTTCGGTTGGGCCAATCCGGAGGACAAGTGGGATCGTCGGACAACGCGACGAGATGTGGACTGGATCTGCGGTGCGTTTATGTTTTGCCGCGCCGATGTTCTTAAGCAACTGGGCGGGCTTGACGAGGACTTCTTCTTTTATGGAGAAGACTATGAACTGTGCCATCGCATTCATCGCGCGGGCTACCGAATTCATTACGACCCTGCCGTCGCGACCACTCACTTTGGCGGTGGATCGTCCCAGATCAGGCAGCAGAACCTTGAGCTTCTGCGGCACTCCTGGCGTGGGCGATATCTCATTTACCGCAAAATCCACGGTCGCGTCGCCACATGGATTCTGCGGGGGATTGACCTTGCGAATTACGGAGGCACCACACTGATCAGACGGATAATCGGCAAGCATGAAAGTTCGAGACACTCCGCAAGCATATTCTCACTCCTTGCCGGTCGATTGTAGTTTCGCCGCACTCAATTCGCTCTTTGCCGAATCTGGGCAAATGAGATGACCACGTGATCTGATGCCCTGGCCGTGATCACATTGCACACCACGCGCACAGTACGGAAATTTGAAATGACAACGACTGACATGGGGATCGTGGTGATCGGGCGCAATGAAGGAGAACGCCTGAAGCGTTGCCTCCTATCGCTGGAATCGGCGAATGTCCCGATCGTTTATGTGGACTCGGGTTCAACCGACCAGAGCGTGATGCGTGCTCGCAAACAAGGCGCGGTCGTTGTGGAGTTGGATCCCACGGAGCCGTTCACCGCCGCCAAAGCGCGCAATGCTGGTCTTCGTCGGTTGCTTGAGTTGGCACCGGTCAAACTTGTTCAGTTTGTCGATGGGGACTGCGAGGTCATTGCGGGCTGGCTGGATCAGGCCATTGAGGTGTTCTCCAAAGAGAATGACGTGGCGGTCATATGTGGCCGATGCTGCGAACGATTCCGAAATGCATCGATTTACAACCGGCTATGTGATCTGGAATGGGATGCGCCCACAGGCGAAGTACGGGCGTGTGGCGGCAATGCAATGATGCGTGTGGCGGCGTTCCTGGAAGTCGGCGGCTACCGGCAGACGCTTATTGCCGGCGAGGAACCGGAACTTTGCGTTCGACTCCGCGAACGCCAATGGCGTGTCCTTCGGCTGGGTACGGATATGGTCTTGCATGATGCGGCGATGTACCGCTTTCGCCAATGGTGGCAACGCAGTGTGCGCGCAGGTCATGCCGCGGCTGAGGCAGCATGGCTTCACGGCAGATCCCAACCGCACATTCGAAGGCGAGTCGCATCGGTACTCTTCTGGGCGATGCTTCTTCCACTGACCGCTCTCCTCTTGAGCTGGGCCACACGGGGCATCAGCCTCGGCCTATTCTTCCTCGCTTACGCGCTGCTGGTCCTGCGTATCTACATGAGCCAGCGCCGTCGAAAACGAACGAGCAGCGATTCACTGCTCTATGCATGCTTCGTGGCCATGGGCAAGTTTGCCGAGTTGTGCGGAATGCTGCGATTCGCTTTCAGCAAGCTGCTGCGACGTCACGCAAAAATTATTGAATACAAGCAGCCTGATCAATCGCCTGCCGCACTCAACTAGCCATGATGCCGTCATTGAATCCATTCCGCGTCCTTTACCTTGGGGCTGCACTTCCCGCGCAGTCGGAAACGTTTGTTTATCGCGAAGTGCTCGGTCTGCGTCAGCGCGGCTTGGACGTTTCCATTGCGTCAGTCCATGCTCCTGGCAATTCCTTTGGTGATGATGATGTCGATGCACTGCGAAGCGAAGTTCTGGAGATCTATCCCCCGGGGCGGATCCGAATGATCAGAGATGCAGCCTGCTCGCTGCTGCATGTTCGCGGATGGCGTGCCTTGTTCTGCGGCCTGTTCGACGCCACTACTCAGCCGGATGTCCCGCTCCGCAAGCGACCCAAGGTTGCCTGGCAGTGTCTGGCAGGTATGGCGCTGGCATGGCGGGTCCGCAAGAAGCGAGTGCAGCATGTACACGCCCACATGGCACATGTGCCCACCACAATTGCCATGTACTCGGCAATGGCTCTGGGCATCCCCTGGAGTTTCACCGGGCATGCTGCCGACCTGTTCCGCGATCGCTGCATGTTGAAAGCCAAACTGCGGCGTGCCAGTCAAGTCATGTGCATCAGTCACTGGCATCGGCGCTTTTATCAAAGTGTCGTTGCAGTGCCCGATGAACAGTTGCCTCTGGTGCGGTGCGCGGTCGATGTCACGCGTTGGACAAAGGGAACGCAACCAACACTGTCCATTCTTTCAGTCGCTCGACTGGTGCCAAAAAAAGGCTTGGATGTACTGGTCCGCAGCATCGCAGCGCTGCGTCAAAGGGGACTCGATGTTGCATGCACGATCGTTGGCGATGGGCCTGAGCGACAAGCACTAACTCAGCTCACCCGTGAATTGAAAGTTCAGGAAAGTGTTCGACTGCTGGGCGCCCAATCGAACGAAACGGTCCGCCAGTTGATGAGTACACATGGCCTCTTTGCCCTGCCTTGCCGCATCGACAATCTGAATGATCGCGATGGTATTCCCGTCGCACTGATGGAGGCCATGGCCTGCGGCGCAGCCGTTGTCAGTGGCGATCTTCCGACGATACGCGAACTCATAGAACATGACGTTAATGGCGTGCTTGTACCTCCTGATGATGTGACCGCGCTGACGGATGCTCTTCAAGGACTGCTGCAAGATCCGGCCAGATGTCGCAAGTACGGCGAAGCTGCCCGTCAAACCATCGAACGAGAATTTTCGCTCGAACGAAACCTCGACCGCCTGGAAGCGGCACTGCGATACGACACGAATGCAGCCGTGAATGCTTGTTCCGTTCAGGTCCATCAAACACTCGACGAGACCCGCGATGTCCAACAACAGCTACTGCCTGATCAGTCCATGCCGTGACGAAGCGCAATTCATGGAGCGAACGCTCATCAGCGTGACGCAACAGACGCTAAAGCCTGCCCTGTGGGTGATTGTCGATGACGGATCGAAGGACGAAACGCCAGAGCTTCTGGCGCGCTACGCTGCCGAGCATGATTTCATCCGCGTCATACGCTGCGATGATCGCGGCCGCCGCAGTGTCGGCCCGGGGGTGATTGAAGCCTTCTATCGCGGGTACGCCACCATCGACCCCAAACAGTTCGGGTATATCTGCAAGCTTGACATGGATCTGGATCTGCCCGCCAGCTACTTCGAAATACTGGTCCAGCGCATGACCGACGACCCGCGACTGGGCACCTGCAGCGGCAAGCCATACTTTCATCATCCGCGCACCGGCGAGCTTATCAGCGAGCGATGTGGCGATGAAACGTCCATCGGAGCATCCAAGTTTTACCGCCGTGAATGTTTTGAACAGATCGGCGGTCTCGCACGTGAAGTGATGTGGGATGGGATCGACTGTCACCGTTGCCGCATGCTCGGATGGAAGGCCCGAAGCTGGGATGAGGCCAACCTGCGATTCATTCACCTGCGTCCGATGGGATCCAGCCAGGGCAGCATCTTCCAAGGCAGGATGCGCCATGGACGCGGACAGTATTTCATGGGCACAAGCCCGATCTACATGGCTGCCAACATGATGTCCCGGATGCTGCATCCACCGATTATCGCCGGTGGCTTTTGCATGGGGCTCGGGTATCTCGTAGCCGCCTTGCAACGAAAGCCGCGATACGGCGATGCGGCATTCCGCCGATTTCTAAGGCAGTACCAATGGGCTTGCCTCACCCGCGGCAAACGACGAGCAACGGAAATGTTTGAACAAACTTATCAGCAACATTGGCAGCCGCCTGACTCATCAATGGTTCCGGCTTGATTCCGCTGATTGCATCGCTTTGGCTCGCCTTCGTTGAGTTCATTTCTGCAGTTCAACTCGTAGCGACTGGCCACCGCTTTCGCGGCTGTCGATCGCTCCAACAAAAAGAACAGGTCGTTGATGATGCCTTTCCTTGCTCCTCCATCTGTGATGTCCAATCCAAATGTGATGCCAGAGATGCTAAGCAAAACGTTGCCCACCATTGAGCTGCGCGGCGTAGCATTTCACTCCATAACGGAAGCCCAATGCATCGCATGGATTCTGTCGGAAATTGACATGGGACGCGGCGGCTGGGCGCTGACTGTCAACTTGGACTATCTGCGCAGGCTTGTCCGATCGGCCGAGTATGCGAAGTTGTGTGCCGATGCGACGCTCGTTGTTGCCGATGGCATGCCCGTCGTTTGGGCCAGCCGTATTCAGGGGACACCGCTGCCCCAGCGCGTCGCCGGGTCCGACTTGATCAGCACCCTCAGCGACGCCGCCGCCAAAGTGGGACGATCGGTGTTCCTGCTGGGCGGTGACCCTGGAACTGCTCAGGCCTCTGCGGAGATTCTCAAGGCACGTCATCCGAGCCTGGCGATTGCCGGCATTCATTGCCCGCCTCACGGATTTGAGAATGACCCCCAAGAGTGCGCTTTGATAAAACGCCTGCTGTCAGAAGCACAACCGGACATTATCTATGTCGCCCTCGGCGGGCCCAAGACAGAGAAACTGATTGCCCAGATCCGCGAAACTCTTCCGCATGCCTGGTGGCTTGGTGTTGGGATTAGTTTCAGCTTTCTATGCGGGCGTGTTCGCCGCGCCCCTCGGTGGGTTCAGAAAGTCGGGCTGGAGTGGATGCATCGTTTGGTACAAGAACCATCGCGACTGGTCGGCCGTTATTTCAGAGATGACTTGCCCTTCGCGCTGACACTGATGACTAGCGCCGTGTGGAATCGCTTGCGCCGTGTCCTCTCTTTGCAACGGCGGTCGCAGACCGCCGAGTTTCGCTAACAAATTGATTCCTGTCTTCGAGCTTAGGAGGCATCCCATCGAGTCCGCCACCATAGAGATTGTCATTGTTGACGACCAGCCTATCCTCCGACGGGGCATTGCCCTGCTCATCAGTGAGGATCCGAAACTGCACGTGGCCGGGGAGGCCTCCAATTCGGATGAGGCTTCGGCGATCATCGAACAAACGAAACCCGACGTCGTGGTCACCGAGCTGATCCCCGGCTTTGCCTGGTACGAGTTCATCGCAAAGGTCGTGGAGATCGACCGTCCGCGCGTTGTCGTCTTTTCGCATGCGGATGAAATGATCTATGGCCCGCGCACTTTGCGACAAGGTGCACGAGGTTACGTCTTGAAAACAGAGTCACCCGAGACACTGATACGAGCCATTCATCTGGCCGCCTCCGGCGAAGTGGCCGTGAGCGATCGACTGGCCAGCCGCCTGATGAAAGAAGTCGTCCTGGGACAACCGTATAACGAATCGTCCTCCGTCGAACGTTTGACCAACCGACAGTTGGAGGTGTTCGAACTCATCGGCCAATCCTGGAACACCCGCGAGATTGCAGAACGCCTGACCCTGAGCATCAAGACGGTCAACGTCTATCGCGCCCGCATCAAGGACAAGCTAAAGCTCGATACGTCAACCAAGCTGAGCCAGTTGGCCGTCGAATGGGTGGAGAGACAGAACCGTGCGAGAACCTCTTCGTGATCGAAAATCGAATGGTGAGTGCGCCTATGAATCTGTCTCTTCAATCAACGCTCTTCGTGTCTCCATCAGCAGTGATAGCTGTGCCCCAAGTACAGTCCATCGCACCTCGGCGTGATGCGACCGGTTTGTCGCGCTCCGACACACGCAACGAAATGCCCACGCCGATTCGCGTGAGCGCCATGCTCCTCCTCGCCGGCTCGGAGCGTAACGAGCTGACCGCAGCCATCGGGCGATCGCGTCTGGATCTTCCCCTTGATAAGAAAGGCACGGTCCTGACGCACTGGCAGCAACGGTGTAGCGAATGGTTTTCACAAGACCCGCTGGGCCCGTGCCCTGTCCGAATCATTGTGGATCAGTCGTCGCCAGCACCGTACTCTTCAAGCTCGAATGACAGCACTCCCTTCTGCATTGAAAGAGATCCGCATGACTGCCGTGGCACGGGTGGCCTGCTGCGTGATCTGGCGGCGGACTATGAAGATGACCAGTGGATTCTGGTCGCCACTGGCGCTCAGGTTCTGCTCGAGCCGCTGGGCGCACTGGTCAACCAGTTGCGAGAAATGAACGGCGATGTCCGTTTCATGGCTCACGCCGATGGCACGTCTGTGGGCCTCATGCTCATTCGATGTGGCTGCCTTCGCTCCATTGAGCGCATCGGATTTGTTGACTTCAAAGAGCAGTGCCTGTCTCGCATCGCTCGGTCACACAAGGTCAGTTTTCTGGTGCAGAAACAGCCCACCGGTATGCCGGTGACGACACTACTGGACTACATTCGCGCAATCCGCTGGCACCACCTGCGTAGTGGCGGCCATGCGAGACGGCTCGACGCGTTTGCCGAAGACTGGCAATGTCTATTTCGTTCCGTCGAGCCGGGAGCGCAGGTCGATCCCACGGCTCAGCTTCACGACTCTGTCATCCTTGGCGGCGCTCGAGTCGAACGCGACGCAACTGTTGTCCGATCGATTGTTTGCCCCGGTGCGGTGGTATCGCGAGGCCAGACTGTTGTCGATCGCCTGATCCGATCCCGATCCCGTTGAAGCACACCATGACTCACTCAAGAAATGGCTGGACTCTGAGTCGCAAATTGCTCACGCTCCTGCTGGTAGCCATGGGACTACTGGTGAACATGGACGTGTGGAATGACATTCTGCGCATCGCCCTTCGCGACGAAGAGTCGAGCCACATCCTGCTCGTGCCCTTTGTCGCGGCATGGCTCGTCTGGGTGCGCCGATCTCGCCTTCGACTTTGCCATGGCCGCTCGTCGTGGTGGGGCCCCGCCGTGATCACGATCGGCTGGGCGATCTCAATGATCGGCTTCAACCACGCCATTCAAACCCTCTGGCATGGCGGTGCGGTGCTGGTCCTGGTGGGTTGTCTCATTACAGCTGCGGGCACCGATCCGATCTTCAAATTCCTTCCCGCTTTCCTGGTCCTTGCATTCCTCATCCCGGTGCCGGGCATGATCCGGCAACGTATTGCGATTCCACTTCAAACCACCACCGCTTCGGTCACACAGTGGATTTTTGAAGCCGGCGGTGCCAACGTGGGACGGTCAGGCAACGTGCTGACGATCAACGGCGTCGAAGTGGCCATCGCTGAAGCGTGCAACGGCATGCGAATGGTCTTCTCGCTTGCACTGGTGTCCTTCGCTTTCACCTTCGGACTTCCGCTGCGCAATTCGGTGCGCATCCTCGTGCTTCTCGCTTGCCCGGTCATTGCGATTGCGGCCAACGTGATGCGAATGGTTCCCACCGTCTGGGTCTATGGCTCGTTTCCGCCCGCAGCCGCCAAGCTCTTTCACGATGTCAGCGGCTGGCTCATGCTTCCGCTCGCCTTCCTGGCCATGCTCGGCGTGCTTCGCGTCTTTCGCTGGGCACTGGTCCCCGTCACTCGTTACACACTCGCCTACCAATAACCCAAGAGAATCCAGATGAAAAATAAAACAAGCGGCTATCACGTCGCGGCGGTTTCATTGGCGATGCTTGGGATCATGGGCCTAGGAACCCTCAACCGACCGTCGCTCGCTGACGCCCGCCCTTATCACCAGCGCGTCATGCAAGCCATCAACACCCTGCCAATGCAACTGGGATCCTGGATCGGGACTGATGAAGAAGTTCTTTCGCTCGAACTAGACATTCTCAAGCCCAACGCCTTGCTGCATCGCATCTATCGCAATGTCGATACCGGCGAAACAGCCACGCTGCTCATCGTTCACTGCAACGATGCCCGCGACCTGGCCGGTCACTATCCGCCCATCTGTTACCCGGCGCACGGCTGGCAGCTTCGTCACCAGACAGCCAAGACATGGAACTGCGAAGGTCTCACGGTGCAAGGCACTGAATATCAGTTCTCGTACGGCACCATCGGCGGCTCCAATCGGATGAATGTGGCTAACTTCATGCTCTTGCCCGATGGGCGGACCACGTCTGACATGAGCCAGGTCTATCAACTGGCATCGAACTACCAGCGCAGGTTTTACGGAGCAGCCCAGATGCAGGTGGTGATCGATGCCCGCCTGCCCGAGCAGCAGCGCGATCGCATTCTCGAAGAGTTGGTTGGCGCCAATGCAGAGGTCTTGAAAATCATCCTCTCAGGAGAGACACAATGAATCACGATTCATCACTCATAAAGTCCAATGACTCCGGTTCATCGCTCTCGATTCCGCACAGCAATGCTGACGATTCGTTGGCACTCGCCCAGGAGCCTCGTCCGTTAGCCCGGCTACACGGACTCCTGCGCGGGAGGTACATCCTGACCTTCTGCCTTGCGGCGATCTTAGGATGCAGCTTGGCATTTGCCGGCTATTCGCTGTGGAGGCCCAAGTACGAGAGCGTGGCGCTGATCCGTGTTGCGCCGAATCTGCCGCGGATTCTGTTTCACAGCGAGCAGAATGATGCCCTGCCCATGTACGAAGGGTACGTCGGATCGCAGATGGCCATGATGTCCAGTGAACGAGTCGTCGATCGAGCCATGCAAAAGCCGCAGTGGCGACAGTGGAATCGCGGACTCTCTGAACATGCGGTTCAGGAGTTTCGCGAGAGTATGGAAATCGAGCGCGAGCGCGGCGCGGAGATGATCAACATTCGCTTCACTGACACCGATCCTGCCACCGCGCAGGCCGGTGCGAAGGCCATCGTTGATGGCTACATGGAAATCTTTGGTGAGGAAGACATCAAGCGCCACAAGATGCAACTGAGTGTCCTTGAGAGTCGCCGCATCGCTCTGGCTGCGGATGTGAAAGCGATGCGCGACCAGATATTCGACATCGCCAAGATATACGGGACGGACACCCTCGAAAACCTTTTCGCTTCACGAATGGAAGTGGCCGAGAAACTCGGAAGCTCGCTCAAGAACACGGAGATCGAATCGACCGAGCAGTTGCTGATCGTCAAGCAGACACCCTCCTTCGATCCGGACAAGCCCCCGGCAGCGCACTCTATTGGCATGGAGGACCGCGTGATGGAGCGGCTCATCAGTGATAAGGAATCCATCGAATTGGAAATCATAGATCTCCTTTACTACCGAACCGAAATTCATCCGACGGTGATCCGCGCACGATCGCGTCTGACAACCGTGAAAGATCGAATCGCTGCCTACCAGCAAGAGTTCAATCAATCGGTGACTCGACGGGAACAGGCCGATCCTCTCGATGCAGCGATCAACAAGCACGAGATTCTTCAAGCACGCGCCAATCAGTATCGCACCAGTTACGACGACGCCAGCGAAAAAGCCCTGGAACTGGGCCGCCAGAATCTCCAGATCAGCCAGGTGCGTCAGGAGGTGACAGACACCGAAAAGCGGCTTGAAGAAACGATGGCTCGCATCGAGCAGTTGAATGTCGAGTCCAGCGTCAGCGGTCGCATCTCCGTTATAAGTTCCGGCGATCGTCCCGGCCCGCCGGTCAATGCACGTCAGCGGATTCAGTTGACGGCCCTGGGTGCAATGCTGGGCATCGGCTGTGCCATCGGATTCATGACGCTCGTCGGTGCCGGCAACCGCCGCATCCGGTTCGTGGATCAGGCAACATCGGGCCCGATGCGCGCCACCGTCATCGGCGTGGTTCCTGAGATCTCATCTAAGCGGCCACAGGAAGACGCCCAAAAGTTCGCAGCCTTGAGTGTGCATCAGATTCGCGCACGCCTGCAACTGGATGGACTAGGCAAAACGCGAAAAGTTCTTGCCGTGACCAGTGCCACCCCCGGCGAAGGAAAGACGAGTCTCGCCTGCGCGCTGGGTCTTTCTCTGGCTGCCAGCGGAAAGAAGACGCTCCTGATCGACTTCGATCTCAATGGACAAGGGCTCACGAGCATTGCGATGGAACGCGCCCGACTGGGCGACATGCTTGTGCGAGAAGGCGAGCTTTCGCCGAAACAACTAAATAACGCGATCGTCAAAGCAGCGAGAAACGGCTGGCGCATCGGCGACATGCTGGTCGAAGCGGGTTACGTGTCACGCGAGAAGGTCGAAGACACCGCTCGCAAGCAGTGGGCAGTCAACGGCGGTCTGGCGGATGTGCTCGCAGGTCAGCCCATCGAACACTGCCTGATCAACCACACGCCCCAACTGCTGTCCATCCTTCCCGTGGGCAACACCGACGGCCACGATCTGACAACCTTGTCACCCGAGCGAATCGAAAGCTTCCTTCAGACACTCAAGCAGGAATATGACGTCATTCTTCTTGACTGCGGTCCTGTGCCGGCCAGCCTCGATGCCTCGCTGGTCATTCCGCATGCTGATGCGGTGCTCTTTGTGATGTCCCAAGGCGCACGCCAGGCGGCTGTCCAACGGGCGTTCGATCACCTCGATGACCTTCGCACCGAAATGGCGGGCGTGGTGTTCAACCGAGGACAGTGGCAGGAAGTTCAGAGTTACGGCTCCTCATCATCCTCCACAGACAGTCGCGCCAGGATGAACAGCATCATCGGCGAAGACGCGGCCACGGCCGACTACGCCAAAGCCTACGGCCCGTTGGCACATGCAACTGCTGCGCACCAGCGCCGTCATCAACAGTCTCAGCCGGCAGTGGTATGGAATGATTAGGAATACGTTTGATATTCATCCGACCAATTCACCAGAAAGGGTGGGTACGGCTATCGAAATGTTCTGTGACAACAAGACAGTTAATCAGCCAACGATCTGGGGTTTGACCCCGCAGGAACTTCACGATCGTTACTGGGCTGCACGCGGCGTGCAGGTTGTCCGTCCCAATGACAACCACCCGGTAACGGACAAGGCCGAGTTGTATCTGCTGGTCGGTTCGCGCGGCATTGTTCTGTTTCAACTTCGAGACCTTATCGACTCGTTGAGCTGGCTTCAGCCCGAGGCGATGTTTGTGAGGATTCATGATGAGCGGGATGCGGGCCGGCGCGATCGCGTGGTCACAGATTCACGCGGCCTCTTCTCTCGTATCGAACGTGTTTACGGATCAGCCGGCCTGCGAAGCGAGCGCGTCGTGCTCACCTCCAGCATGGACCTGGCCAAGATCTGGAATCAGATGCCGTCGGCGGCGCAGGCATGGCGGCGACTGCGACAGATCGTCCCCCGTGACAAGTGGTGCGGCGCAACGACCAAAGGTGGCGTTTACAGCCAAGATGATGACACCGATGTCATGACATTTGTCAAGCAGCTTATCGTCACATGGAAGCAGCCCGATGCCAGCATTACCGGCACAAGACATGTCCAACGCGATGTGTGGGCCAACAGCAAGTCATCTGTTGCGCCCAAGACACGATTCGTCGGCCCAGCCTGGATCGGCGAGGGCCGTGAACTCACAGGCGATCAAACTGTCGTCGGCCCGGCCGTGCTATGGGATGCGCCAGATACCCAGCCCAGTGTCAGACAAGTGCCATGGGGTGAATTCCAGCCGACCGAAGTTCGTCGCCCACGTTCGCGAGAGCGCCGTCGGGTAACCGCGCGACCCGGCAAGCGACTGTTCGACATCGTCTTCTCGCTCATCGCTCTGGCAATTACGCTTCCGCTCTACCCCTTCATCATCCTCGCGATCATGATTGAAAATGGCTGGCCCGTGTTCTTCGTTCACGAGCGCGAAACACAAGGCGGCCGCACCTTCGGCTGCGTGAAGTTCCGCTCGATGCAACGTCGCGCCGAGGCCATGAAGGCGCAGCTCGTAACACAGAACAAGGCTGATGGGCCACAGTTTTTTATTGAGAATGACCCACGCCTCACGCGCGTCGGTCGCTTTCTCCGCCAGACCAATCTCGATGAGCTGCCGCAGTTCATCAACGTCCTGCTGGGACACATGTCCATCGTTGGCCCCCGTCCGAGCCCATACCGTGAAAACCAATTCTGCCCCGCATGGCGAGAAGCACGACTGAGCACACGCCCTGGAATCACAGGGCTTTGGCAGGTCATGCGTAGCAGAGAAGCAGGTCTCGATTTCCAGGAATGGATTCGATACGACACCGCTTATGTCGAAAACATGAGCTTCAAGTTGGACCTGTGGATCATCTGGAAAACCATTGGCGTCGTTATTCGAGGAGTGATACGAGGATGACTATTCAATCAAGACGTCGACGCCGACTGGCCATCGTAGCACTGCTGCTGCTGGGCTTGGGTGGCGCGCTGACTGGCATGTATGTTTTGCGCCAGCACCAGATCAAGGTGACATCCGAAGCTCACCGCGTGGCGGGTTTGGAAGCCGTCGAGAACGGCGACAGCGCCGCAGCGATGGAACACCTGGGCGCGTACCTTCGCAGGCACGATGATGATGTCGATGCGCTGTATCAGTATGCCTGCGCTCGTCGCCGAATCGAAGCTCCGCGAGGCCAGCATCTGACCGCCGCCATTGGTGTCCTTCAGCGCGTTATCGATCTGGCGCCTGAGCACGATCAGGCCAGAAGCGATCTGCTGGATCTCTATCTCATGTGTGGCTACAGCCATGAGACTCTCGACATGGCCAAGGTGGTCATCGAGCGGAATCCAACCGACTCGGACGCCTGGCGCGCCAAGGCCACAGCCGAGGCACGACTGGGACGATTCCAGGACGCGCTGGAGTCCGTGACCAAATGCATCCAAGTGCAGCCGCTGGATCTGCGGGCGTGTGTGCTCCAACTGGATGTTCAACAGAAACTGGGCGCAACCAATGGCCAGTTAATTGAAATTGTCAAGGAACATCGCAAGGCATTTCCGGGCTCGCCCATCGCCAACCTGTACGAAGCCTACGCCCATCGCCTGGCCGCAAATGCAGCGACATACATTGAAATGCTCCGAGCAGCGGCGCAGTCGCCCAACTCCGACGAGCCTTACGTGATCATGCTGGTCATGCTGCTCGATGATGCGCGCCTCAGCGACGAAGCGATGTCGATTCTGGAGAAGACCTCAAAACTTAATGACAGTCCGGTCTTGCTAAGCGAACTGGCGCGTCGCCTCTGGGAAACCAACCGCTTCGCAGACCTCGAAGCACGACTGTCATCGCTCGATATCACAAAGCGTGACACCAGTGACTTGCTGCTGGGCCTGCGAGCGTCAGCGCTATATGAACTGGATCGCCGTGAAGTAGCTGACGCAATCACCGCCAAGCTGGGTGAGCGTGGCTCCGATTCCATCGGTGCCGCATGGGCTGGCGTGCTGCATGCCTCCTACAGCCTGCGGCCGGTCAAACCGCACACCATGGTGGCCACGTGTAATGATGCCTTGAGCCTGGATCCTAAGAATCCGTACTTCGCTTATCGATGCGGCTCTGCGTGGATGGCGCTGGGAGAAAATGATCTGGCATTGTCATCGTGGAAGTCAGCCATCGATCAGCGTCCGACGTGGGTTTCGCCTCGCGTCAATAGAGTGCATGCACTGCTGGCAGCGGGCCAATCCAATCTGGCTCAGCGCGAAGCACGTCAGGTGATGGAACGGGCACCCACTCGTGTCGATGCGACCGCTGCCTGGGTCCTGGCCTACGCTGCCACGCTTTCGCGCGAAGATCGCGAAGGTGCTCAGAATCTTCTGTCCGCTGCCACCGCCGTGCAGGTCGCCGCGCCATACGAGCCTCGCACGTTAGCTCTCTACATCGCCCTTCAAGCGCAGAGCGGCAAGCGCGATACGGCCATCGCCCGTCTCAAAAAGATTCTGGAAAAAGCTCCACCGCTGGACGAAGCAACCTGGTTGTCGCTTGCCGCTGTGAGCAAGGACCATCAACTGGGCCTTGAAGACGAGTGCTATAAGAAAATAGAAACAGCATGGGGATTGACACCGGGCCTGGCCGTCGCTCGTGCGCAGCACGCCACATCGCTCGGACATGCGCTCGAAGGAAAGCAGCAGCTCTTCAAGGCTGCCGCCACCGCGCCGCCCAAGTACCAGCTCGCATGGAAGATCGCCATCGGCAAATATCTTGACGAAACCAATGATCCTTCTGCACTGGACCACTGGGTTGATCTGGCCAACAACAATGTAGAAGACGCTCGCATCCAGAACTGGGCACTGCAGGCACAATGCGTGCAGCGAAGTCCGCAGGTTCTGGATCAGATCATCGAACGCTTGCGTCTGCTGTCGGGCCCGCGAGCTGTGCAGTGGCGGCTGGCACGTGCGAAGCAACTTCTGAACACCAATGATTCAAACCGCGCAGCCGAGGCGGCCTCGCTAATGCAGGAAGTCATAAGTGACGCGCCCAATTCCTTAAGCGCCCAGCTCATGCTGGCGCGATGCCTGGAACGCGTCAACCTGGAAATGAAAGCTTCAACCACCATCATCGAAGCTGCCCGGTTACAGCCGCAGTCCATCGAGCTGGCACTGGAAGCTGCGAGAATCCTCCAATCACAGCGCGACTTCAAAGCAGCAAAGACCTACTTGATACGTGTCGCGCAGCGCAACGATCTTGATGCACGCACCGCAACTCGCGTTGCTTCCATGCTGGGCCGCCAGGGGGAAGATCTCCAGGCGATTCAACTGCTCGAACGCGTCAAAGGCGACGGCAAGTTGGAAGTAAATCAACTGCTCCTGCTGGGCGAGTTGTGTCAGCGTCAAGGTGATCGCCAGCGCGTTGAAGCGGTCATCAGCCAGTTGCTCGAGTCCCCTACCGCTTCAGGAATCCAGTTCGCAGCCGGGTACCGCGCTTCAACGAATGATCTGGAGGGTGCCCGAAAAATCCTGCAACGGCTCAGCGACGGTGAAGTCGACAAAGGCCACCGGGCGTTGATCCTCGCTGATTTTGAACAGCGCTTCGGCTCGGTGGAAAGTTCCACGAAGCATTGGCAAGAGGCCATCGATGCGAATCCGTCCAACCCCGTGGCTCATCGCGGGCTGATCTCGCTCCACTTACGAATGGGGCAGGCTCAGTCAGCCATCGAGGTTCTTGATCGAACGCAGCAGTTAGCCCCTGAAAATGCTCCACTGACAGACCTGTGGCAGCGCAAGGCACTCGTTCAATGGGCAGCCGCTCGGCCAACTTACGTGCCGCTGCTCCTCTCGATGGTGCAGAACGAATCGCAGCAGAAAGTGGCCGCAGAAGGATTAGAGTGCATACAAAGCATGACCCGCGAAACACGAGGCCAGGCGTTGCCACGGCTGCGAACACTCTGCTTTGAAAACATCGATTCCCTTGTGCTGTCCACGACGGCGGCGCAAGTTCACCTGCTTCATGGAAAGAATGATGACGCACTGGTAATCGCCAATGCAGCAACCGCCGCGCACCCCGGTGCGTGGGAAGCATCATTGATCAAATGTGAAGTTCTGGGCGCACTGGGCCGCTGGGGAGATGCGCTGGCAACCGCAAAGGCATGGCGTCAGCTTACTGGCGCAAACACAGTTCTGGCAGACATCACGATGGCGCAGGCCCTTTGCCGACTCAATCGGCCTGCCGAGGCTGTCCAAGTTCTGGCACCACTGATTCCTGCCGCCAGTAAAGACCCGATTCGAAACGGCGACATTCTATGGAACTATGCTCGATCCCTGGTTGCTGCGGAAGAATTCGCATCGGCTGAAAAACTTCTCGTCCCTCTGTGGAAGGAGTCTCAAGCTTGGCGGATGCGCTCGATTGACCTGGCCTTGCAGCCTGGTGTCACAGAATCCGCCGCCAAGCAATGGCTTGAGCGAATGAGCAAGGTCATTGCCTCCGATCAGCTTCAAGAGCAAACGCGCCTCGCTGCATCATGGCTTGAGCTTAGCAATAACTTTGAATCGATCACGCTTCGACGCCGCGCCCACATCATCCTGAGCGAACTCGTCAAGGTGCCTGATGCGACATCCGAGCAATGGTTCCTCCTGGGAATGATCGAAGAAAAAGAACCGAACCTGGTGGGCGCCGAGTTTGCTTACCGGCAGGCTCTGAAACAAACGCCCGACATGGCGCCGGCCAGCAACAACCTCGCCATGATCCTGGCGCAAGACGATCGCAGACTTGATGAGGCATTGACATTCGCCCATCGTGCTGCAAAAGCGTCACCCTCAGTACCGACTTACTTTGATACACGCGCCTACATTGAGCATCGCATGAACCGATTCGACGACGCTCTTGCGTCCGCCCAGCGAGCTGTGGATTTGCAACCGGAGAATCCGCAGTGGCGCAAACGGCTCGCCATGGTCACGGAACGCGATCGTTCTGAAACCAACGTGGAACTGGTTCCAGTAGCCACGCCTTAAACCGCTCTTTAATTCGCTCACCTTTCGCAAGCCTGCACAAATTGAACCTGTCGTTTCAATCGAATCGCCTTTGGTGCGATTTGCTTGTCCTATGCATTTTGAGACTGCCATGTATCTAATCAACAAATACCTATTGGACCCGTCGCGTTCCGAACGCGCTCGCGCGCCGCCCCGAACGCAAACCCCTGCCCAATGCCTTTCGGCTCGCGCGCAAGTTTGAAATGTTTTTACACACCTCTTTTGACACACACCTCTTTTGGAGTTTCACAATGATTACGAAAAAGTTTTGGGCTCTGCCGATGATCGGCATCCTTTGTCTGATGGGAACGGCTACGCAAGCCGCGTCCATCGAATCCGCCATCAAGCAGGCGTTCGGTAATGGTCCCACCCCACTCAACTTCGAAGACGATGTTCAGATTGGCACCATCGATGACGGTGGCGACGGCACCCTGGATTTCGGCGACCGTATCAGCGGGCACCTGGTGTTCCGCAACATCTCGCGCACATCTGATGGAAAAGCCGTGACCCTTGGCAGCACTTCTGCGACGACGAACGTCAATGAATTGACGGGCTTCGTTCAGCTCCAAGTTACCAGCAAAAGCGGCACGGCAGCCTCAGGGTTTACCTACCAGTTCGGCGCATGGACCTCCGGCGGCACAATCACCGCCCAGTCAGGTAACGCCAACGCCATTCTCGCGATCTATGAAGATGCAGCGCAGAACGGCAACCTGGGCGGTGCACCGATCCCCGATCCCACACTGGTCGATGGCCAACTGTGGGGATATCTCGGGTTGGGTGGCCCCGGCACCACGGACTTCACCGTTGAGACGGAACGGTTTGCTGACGGTGTCCATCACGATGAAAGCTCGGCAGCTCTCGTTCCCACGAGCGAACTGCTTGGCCATGGCAACATTCGGTTGAACCTGATCGATCAGGGCGGCGCCGCCCTTACCGATTCGTCCAAGGGCGTTTACAACTTTGGTCCGAACCTCTTCGGCACACAGTTCGCAGGTTCATTCGACTTCTTCGGTGGAGCTGGTACGGGCGCGGACTTTAGCGCTCAACTTGAAATGCGCAGCAATCTTCAGATCATTCCGTTGCCGCCAGCCGTGCTGGCAGCTATCCCCGGACTTCTGATGCTCGGCTATGCACATCGCCGTCGTCGTCTTGCTTGATTTCGTCCATCCACCGGACGTGAGGGGAGACATTCTCTTACGTCCGTTCATCATCTCGTCGGTTCATCATCGTACGTCCCCCTCGAAGCCCGTCCGGCTGGCAACTTGTTGCCACGGGCGGGTTTTTTTCTGCGCTTGCTGCCGTGATATTCAAATCTGTGAATGGTGAAGTGAGCGCATCGAAAACATCAGACTTCACTTCATCCGCCATGACTTTGTCTATCTAGTGACTGTAGCTTTTTGGGCCGTCAATCAACGCTTGGACATCTCGAAGCGCACAGTCAATACGACTTGAGCCGATCCCCATCCACGAATCCTGCCGATTCTCTCAGGTGCTCGCCCTTCGTAAGCTTGTAACAGTCACACACAAAAGCGGCGATCGACCTAGACGATTACCCGTGGGAACATTTGCAGCCGCGTCGGCTGCAGACGCCACCGGGAGGTCGCTGCATCGAATAAGGAAGTGTAAATATGAAACGGATGACCAAACTAATGCTTGCAGGATGTTTTACGGTTGGGCTGGCAGGCCCCGCTCTGGGCCAGATCGACGCGAACCCACAGGCGAAACAGGCCAATGTGGACGCCAACAACAAAAAGGCATCGCGGCAGAAGCTGCCCAAGGCATCGAACCTCTGCCATGCCAACAGCTTGATGGACATGACGATTCGCAATTCGCAAGGCAAGGAAATCGGGTCGGTCGAAGACCTGATCATCGACAGCCAGGGTCGCGTCTCTTTCGTCATCGTTGAGTTCGAAGATGAATTCGTCAAGGGCGACATGCTCTACGCAATTCCGCCGCAGGCGTTTAAGCCCGGCAGCAGCCCGGCAGGCGATGACATGATCCTTGATACCGCCAGCAGCAAGTTCACCGCTGCCAACGGCTTCAGCGAGGACAAGTATCCCCAGTTCAGCGAACAGACGACGCGCGACACCTACAAGCACTTCGACCAGACGCCGTATTGGGAAAAGAAGATGGATCAGGATCGCGATGGCGCTCGGTCAAATGACCGCAATACTGACACCCAACCGAAAACCGACAACCAGACGCCCCGCGATAACCAGCCGACGACTCC
>CAZYQL010000021.1:0-1083 GCA_964650055.1 uncultured Phycisphaeraceae bacterium | reverse complement strand
CAGCCGACGACTCCGCGCGATAACCAGGCAACGACTCCTCGCACCAGCGCGAAGCCTGCTGATCGGCTGACGGATGAAGATCGCCAAACCAGCTTCAGTCAGGCACCCAAGTTTGACGCCCAGTACACCTGGACCAATCGCTTCAGCGAGATGGTCGGCAAGAAAGTCGTCAACGCTCAGGATGAAAACCTCGGCAAGCTTGAGGATTTTGTCGTCAACATTCAGCAAAGCCGTGTCGTCTATGCGATCCTCACCGACGGCGGCGTGCTCGGTATCAGCGAAACGCTGACCGCTGTCCCCTTCTCCGCCCTGCGGTCCAACGGCGAAAAGAAGCAGTACGCCCTCGACGCCAGCAAGGAATCCCTCAAGGCATCCAGCTTCAAGGAAGGCGCCTGGCCTGATCTGGCTAATCGTGAATGGGCCCAGAAGGTTCATACCCAGTTCAATCAGGATCCCTACTGGGCGGTTTACGGCTATGCCGACACCAATGAAGTCGATCAGCACTGGCGCCACGACAGCGACTACAACAAGCGATTTGACAGTGCGAACACTCAGATGATCAGCGGCAAAGTAACCTCGGTCAGCGATTTCGCCCTTGCCGACAAGGGAGCCAAGGGTCGCCAGATCATGCTGCGAACCGATGCGGGTAAGACATACACCATCCACATGGGGCCCCAGTCCTACATGACCGAACAGGACGCCAAGTTCCCCATCAAGGAAGGCGACGAACTGTCCGTGACCGGCACAACCTGCCAGTTCAACGGTAAGGAAATCATGATGGCCAGCCAGGTTCGCACCGAAGACGGCAAGACCTTGCAGCTTCGCGACAGCAAAGGTCGCCCGAGCTGGGATGCAAACGATTCAAGCGACAGCAAAGACAAAAACGACAGCGGGAACAACAGGACAACCCCCGAAACCCGTGATCTGCCGAGACCCAGTTCCAACTGATCTCCCGGCGACGGACCGTTGCTTTATGCAACAACACCGGGCGCGGAGCAAGGATGGGACCTAAGTGCAGTGAACTGAGCTAACACAATCAGTCACCGTACTTTCGCCTCTACCGAGTCTTTCCGTGACGCCCGC
>CAZYQL010000020.1:7406-36269 GCA_964650055.1 uncultured Phycisphaeraceae bacterium | reverse complement strand
GCCGATGAAGATGGCGACACAGGCACCTTCACCATCAGTCGCATCGGCAGCACGGTCGGCGAAATGGTCGTCAAATTCCAGCGCTCAGGTAACGCCAAGTTCGGCAGGGATTACTTCCTGACTGTTAATGGCGTCAACCTAACTGCACGTGAAATCACCCTGGCAGACGGTGTGGCATCCGTTGACATCGTCGTGGTGCCCATCGGCCCCGATGCCACATTTGAATCCACCGAAGATGTGTCGCTGACACTCAAAAAGAGCAAAGCCTATCACCTCAATCAAGCATCCAGCGCTGCGGTACTCATCGAAGACAACACCCCCTTCATCTTCGCCGAGCCCATCTCATCGCAAGGCAGCGAGTCCATCTTCACCACCCCCGGTCTTCGCGCTGATGCCTTTGTCGGCGGAACCGATCCCGATGGCTTGCTACGCCTGCGGTTTGGAGAGAACGCAGATGCAACGCTCGCAGTTAATTCTTTTTCAATTTACCTGCGATTCAATGTTGCGGATTTTGCCAATGTGGATGATCTGGTCAAGACTGATCTTGTTCTGACACTTGTGGATGTGATCCTTCCACTTGATGATGACGGCAATCCGATCATCGATCCGAAGACCCTCGAATTTGATCTTTATGGATTGATTGATGGCTTCGATCCAATAGACGAGGAGCTGGATGAACTATGGGGTGAAGGGGCAATCAACAGTGGTAATGCGCCCGGTGGTCTACCGCCATTGCTAGTTCCTGATCCGCCACCGTCTCCCATCTTACATAGCGACGGCATTCGTTTAACCGATATGTTCGGCAACAAAAAGCTCAGCAGCAGCAGTATCAACACCAACGCCACTGGTCTGGACTCTGATGAACCGGGAAACGCAGCAGAGTTGAGATTTTCAGGTTCTGGGATTCTCGATTATATCAAGGCCGAAAGCGATGATGATGGCAATGAATTTATCACCTTTATTTTAGTCGGAAACTTTGACCCCAGTAATTTCGATCGTGCGATTTTCCGATTTGACAGTGCCGACGACAACGGCACTTTTATCGATGATCCGGATAATCCAGGCGAACTCCGTCGTGTTGACAATGCGCTGACCGCGCCCAAACTCGTGGGAACGACCCTCAACTCCGGGGCGCAAGTCGTCGAAGGCGATGACAACATCATCAAGATTTTCCGTTCCGGCAGTTTTAACGGCGATGTGACTGTTAACTTCAAGCTCACAGGCGATGCCAAACTTGGTGTTGATTTCACCCTTGACGTTATCGACCCTGACGATGGGATAACGCTTGTGCCGATTTTTGATTCCTTCGTATTCCCCGAAGGCGAGGATGTTGTCGAAATCAACGTCAGAGCACTTAACGATGCACTCTTTGAAATCCCCGAAACATTCGAGTTGACTATCGTAAAGGGTGGCTACTCGTTCAACAAGGCCAGCCAGTCCTCCACCATGACCGTCCTTGAAAATCGCCCTGTCGTCTCGGTCGAAGCGACCAACCCTATCGGCAGAGAACCCGGCGGCGGCGCGAGCAACCTCGTTCCGGGTACCTTCACCATCAGCAGAACCGGTGGCACCCTCACCGCGCTGGAAGTTCAAGTCAAGATCACCGGCAGTGCCGTGGAGGGTACAGACTACCTCTCCATAGGCCGCACCGTGATCATCCCCGTAGGTCAGGCCTCCGTCGAAATTGATGTGATTCCGATCACCGATTTCATCCCGGAAGGCACCGAGACTGTGACGCTCAATATCGTGGAAAGCAGTCTCTATGGCATCAACTGGGAAGTGGATGGCAACCGCACCACGACAGGCAACCCGCTGCGTACCCGCACCGTCGCCGCATCGAATATCAAAGATGTTTTAAAGGTGGCCAAACAACAGAACATCGGTTCGCCAATCGTCGAAAAGGGCGACCAGGTGGCCACCGTTTCAATCTTCAACCGTACTCCTGATGATGGCATTGATCTTATGGCGATCGCTTTCCAACTGGCGAACAAGACCATCGACAACGACACCAATGGCGGAACGCTGGGCACCGTCAGTATCCACAACCGTGGCAACCGAAATGCCGGTACTTTCAACGTTCGCTTCTTCCTCTCCGAGGATCGCACCTTGGATACGGGTTCTGATTTCCTCCTGAGTACCCAGGCGATCCCCAACCTCGCTGCTGCATCGAGTACTCAACTATCGCTGCTCTTTGGAAATCTCGCGACACTGGGTGCCGGTCAGTATTTCCTCATCGCCGATGTGGATGCTGACGTCTTTGTGATTGAGACGATTTCGGACAACAACACGCTGATCACCGTCACTCCTGAAATCACGGTTGTCGACTAAGACTGCATCACGACCAGACTCCCCAGAACCGCGCGGCGAATGCCGCGCGGTTTTTTTTACTTGACTGCGTCACCAGGATCATACGGATTCCACTTGAGACGCAGGTCGAAGCAGATTCGCGGTGTCATGGGCTGGCTCCGCAGACTCCGCCGACCCGTGGCGCCCATTTGCCAGCGGCACGTGAACCAATTGGAATCCATATCAGAAGCAAAGCAAGATCGGAAAATAGGACTTGCCTACTTGATCGCCTTGAACGCTTCCATCACCCGCGCTCTCGCCTTCGAGTGATCCGCGATCGGTGATGGGTAGTCGAGCTGACCGCGCATCAGCGGCGGTAGCTGCGATGGATCATGAATCATCTTGTCATCAAGTCCGGCAAGATGCGGACAATACTGGCGAATGAACTCGCCTTGCGGATCAAAGCGTTTGCTCTGACTGATGGGGTTGAAGATGCGAAAGTAGGGGGCTGCATCGGTGCCGGTGGAGGAGGACCATTGCCAGCCGCCGTTGTTTTGTGCGAGGTCAGCATCGACCAGGTGTTGCATGAAAAAGCGTTCGCCTTTTCGCCAGTCGATGAAGAGGTCTTTGGTCAGGTACATAGCGGTGATCATGCGCAGCCGGTTGTGCATCCAGCCGGTTGCGAGGAGCTGCTTCATTGCGGCATCGACGATGGGCACACCGGTTTCGCCCTGACACCAGGCTTGAAAGTCAGCTTCGCTTTCGCGCCACTGAATGCGGCGGGTCTCGCTGCGAAAGGGTTGATGCTTGCAGATGCGCGGGAAGCCGACCATGACGTGGCGGTAGAACTCACGCCAGACAAGTTCGCTGATCCATGTGGTGATGTTGTGATCGCCTGAGCCGAGTTGCCCATCGTTTGCGCTGATGGCTGCGGTGAGACACTTACGCGCGGAGATGACACCTGCGGAGAGGTAGGGCGACAGGGCGCTGGTGCCTTGGAGCGCGGGAAAGTCGCGAGCAGTTTTGTAGGTGCGAATCGCTTGTTGCGTGAAGCGTTTCAGTCGCTCTTTTGCTTCGCTTTCACCTGCGGGCCACATCGCTGTGATCGTTGCAGGGCAATTCACTTTGGCGATCGCATGGCGAAGCAGATCATCGGATGGATGTTCTGATTCACGCGGGGATGCCGCCGCCGCCTTGATTGTGCGAACGGTTGATAGCGGCAGGCGCTCTTTGATCGCGCTGATCCAACTGTTCTTAAAAGGCGTGAAGACACGGTAAAACTGCCCAGCGCCGGTGCGAAGCTGGTCCGGTGGCAAGACCGTCTGATCGTGAAAAGCGCTTACCTTCACACCTGCTGCGCGCAATTCACTGGTGACCGCTTCATCGCGAGATACTTCGTTCACCTCATATTCTTTGTTGAAGAAGAGATGCGAACAGCGCTCATCCCCAGTGATTTTCAACAGTGCATTTGGCGCATCAGCAAATCGCTCAGCAGCGATCACGTGCAATGGAATGTTCATCGCCGCCAGTGACTGACTCAAGGCAAGAGCATTTCGTAAAATGAAATCGATCTTGGGCAAGCCCCAGTCGTGCTGTTTCCACTGCTCCATGGCAATAAGAAGAACGCCTGACAGTGAAGCCGCACCACCGCCTTGCGCCATCGCCGCAGCCAGCGCGGTGTTGTCCGCGATTCGCAGATCATTTCTAAACCAGACCAGCGTTTTCAAGAATCGCTCCCTACACGTGCGCCTACACCTGCGACGCAATTGCCTGCTCACTCACATCCGCGATCGGCCTTCGCTGACCATTCCAAAGGTAGTAGCGAATCGCAGCCACATCATCGACCACCATCACAATGCTCGGCAAAACAAACAGCACCATCACCGAAGATGACATCAATCCAAACGCCAGCGTAATCGCCATCGGAATCAGAAACTTCGCCTGGAACGACTGCTCGACGATGATCGGCAGCAGCCCGCAGACCGTCGTCGTTGTCGTGAGGAACATCGGGCGCAGTCGGCTCTCGACAGCATGAATGAGCGAGTCGAAAACACTCACACCCACTTCGCGCTCGTGATTAAAAAATTCGATGAGCACCAACGAGTTGTTGACTACGATGCCCATCAGCGCGACGAAGCCGATCATGCTGAGGAAGGTCATGTCATAACTCAGAAGCCAGTGCCCCATCACCACGCCAAAGAACGCAAAAGGAATCGCCGCCATCACCAGAAACGGCTGCAGATAGTTCGAAAAAAGCCAGGCAAGAATCACATAAATCATCAGCATCGCCGCAGCAAAACCCAAAGGCATCGAAGCGAACGCATCGGCCTGCTGCTCTTGTCGCCCTGCGAGTTCGATGCTCAGCCCGACGTGGCTGGCGCGAAACGCATCGAGATCGATCTTCGATAGCACCATCTCCGGACTGATGCCCGGCACCGTCGATGCGGTCACCGTGACTGAGCGCTGACGATTGACGCGCTTGATCGTCGAATAGGTCACGCTGTCCTCGACCTCGGCAATCTCCGTCAGCGGCACCAGTTTGCCTTGCGGAGTGACCATCCAACTGTTTTGAATCTCCGTCAGGCTCCGTCTGGATTTTTCATCGAGGCGAACGCGAACATCAATATCCTCCTGATCGGCTGCGAAAGTGTGGGCATCGAGGCCAAACAGAAACCCGCGAATCTGCTGGGCGATATCGATCGATGTGAAACCCAGAGCCGCAGCGCCAGGCTTGAGACTCACGCGAAGTTCCATCTGCCCGAGATCGTTGTCATCGACGATATCGACGACACCGGTTTGCTCGGCGAGCAGTGCTTTGATTTCATTGGCGGCGGCTTCGATGCGCTCGACATCCTCGCCGCGCACGCGCAGTGTGATGCCTGGGCCGCCTGGACCGCCGGTGATTTCTGAGAAGTTCACGCGTTCCACTTCATCGAGCTGGCCCGCAAGCTTGCTGCGCATTTCGTTGACGATGACGGGCGACTCGCGATCGCGCTCTTCCACAGCTTTGAGCTCGATGAAAATTTGCGCCACGTGTGGTGAGAAGTTTTCCGATTGGCCTGTGTCGATGTTGCTGCGCTGGCCGATGATCGACTCGATGCTTTTGGTTTCGCTGAGCGCCTGCGCCATCGCTTCGATGCGTGCGACGACGGCATCCGTTCGCGCCATCGGCGTGCCGATGGGCATGCGCACATCCACGATGATTGTCTCCGAGTCGCTGCTGGAGAGAAAGTCATACTTCACCCGGCCGCTGGGAAAGGGCTGCATCATCGCGAAGGCAATCATCGTGATGCCGATCGCTCCTGCGATGGTGGCGTAGCGCCAGCGCATCAAGGTACCGACAATCGCACCGGCAAAAGGAGCGACCTTTTCGAAGTAGTAGCGATCGCGCCACTGCTCAAAACGTCCGTAAGCAACGGCCATTTTGCCTGCGCTGCCCGCGCGTCTTTCCTTCTTCGCCAGACTGTGCCCCATGTGACTGGGCAGCACGAGCAAGCTTTCCACCAGGCTCATCGCCAAAGCGCACATCACCACCGCAGGCAGCGCGCCCATCAGATCGCCGATGCGGCCTTTGATGAACATCAGTGGCAAGAATGCAACGACCGTCGTGGTCACAGTGCCCACGACCGGCCACATCACCTGCTCTGCGCCGTTGGTTGCAGCGAGCAGCGGCGCTTCGCCTTTGAAGTAACGGCTCTCAATGTTTTCTGCGATGACGATCGCATCATCGACGAGCATGCCCAGCACGACGATCAGGCCGAACATGGTGAGCAAGTTGAGCGTGACATCAAACACCGACATGAGAATGAGCGTGCCCATGATCGCGGTGAACAGACCGGTGGTAACCCAGATCGCGCCGCGCCAACTCATGAAGAGAAAGAGCACGATGAAGACGAGAATGCCGCCGGTCGTCGCGTTGCGAACGAGCAGATCGAGTCGGCCTTCGACGAACCGGGCCAGATCGGAAGACGAGGCAACTTTGGTATCTGCAGGCAGCGAGCGCGATGAGTTTCGTCCCAGTTCCCAGGCGAGTAGCCGTTTGATGGGCTTCGCTTGCCGGGCCTGCATCTTCGGTTCGCCTTGCATTTGAATCTGAAGGTTCTCAATCGTGCCCGGCTGAAACGGTACGTTGTTGCGACCATCCACATACGCCCGCACCATCTCCGCCATCGTCACGATGTCTTGCTGGCCAACCTTGAACACCGTCAAACTCACGGTTGGTTTGCCGTTGTATCGGGTCATCAGTGATTCATCGATGAACAATTCGCGCACCGTCGCAACATCACTGACGCGCACGACGCTGCCCGTCTCATCCGCGCGCAGCACGATGGAGCCGATGGCTGCGGCGCGCTCCTGAACCCCCATCGTGCGCACCTTCACATTGCCCGTGGAAGTGCGCACCGTGCCGCCGGGTACTTCGGTCATCCAGCCGCGCACTGCACTGCTGATGGCGGGCAGGCTCAGGCCATGCTTAAGCATCGATTCGTTTTTCACATCAATGCGGATTTCGTAGTTTCTTATGCCGGAAACGAGCACTTCGCCCATGCCCGGCAGATCGCGAAGATCATCGCGCACACCTCGGATGGCGCGCTTCATCGCATCCTCATCCGCATCACCAAACAGATTCACACGAATCACCGGCAGCATCGGCTCAAAGAGTCGCACCTGCATGCGCTCCGCCTCAGCAGGAAGATCGATCACGGAATCAACGGCGCGCTCCACTTCATCGAGCGCCTTGCTGACATTGATGCCCTCGCGAAACTCGATGGTGATCCCGCCGCCGCCTTCAGCGACAGTGGCAAACATGTCATCAATCTCATCGAGCTGGGCGAGCTTGTCCTCGACTTTGAGTACGAGTCCTTCCTCGACTTCTTCAGGCGAAGCGCCGGGGTAAGGCATGGTGATGAATGCCTGATCGGGATTGACCTCGGGGAAGAATTCGCGGCGCAGCGTCACCCCAAAGATGACGCCCGCGACAATGATCGCCATCCAAAGCAGATTGACCGGCACAGGCTTGCGAACGCCGAAGCTGGAAAGACTCATGAGAAAACTCGGTGCGGTTTAGTGGAGCCGGTTTTGTTGAGCCGCGACTCAACGAGTCGCGGACGCTGGTGTCCTACAAGGAGATGCCATTGCGCCTTGTGCGTTGGACATGGCGAGTCACGGCGTTGGCTGCGGCGCTGTTGTCTTTTCTGCAGTCGTCTTGTCCGGCGCAGCCGTCACATCCGACACTGCTTTCACCGGCGAAACCTTGTCGCCATCGCGCAGTGAGACAGAAGCATTAAGCACCACGAGATCGCCAGCTTTGAGAGGCTGATTGTCACTAGTCAGCACCGCCCACTGATCATCGGGCACGCCAAAGGATGCATTGGCACCTTCATCGAGATAATCAATCGTCACCGGCTTGCTGCTGACAATGCCACCCTCGACCACCAGCACACGACCAGCGCGAATGGACCGGCGAGGCACGATCCATCTGTTTGCGGTCGAATCGCTCCAACTGGTGGCGGCGAGAAACTGGCCGGGCGTGATGAGGTTGCCTCCTTCAGCAGTGCCAAAGCGCTCGGTGATATTTTTCTGCATGACCTCGGCATAGACGGTCATGGTGCGCGTGGTCGAATCATCCGCCGGCGAGATGCGAACAATGGTGGCGTCGAAGCAGTGCTGGGTTTCGTTGGTGGCGCGAAGCTCCACGCGCCCGCCCAGGATCAGGTCCGGCCTCGCCGCCACAGGCAACTGCACAGGCACCTCGATGCGCGCAAGACTGACGACACGAGCGACGCGCTGGCCCGGCGAAAGACTCTCGCCGACTTTCACATCGACCGACTGAAGGATGCCATCGATCGGGCTGGTGATCGTGCAGCGATCGACATTCTCCTTGGCAGCGAGTCGCACCGATTCCTGCGCATCGCGCATGGCCTTGAGGGCCTCTTTTCTGGCGGGAATCTTGTCGATGAGTTCCTGTGTGCTCAGTGCTATTCGCTGGGCTGCGAGTACGGCTCGCTTGGCTCCATCTGATTCAAATTGTTTGGCGGCATCAATCTTCACGAGGCGTTCGATTCGCTCGCCTTCTGTTCGAGCGAGCGCTACATCTTCTTCTTCCAGCTTGAGCCGCTGGGCGTACCGGAGGACTTCCACATCAATCAGCTTGAGCTGCGCATCGAGCTCGGCTAAGCGCTCTTTGGCCTGATCGAGTTGCCTTTGAAAATCGGTGGCATCGAGCAGGGCGATCACGGTGGTCTTGGCGGTGACGATGCGGCCGGCTTGAATCTCGGGGGGAATCGTGACAACGGTAGTGGTGACGCGCGAAGGGATGTCTGCTCGATTGACGGCCGCAGCAACGCCGTAGCCGCGCCATTGCCGCTGCATGGTGACCTGATGGGCTTCAAAAACTTTCACAGGCTGCGGGGTGATGACCGTCTGCACCTGGCCTGCCTTTGGAGCAGTGGCAAGGAGCACGGAGACAATCAACGCGCAGAGCAGCAGCACACCGACGGCGGTGAGGGCGCGGATGAAGTAGGAGAGCAGGTAATTTCGAGGTTGATCGTCGGGCACAAAAAGGTCCCATTCCAAGGCGAGCCGACCATTTTAGCCGGTACCGCCTGAACAGGCGCGAGGTGCGACTGCGGCAGATGGGCGCGATCAGGGCATTCATAATTAGCCCTTCGCCTTGGCGAACGAGTTTGTCGTAGTTGTCATGGTTGTCAGTGCGTCAGTGCGTCAGCGCGTAGGCGAGCAGGTTGACGTTGATGAGTTTCGCGTTGCGGATTTCGTTGCCGCCGCAGCAGCAGCAATTGGGGCCGGCGTTGGCGGTGTCGTTGAGGCCATCTTCGGTGAAGACGACGACGATCTTGCCATCGATTTCCAGGCCGCTCAGATGAGGTGTGGAATTTCGCTTGGCGGTCAGTTCCTTGATCTCGTACACCGTACGGAAAAGTTCGTGGGACATCTCCAGCTTCTTCATTTCAAGTGTCGGGAAGATGGTCTTGATTTCGCGATTGAAACTGGCCGCCCATTCAGGGCTGGAGCAGCCGGCGGAAGCGAGGAGAAAGCCGCCGCGCGTCAGGTAATTTTTCAGGTTGTCGCGCTGAGCAGCGGTGAGCACGAACGCACCTTCGCCGGTCATCACGGCAAAGGGGTATTCGTAAAGCTCCACTTCATCGGCGCGGATGGCGGTGAACTTGCCGGTGGTTTTGGTGTTGGTGTCCTTGGCGGCTTGAGCGAGAAACTGATCGGAGAAACAGACGCTCGATTTGTTGTTGGCATAGACGAGATTGGCGCACTTGACGACGCCCAGTCGCTGCTCGCGCTGTGCCAAGGGGCGGGCATCTTCGGCGGAGAGTGAGAAGGCAAGCGACAAGGTTGCGGCGAGAATGGCGACTGCTGTGATTATCGTTTTCATCGTGCGCCTCGGTGGAGGAGGTTGTCGTTGTCGAAGGGCGGAGGAGCCCGAGCCTTTGGCCCGGCGCTAAACGGGGGTGACTGAATCAATGAACAATAGACGTCGCTGCGTTGGTTGTCGCTTGTCGTGGGTTTACTTCGATTCTTCTGCGAGTCTGCGGAAATATTGTTCTGCCAGATCGCGGTAGCGTGAAGGGACGCCGGGGATTGCGGTGGCTCCGCTGCCGCGCTGGGTGGCGGTGTCGGGTGAGAGCGTTTCGGCAGCGGTGGCCTGCGATGCATCAGCGCCGGTGGCGGTGCCTTTGCCGGTGCCATCGCGGCCGCCTCGCTTTTGCGCGGAGCTTTGTCCGGTGGAGCGCGGGCCATAAACGCTGACCTTGCCGCGTAAACCTTTCGCGCCAGCCATATTCATCTGCGAAGAATTATTTGAGCTGCTCTGACCTGGTTTGCCTTCGCCCAGTTTGGGCAGGTTGCGGCCTTGCGACAGTTGTTGCAAACCCTGGCCCAGTGATTGCTTTTGCAACTTAAACTTCGCATCGGCGAAATCGCTTTGGCCTTGTGCTTCCATGTTCTCCGCCTGGCTCAGTAATGATTCGAGCTTGTCTGCCGCAGCGCCCGCCAGCGCGTGAGCCTTGGTGCCATCGCCTTGAGCAGCTGATTCCTGAGCGCCCGCCTGATCACCTTGAATGTCCATCTCGCGAATCTTCGCAGCAATATCGCGGGCACTCTCAGCCATGTTGGGCAGTTGCGCTTCCGCAGCCTTGGCTGCTTCTTCGAGCTCCTTCACGATCTCCGACAGTTCTTCTTTCAAGGCTTGCTGTTCCATCGCCAATCGCTGAGCGCGAATCTGCTCGGCGGGTGTCAGTTCCTTCTTGTCCTTGAATGGCGCGAGGCGATTCGCCAGATCGCGCTGAGCTTCAACGAGCGAAGGCACGCGCTGGGCCTGTCCCATGATGCGGTCCGCTTTTTCGATCAGCGCCATGTCACCGGTGGCTGCTTTGGTGTTGGCCTGTGCTTCATCTATGCGTGCTTCATCGCGTTTGAGTTGCTGCGCCATTTGTTTTAGATGTCGCGTCGTCTCGGACTTGTCGCCGGGCTTTTCGCTTTGATTGAATTCGTTTTCGCGCTTGAGCTTCGTCGCATCTTCGGCACCGCGATCGAGCTGATTGGCCTGGCCCTCAAGCATCTGTGCATAGGCCCTTTCAAAGTCATAGAGATTGGGCTGCTCTGAACGATCGCGCATTTCCTTGGCCAGTTTCCACTGCTGCTCGGCATAAGCGGCGAGCTTTTCATTCAGCAACGCCAGTTGCTTTTCATCCTCAGCCGTCGGCACGCCGCCTTGATCTGCGATCTTCTTTTCTAGGGCCTGCGCTTCAGCAAGCAGCGCTGCCCGCTGATCATCAAGATTTTTCAGCAGCTGATCGAAGCGCTCAATCTCCGCGAGAATCTCTTCCATCTGATACTGCGACCGCGCGTGATTCTGGTAATCCTCCATCGAGATGACGTGGATCGTGTAGGTCTCGGTGTCGGTCGATTGGCCCAGCACTCCTTCGATGTTGCTGGCGCCTTCGGGTTTGGATGATTTCGTTTGAGCGAATGGATAGTTGTCGTAAGCCGTGGCGAAGAAGGTGATGACATCGCCAGCTTTGGCGTTGAGTTTCGCCAGATCGATTTCGTGTTTCGCCTGCACCTGCGATGCGGAACGTGATAGCAGCGGCAGATGGGTTTCAGTGCTGGCAGCATCATTGAGATGATGAAAAAGCGAGATGCGCTGAACCTTCACATCATCTTCCGCTTCAATCACCACCGGCACCTTCCAACCCACCGGGGCGATGATCTGTCGCTCCATCGGCTCGACAATCGCAACACGCGGCGGCTCATCACGCAGGACTTCAATCTTGCCGGTGAGCGGCTTGAGGCTGCGCGATTTCTGTTCGTTGTCGGCGATCAGATGAATATGAAATGTTGAAGAAACATTCGTATCCAGAAGGACCGACGCCGTCGTCGGATCACTGGCGAGCGGACGAAGCCGCAGTGCTGATGGATCCGTGATCGCTGGGGGTGAACTGCTAAGAAGTTCAGGCTTTACTTCATACTCAAGCGTCATGTCACTTTCCGCCAGCGGCAGACTGCTTTTGATCGTCAGCGTCACTTTCGTACCTGCCAGAGCGCGGATGCCTTGCTGCGAAAGGGGTTCACTGGTCGTCTTCCAGCCGGTGTAGGCGGGCGGCTCATACGTCACCATCACGCTCTCAAAGCGAGGCACAGGCAGCACGCGAATCGTTCGCTTTTCACTGCGGCCCGCTGATGTGTTCACATAAAAATGGCGAGTGCGGTCAGCCTTCTCGATGGGATAGAGATACTGCGTGGTTTCAGTCATTCGCAGCATTGGATGCGAAGCGGTGATGTTCTGGTTGTTGCTAGGCGTATCGATGAAAACAATGTTCGCCTGTTCAGGCAGATTCGAGCCGGTGAGCGTGACGCGGATGTCAGCCCGTTCGCCTTCGTAAACCTCCGCAGGATGGTCAATCTGAAAGTTGACCAGTGTGAACGGTGGCAGATCGCCGAAAGGATTTACATATCGCGCCAGCGTTGTTTGCATGACCGAGGGAAGAAGAAACCACGCGATGCCTGCGATGAGCAGCGCGGCAAGAGCGTAGCCGCAAGCGGTTTGGGCGGGGCGCTTGTCGATGATCTGAGATGGGATCAGCGTGGCGGCGAAGCGGTGACCCTTGGCAATCGTTGCGTCACGAAGGGCGAGGCTTGTGGCGTCGCCGGATTGATCGGCCAACTGTACCGCGTTGATCAGATCGCTTTGTGAAAGTTCCAAACGATCTTCGATGTGGCGAGCGGTGCGCTGACGATCAAACCTGGCGCTGGCCGTTTGAAGCAGGACGTAACCGAGCGCACCCAAAGCGAGGCTGATGAGAATGACATCGACCATCACCAGGCCCGCAACAGGCAAGGCAAACATCGCATCCACAGCCACGGCAACAAGCAGCGCAACGACGATGAGCGACAGCCCGCGCGCAGCAGCGCGCATGGCGACATGCAGGCGAACGAGCCTTGCGGTGGAGCGCAGCAGGTTGTTGAGTGAGTCGTGGTTCATGGTCTTGGCCGTGATGCCTACGCATGGATTCAAGGATGACTCAAAGCAGTCCCACCCCTCGCCTTGCTAACCATTCGAGGCCTGTCCATATTAGCAGCAGCGCCAGCACGAAGCCCTGATTCCACACATATTCAGGCTGATTCGGCTTGATCTGTGCAGCCAGCGAACGTGCAAGTTGTGCAGGCAACTCGGCTGCTTCATCGGGCGTGAAGAAGCTGCCACCCGATTGCTCTGCGAGAGTTCGCATGCCATCGGGATCAGCAGAACTTTCCAAGCGCTCGATGTCTTCATAGTAAACGCTGAACTTCCGCTCCTGCGGCGAAGGCTTGAGCGGCGACGCATCCAGTTGCACCTGATGCACGCCAGTCTGCGCAGGCTTGTACGTCGCCTGATAGCGCGTGCCACCAGTGAGCTTGCGCACGGCAGGCTCATGCTGCTTGCCCGCAGGATCGGTGACGGTGATCTTCGGTGCGTAATCAAAATCGCGAGGCATGATGCGCGTGATGACAGTGATCGTCACCGGATCAGCAAGGCGTGCATTGGTCGTGCTCAGTTCCAACGACACATCCTGATTCGGCTGAAAGCGACTGCCCATCGCCAAACTGCGCACGAGGTTGGACCAGAAGAGATCGTACATGCCGTCGTACTGCTTGAACTTGGGCGGAAGCTGACTCCACTGCCAAAGCCCTTCGCCGAGGATGGCGACGACATGGCCTGAGCCGACCTGCATGCGAACGAGCGCAGGCATCGCGCTGCTTCCGGTAGGCGCGCTCGCTGCTGCACCATGAGGCACGGCATAAGCGAGAACCTGCGCCGCCGGCTTGACGCGATCAACGCTCTCCATCGCGCTGTAAGCACGCAGCACGGAAAGCGCACGCGGTGCGCTGTGGCCAAGCGAATCAAAAGCGAAACAGGATTCTCCTTCGCCAGCGGGTGTGAGTTTCCAGGACACATCTTCGATCAGTTCGCCGCTTCCGTTCCATGTGACCGGTTCGAGCACCGACCATGCTTTAGCCAGCGCCATGCCTTGCGCTGATGTTGTGCTGTAGGGCTTTCCGCGGGCCAGGATCAGGTGGCCGCCTTGTTCGTTGACGAAGGCGGGCAGCAGCTGGGCCTGCTCGATGCTCATGACATTCTCCAAGCCTCGGCCGAGGATGACGACGTTGTATTTCGCCAGGTCCTGTGCAGTGGTAGGCACGGAAGCGACGGCATCTTCGCTGCCACGGGTGATGATCTTCGACTGTTTGCTCGCGGTCATCTGGGTGATGTGTGTGAGCTGAACCGATGCATCTTTGCGCAGCGACTGGGCGAGGTATTTCGTATCCCAGTAAGGCTCGCCTTCGAGGAGTAACACCTTGATGCGCTCGCCTGTGACCTCGGCGAAAAGCGTGCGCGTGTTGTTGCCGACTTCGACTTCGCCAGCAGCAGGATCGATGGTGAGTTTGTATTCATACACGCCCGGCATGTCGTGCTGAATCGGCAAGGTCACTTCCACTTCGCGCTCACCATTGAAAGTGATCGGCTGTGTGCTGCGTGTGGCCCCTTGCTCAATGCGAAGCTGCGACACGGCCTGATCAAAACCTGTCTGACGAATGCGCACGGAAATAGTGCCCGGTTCTTTGGCCATGAGAAATCGCTGCGACAATGTCGCTCCCAGTGACAAATCCTGCTGCGCGGTCTTGCCGCCCAGAGCGACAGCATGAATCACAGTCGAGCGCGAGCGCGCTACCGCAGCAATCTGCGCCAGCGACTGCCCCTGCGAATCGTGACCGTCACTGAGCACGAGCATCGCAGCGCCAGGTCCACTGGCCGAAAGATCGAGCACTGCTTGCGTGAGATTCTCCGCGATGAGCGAGGTCGTTCCTGCGGCGAGCTGCTCGGGTGTGCTCTTCAGTTCGCTCGTAGAAAGCGGCGCAGCATTCGCATCGAAGGTGAACAGTTGCACATCAAAATGTTCGCGCAGCTTTGCGAGCTGCTCATCACTGAGCCAGTGTTTGAGAGCGAAGGCGATGCGCGATTGCCCGCGCACATCAGGCGTGAGCATCGAAGCCGATGAATCCAGATAGATATGCAGCGGCGGCTTGACGCTTGCAGGGCCAGCGGGGGGGAGTTCACTGGGGCCCATCAGCAGCGTGGTCAATGCCGCGATGACCGCCCATCGCATCGCCAGCAGAAACAGACTGATCGTCGGCTGCCTCCGCATGTTCCGCGCGTAGACGACTGCCGCAAGTAGTGCGAGCACGATGGCCATGGCCCATACATGTTGTGGCGCTAGCGGCGAGCGGAAGATGTAGCTGAGGAAAGAAGGCATAAAGACGATGGCCGCGAAAAAGCGCAGTGCGTGTAGTGCGTATGCAATACTAACGATTCCAAACAGTCAGTAGTGCAAGTTCAACGGCAATGAATCCCATCGCGGCGATGATGAACCAGTGCCACAACGGCTGGCCACGCAGATCAAGGCCATCGCTGGCGGCCTGCGCACTTTGCACATCGATGGTGATGTTGTCGTTTTTGAAGAGCGTGGTCATGGCCGACGCATCGAGAGTGCGCAGGTCGCTTTCACGTGTATCGATATTGACGGCGACTTCGCCGACGGTTTGATCGTTGCGAAGCACGCGGTAGAAGCCGGAGGCTTTCGTGCGCGGCAGCATCACCGACATGCGCGAATCGCTGCGCGAAAGCTGGGGCGTCATCGTGCTGCCGCCGGGGCCTTCGATGACGATCGCGCCGGGCTGCTCGCCTACAGGAATGGGCACCGATGCAAAGACCGGCTGACTGACAGTGGCCATGCTGCGCCAGTCCAGGCGCGGCCGAAGGTGGCGCATGATGCTGTGCGAGAGTGCGACGAACGAACCATATTTGCCAAGGTCGCTGGCCTGTAGTGACGGACTGAAATTGGCGACGATCAGCCTGCCTGTGCCGATGTTCATCAGCGACAGCGCGGGGGTGTTGTCGTTGTAGCGAAGCAGTTCACTGGCGAGTGGATTTGATTGTTCGACAGCCCACGCAAGGTGGAAGCGAATCTGCGACAGCGTCTGCCTGGCTGATTCATCAAACTCGGTGAGTACGGGTGAGTTCCATGTGCCACTGGTGATGCGCATCGGCTGCGGGCTGCTCGAAAAATCGCGAAGCTGCGTCGGCTTCCAAGGCATGATGGGCAATGTCGCACCGGCAGGATTTGCCGCAGCGTCCTGCGATTTCACAAAGCGATCCGATGCGTCTTGTAATGAGGTGAACAGCGCGGGGGCGGAGGCGATTCCGGTGAAGAGCAGCACGCCGCCGCCTTGGTGCAGATAGCTGGCCACAGCGTCGCTGGCGGCAGGTGAAAGTTCAGCCACATCACTAATCACCAGCGCCTGCGCCCGGCTCAAATCAGCCTGCGCCAGATCGAGACTGAGCAAGTGTCGCACCTCAATCAGATCACTGGCATCGCCACGCGGCGACAGCGCCCTAGCTATGAAATATGAGGCGGATCCGAGCGCCGCAGGATCATCATCACCCGCCACCACCACCTGCATGCGCTGCATCGCTTCGACAGAAAGATAATGCTTGTTGTCGAGCGCCAGCGCATCATCAGTCAGCGAAAACTCCACACGATGTCGCCCTTGCGTGGTCATGGTCGTTTCAAATGAAACCTCGCGCGATTCACGGGCAGCCAGTGCAATCGTGCGCACGCCGATGGGCTGACCATCGAGCTGCGCTGCGATGGCAACGTCGCGCCCGCTGCTCGAATGATTCGTCACTTTGGTGATGAGTAGCGCCTGCTGATTGACGATGACCATCGCCGGTTCGCTGCGCGATTCACTCAGTGCGACATTGGTGGCATCCTCAATCTTCAGCGGCAGCAGCGTGACCACCGTGCCCTTGGGCAATATCGATGTTCCATCGGCGGCGTGTTCCACCTCCTTCCAGTTGCTCTGCTGCATGTCGGAAAGAATGACCAACCTTCGCTGCGACACATTCTGCGCCTCGCTGAGCAATTGCCCCGCCATCGCTAGAGCCCCGCGCAGGTCCGCCCGCTCGGCGGTGAGCTCGATGCTGCCCAGACTCTGTTCAATTGCTGCGTGATTCGTACTAAGAATCGGCTTGCCCGCAGGTGACTGAAACAGCGCGAAAGGCTTGGCCTGTGCGAAGACGATGTTGACGCGATCAAGCCCTGGCTCGAGCGATGCGAGCGAGCGCTGAGCGATGGCCTGCATGGAGTGGAGCAGCGAGGTGCCGCCGGTGGTCTGCGGATCGCGCTGCATCGAGGCGCTGGTGTCGATGAGGAAGATGACCGCCGCGCCGCCGGTCTTACTTTGAGAGTCGGGCTCGATGGTGCGCTGCGGCGTACACGAAGGCATGGCGAAGGCCATGGCGATCATGATCAGCGCCAGGCAGCGGAGCAGCAGAAGTATCCACCTTCTGACGCGGTAGAGGTTTGATTGCGTGGCCCGCGATTCCATTAGCAGGCGGATGGTGGGGAAGATGATGTGCTGCCGGGTGCGACGGCTCATCAGGTGTGCCGCGATCGGCAGCGCAATCGCAGCGATGCCCAAGAGCATCAGCGGCGCGCCCAGCGAGATGAAAGCGAAGGTCAGCATCGTGCGATGAGGCTCCATTGTAGAGCACGGTGGAGCAGCACATCCGAATTCTGCACGGGCCTATTTACGGGCCTATTTACGAGCTTATTTCACGCCGACGACGTAAGCGATCCAGACATCATCATTCTCGACCTTCTCGCGTTTCTTGTAGATGCCATCGCCGTCGCCATCTTTGCCCGGGCCTTCCCAGTAGACATCCGCTTTGCTGAAGCCGGCTTCGAGCATCAGCTCGCGCACTTCGGGGATGGACCACAGTCGCCAGTCGTAGCGGAAGGCGTTGGAAAGTTCGGTGCCATCTTTGAAGCGGAAGTGGATGAAGTAGGTGCCGTGGTGGGTGATGGGATTGAAGGTGTCTTGTTCCCAGATGTATTTGAAGCTGGTCTTGTCGTAGACGGGCGAGTCGTTGGGCTTGACGTTTTTGCTGTAGGGGATGCCGACGATGCCATCTTTTTCGATGCGGATTTTGCGGGTGTCTTCGTTGTGTTCCTTCATACAGTCGCCGCCGCCCATCATGTCGGTGACGAGGATGCCTTGCGGTGCGAGATTTTTCAGGGCTGATTTGAAGTAATCACGCAAGGCATCGCGGGTGCGGAAGAGGAAGAAGGAAAAGTTTTCAGCAGCGATGATCTGAGCTTTCTCTTTGCTCGCGTCGCGCACATCGCCTTTGATGAGGCTCACGCGCTGCTGCTCCTGCTCGGTGAGTTTGCAGAGGTTGTGGTCACGGCCCCATTGCAGCGTCTGTTCATCCAGGTCGTAGCCGACGGCTTTGCGATCCTTGTGCGTGCGCACCCATTCGCAGCAGACCGCGGCAGCAGCACAGAAGTCTTCGCGCAGCAGCATCGCCTTCTTGCCGAACTCGGCGCGATAAACGCGATCAAAAAAATCAATCTCTGCCAGCGGCTCCTGCACGCTGCGCAGGTAGAGATCGAACTTGTCCGCATTCTTGGCGGTCAGGTTCTTGATGCGTTTCTTGTTTTTGTTCTTGTGTTTGTGCTTGGACATGCGGTGATGATAGGAAAAATAAAGCGGGAAAGCGGAAAAGCGAAAAAGCGTGAAATCGGAGATCCAGATCGCTCCTATCGGAAGGCTCTGATTTCTCGCTTTTTCGCTCTCTCGCTTTCCCGCTTTTTCGTTTCCTCTATCATCTGCCCCATGCGAATCATCGGCGGCAAACATCGTTCCCGAAAGCTTCTTCCTCCTATCGACGAGGCCACCACGCGCCCCATCACCGATCGCGTCAAGGTCGCGGTCTTTGATCGCCTCTGGGCTGCGGGCCTTCTCGAAGGCGGCAATGTCATCGACATATTTTCAGGCACCGGCAGCCTGGGACTCGAAGCGCTGTCACGCGGCATGGATCACTGCACCTTCATCGAGCGCGATCGCAGCGCCAAAGAGCGCCTCGAAACCAACATCACCGAGATTGGTCTGACTAAATGCAGTGAGGTGCTTTCGGTCAATGCGATGGCGACGAGTTGGATACTCTCGCTGTCGCATAAGCCGATCAAGCTGGTCTTTTGCGACCCGCCTTATGTGATGATGGAAGAGGAAGCCTCGCGCAAAAGTGTGCTCGATATTCTCGTGGCTCTGACGCCTCACATGGATGAAGGCGGCGTCTGCATGGTGCGAACACCCGCAGAAATCGAGACGGAAATCGTCGAAGGCTGGATGGAACCCAAGCGACACAATTATGGCTCGATGACGCTGCACTTTTATCAGCGGCCGTTGCCTGCTGACCTTTAGCCCCGGCCTAAGGCCGGGGCTAAATATCTTGCGTTGTTTGAATCACACCGCCTCCTTCGACATCTCGCCATCGAGCTTGCGCCAGATCTTGCGTGGGTTGCCGTTTTGCAACTCCGCAGGCAGCGAGGCATCGGGGAAGCCTTGATAGCAGACGGGGCGGACGAAGCGGTAGATCGATGCGCTGCCGATGCTGGTCCAGTGGCCATCGAGCGACGCGGGGTAGGGGCCGCCGTGGTGCATGGCATGGGCGACTTCAACGCCGGTGGGGAAGCCGTTGATGACGATGCGGCCGACCTTGCGTTCGAGAATTCGCACCAGTGATGCGTGATTTTTCAGGTCTTCATCAGTCGCATGAATCGTGGCGGTGAGGTGGCCTTCGAGATGGTGGGCGATGGTTTCAAGCTCAACTGCGGTGTCTGCTTCGACGATGAGCGACGTCGGGCCGAACACTTCGCGGTGAAGCACCGGCTGAGCTTCAAAAGTTTTCACATCCGTCTTGAACATCACACACGCCGCCTGCGTCAGATGCGGATCAGCAGCCTGCGCCGACTTGGCCACCAGCGTGACGCCCGGCGTCTTGGCGATCGCATCGGTGCCTTGAACGTACGCATCGCGGATGCCAGCGTGGAGCATCGTCTGCGGCGCGGTGGCCTGCGCTGCTGCGGCGACAGCAGTGGTGAACTTCGTGAAGGGTTCGCCTTTGAGGCCAAGCAGCAAGCCGGGGTTGGTACAGAATTGCCCGACGCCTAAGTTGGTGGATTGCACATAGCCTTGCGCGATCTGTTCGCTGCGCTGTTCCAGTGCCTGGGGCAAAATGAAAACAGGATTAGCGCTGCCCAGTTCTGCGTAAACAGGAATCGGCTCAGGGCGAGCGTTAGCGATTTCCCAGAGCGCTTTGCCGCCGCGCAGAGAACCGGTGAAAGCGACAGCGCGGGTGAGCGGATGCTTGACGAGATTGATGCCCACCTCATGGCTTGCGCCTTGGATGAGCGAGAAGCAGCCCGCAGGAAAATTGTGTTTTTTCAGGGCTTTTTGTATAGCGCCGGCCATGAGCTCGCAGGTGCCCGGATGAGCGGGGTGAGCCTTGACCACCACCGGGCAACCCGCGCCCAGAGCGCTGACCGTATCGGTGCCCGCCACGCTGATGGCCAGTGGAAAGTTGCTCGCGCCGAAGACGACGATGGGGCCGATGGGCACGAGCATCCTGCGCAGGTCAGGCCGCGCCAACGGCTGACGATCAGGCAAAGGGCGATCAATCACCGCATCGATCCAGGAGCCTTCGCGGATCATGGCGGCGAAGAGTTTCGCCTGCCCGGCGGTGCGGCCGCGCTCAGCGGTGAGGCGACCCATGGGCAGACTCGTCTCGGCATGCGCGCGTTCGAGCAGTCCATCGCCCAAGGCCATGATCTCTTCAGCAATCGAATCGAGCAGTGCCGCACGATCCTCGGCACTGCGCGTTCGCAGCGCATCGAATGATTCATCTGCCAGTTTCAGAGCGCGATCAATTTCGGATTCAGTGGCTTCATGGAAAGCGGGTTCCATCAGCTGCCCGCCTGCGCCGCTGATGGCGCGGAAGGTGAGCGTGCCTTGTGCGCTGGTGGTGTCGCCGATGAGATGTTTGCCGTGGAGTGTGGTCATGCAAATACCATAGGGCATCGCGCGGCGAGATGCCAAGAGGCCATCGCGCATGCGCTTTCACATCCGCATTTTCAACAGGCCTACCCATCGTCGGCTCAGCGGCTTAAGGTTGCCCGTAAGCCGTCGCGGGAGGATTCCAGGTGCCAAGATCCTTCTGATAGAAGTAGGCAGTGCGGGCGAAGCCGCCCCAGGAGTGGATGAAGATGAGCTTCTTGAATTCGACCCATTGATTGGAGCCATCAAAGCTCATTTGATTGCCGCCTGCGGGGTAGGCGTTGGCACCATCGCGATGGGCGGGGAGTCCGCCGTAGGCCGATGCCCGGCCGCCGCCCCAGACGTTATCAATCTTCATGGCGGCATCGGCGATGAGCGTCCTGCCGCCGTCGGATTTGGTGGAGAGCGGGCTGCGTGCGGTCATGCTGCCGACGTAGGGATTGGTCCACTTGTCGATGCCGCCGAAGTATTGATAGCCCACCACGAGTTGTGGGAAGCTGACTTCCCACTGACTTTTGTAGGCTCTACTTGGGCAGTTCCAAAGTTCCGAAGGCTGGTAGTGAACCAGCGAGCCGCCGACGTTGACCTTGGGGCCTACAGCCAATCCGACGGTGGCCATCGCATCTACCCAGTCGATGTCCTGATCCCAGACGCGATTGCCATGCACATCGGCTCCGATGGCGTTGAATGCTTTCTGCACAGCTCTGCCACGGACAATGAAGATGCGCCCTTGATTGGATGTGCCATAGGCCACGACGCCGCGGTGAATGCCCGCCATATTCGCAGCACAAACAGCCCGGCGAGAAGTTTCACGAACCTGCGTCAGCGCAGGCAGCAGCAATGAAATCAGCAGCACAATCAGCGCAACAACAAGCAACATCTCCAGTAGGGTGAAAGCCGCTGGTCCCCGCCCTTGACGGCGATGATTCTGCATTGGGAACTCCTCTGTCAGCTTGAAAAGGCAAGCTCGATATTCTCCCCAAGTGGACAAGGATGAAAACGAACGTTCATCCAGAATGAAATCAATTCGCTGCACCAGCCCGGTCACGTGTGGACTGCGCGGCCATGTCGAACTTATACAAGTCTAACCAAGCGATTGGCAGCGGGCAACTAAAATCGCCTGTATTTCCCTGATTCGCAAGAATCGATACCCCACAATCGACCAGACCTCATGCAAACGAAAACCCACCCAGTTTCTCGATGGCTTTGGCCATCGCGTGGGTGCCCAGCTTGCCGCCGTCGCCTAGGGTTTTGTCCGCTTTCACGGCCCGAAAGAGCGACTCCGCCAGGCTGGTGGCTTGCAGAGGGAGCGCGAGTTTTCGCGCTGTGTCATCGACAATCGCCAGATCTTTGAGGACGAGATCGATCATGAAACCCGGCCCGAAATTGCCCGCAGCAATGCGTGGCCCAAGGTTCGCCAGTTGCCACGATGAGCCCGCGCCGCCGCCGACCACTTCGATCATCTTCTTCACATCCAGCCCGCATCGCGTGGCCAGCGCCATCGCCTCGCAGACGCCCATGAGATTGCACACCACAGCGACCTGATTACATGCTTTGCAAACCTGACCCATACCCGCTTCGCCCAGGAGCACAATGGTTTTGCCCATCGCTGAGAACATCGGCAGGCAATGATCGAAAGCTTCTTGGGGGCCGCCAACCATGATGCAGAGGGTGCCGTTACGTGCGCCGACATCGCCGCCGGAAACAGGGGCATCAAGGAAGGTAATATTTTGCTGTGCCAGACGAACGGCGATGTCCTTCGTCGCTGTCGGACTGATGGTGGAGTGATCGACGATGATCAGCCCGGGTTTGGCACCGTGAATGATGCCTTGCTCGCCGAAGATGACAGCTTCGACATCGGGCGTGTCGCTGACATTGATGCAGATGACCTGCGGATTGAGCGCGGCAAGCTCCGCCGGTGACGCGGCAACTTTCGCGCCTTGTTCTTTCACCGCATCACACTTGCTGGCGTTGCGGTTGAAGACGGTGACTTCGTACCCCGCCTTGAGCAGATTCGCAGCCATCGCGCTGCCCATGATGCCCATGCCGACGTAGCCGATGTATGTCAGTGGCGCTGTTGCCATGGAATGTGCCTCTTGGGTTGGGTGAATGATTTCACTTCTTGAAATGGATAAGGCCCAACCGTTAGCACCGGGCTTAGCCCGGTGCTAACGGAGTGATGATGCGCCAATCGATGATGATTACAACGGCCGCACCACGCTGACACTGCGCCAGTAGTCGAAGAGCGTTTCGACGGAGTTGACGCCGCCGCCCATGCCGGATTTGTTGACGCCGCCGTAGGGCACGCCGTGGGGGAAGAGGTTGTGTGCGTTGATCCAGGAGTTGCCGGCACACATCGCCTCAGCGACGCGTGAACACCTGCCAAGATCGCTCGACCAGACGCTGTTGGCCAGGCCGTAATCGGTGGAGTTGGTCAATTGCAACGCTTCGTCTTCACTGGCGAAAGGCGTGATGTAAGCGACGGGGCCAAAAATTTCTTCGCGGGCTGCATCATTATCCAATGAACCTGCAAGCAGGGCGGGCTTCACATAAAAACCCTTCTTGCCTTCGACCGTAGCAGCGCCGCCTGCGAGGATCATCTTCGCGCCTTGGGCGACGCCTTTGTCGAGGTAACTGAGCACGCGCTTCTGCTGCTTGGCGCTGACCACCGGGCCCATCTGCGACGCCTGATTCATCTGGTAGCCGACGGTCACTTTCTTAAGCCGATCGCTCGCGGCAGCAACGAACTTGTCATAGATATTTTTGTGCACCAGCCAGCGCGTCGCATCGCAGCAGACCTGGCCAGAGTGAAACGTGATGGCCCCGGCGAGTTTGTCGGCGGTGTCGTTGATATCGACATCCTCAAAGATGACCGCTGCGCCCTTGCCGCCCAGTTCGAGTTTGACAGGTACAAGATTTCGGCCGCAAGCCTCCGCCACAAGCCGGCCCACTTCGGGTGAGCCGGTGAAACTCATGCGCTTGAAACCGGGATGCTGCGAAACCGCAGCGCCGGTGGTTTCGCCGGTGCCTGTGACGACATTGATCACGCCATCGGGAATGCCTACGTGCTTGGCCAGTTGGGCGAGATAGATCGCTGAGAGCGGCGTGTCTTCCGCAGGTTTGATGACGACGGTATTGCCAGCAGCGAGAGCCGGGCTGATGCCCCAGCCGATGAGAAGGAAAGGAAAATTCCACGGGAAAATAAAGCCACAAGGCCCCCAGGGGTGCCGCATCGTCCAGGCTTCATGCTGCTTGACGGCCAAGGCGTTTCGACGTTGCACATGCTGCGCCAGGTCAGCGAACCAGCGCATGGTGGCGACGAAGTTGGCGACATCACCTTGCGCCTGTGCTTCGATTTTTCCAGCATCGAGCGCTTCGATCTGCGCGATGATCGGCAGATGTTTTTCCACCGCATCGGCGAGCCTGTGCAGAAGCACGCCGCGATCAATAGAACTCATCGTGGCCCAGCCGGATTTGTCGAAGGCTTTCTGTGCTGCCTTCACGGCTGCATCGACATCAGCCGCAGAAAGATTGGTGACCTGTGCGAGCGCTTCGCCGGTGCCGGGATCGTTGGTGGTGAAGGTCGCGCCGGTGGAGGATTCATATTCCTTGCCGCCGATGAAGGATTTGTGGACAGCGGTAGCGAGAAACGCTTCAACTTCGGGCAGCAGATCGGTAGCAGTTGCGGTGGACATGAAGAACCTCCATAAAAAGCGGGAACAGAACCGATGAACCTGCCCATAGTTTAGGTCGAAGGAATGTGATTGCTAGCCGCAGCGTGCTGTCTGCGCGTTGATGGTGATGAAATGAAGAACGCGCAGCGAGGACGCTGCGGCTGTGATATGAATATCACTGCGATTACCGCGGATTATCGTGTCATCGCTTCCATGCGTTTCATATGCAGTGCGAGGTATTGCCCGGTGTAGGACGCATCGATTTCCATCACGTCTTCGGGTGTACCTGTTGCGACGAGGGTGCCGCCGCGGTCGCCGCCTTGCGGGCCCATGTCGATGAGCCAGTCGGCACATTTGATGACATCCATGTTGTGCTCGATGACGAAGAGCGAGTTGCCGCCGTCAGCGAGCCGGGCCAGCACGTGCAGCAATTTATCGACGTCGGCAAAGTGCAAACCGGTGGTCGGTTCATCGAGCACATAGAGCGTGTGACCGGTGGATCGCTTGCCCAGTTCGGTAGCGAGCTTGACGCGCTGCGCTTCGCCGCCCGAGAGCGTCGTCGATGCCTGGCCCAGTTGCACATAGCTGAGGCCCACGTCATTGAGGGCCGCCAGCAGATCCTTGATCTTGCTGAAATTGTCGAAGAAGGCGAGCGACTCTTCGACCGTCATGTGCAGCACATCCGCAATCGTCTTGCCACGGTATCGCACTTCGAGTGTCTCGCGGTTGTACCGTTTGCCTTTGCACACTTCGCATTCAACATAGACATCTGGCAGAAAGTGCATCTCGATTTTTTTCGTGCCTTGGCCTTGGCACGATTCGCAGCGGCCGCCTTTGACATTGAAGCTGAACCTGCCGGGCTTGTAGCCACGGATCTTCGCTTCCTTCGTTTGCGAAAAGAGCATGCGCACCAGATCGAACACACCGGTGTAAGTCGCGGGATTACTGCGCGGCGTCCTGCCAATAGGCGACTGATCCACTTCAATAATGCGATCGACATTCGTCAGCCCGGTCACCTTGTCATGATCGCCAGGCTTATCGCGCGAGGCCAGCAAATGCTTGCGGGCAGCGCGCAGAAGAATCTGATTGACCAGCGTGGACTTACCCGAGCCTGACACACCAGTGATGCAGACGATGCCGCCTAGAGGGAAGGCGACGTCAATGTTCTTGAGGTTGTTCTCGCGAGCGCCTTTGACGGTGATGGCGCGTTTGTGATCGAGCGTGCGCCGCTGCGAAGGCGTGGTGATTTCGAGGGTGCCGCTGAGATATTTCGCGGTGAGCGAATGATTATCCGCAAGGACCTGCGCGAGCGGGCCGGCGGCAATGACCTCTCCGCCGTGACGACCGGGGCCGGGGCCGATGTCGATGAGATAGTCGGCTGCGCGAATCGTGTCTTCATCATGTTCGACGACGATGACGGTGTTGCCGATGTCAGTCAGATGGCGCAGTGTTTTGATCAGACGATCGTTGTCGCGTTGATGCAGACCGATGGTTGGCTCATCGAGAACGTAGCAGCAGCCGACGAGGCCGGAGCCGACTTGCGTGGCCAGGCGAATGCGCTGCGCCTCGCCGCCCGAGAGCGAACCGGTGGTGCGGTCGAGCGTGAGATAACCCAGGCCAACGGAGAGCATGAAACCGAGACGAGCGTTGATCTCCTTGAGGATCGGGGCGGCGATGAGCTGCTGCTCGGCGCTCAGTCGCAAGCTGCTGAAAAAGTCGCAGGCGTGTTCGATGGTCAGCGCGGTGACGCAGGGGAGGTTGAATAGAGAAGGGCCTAGGGAGGAGGGCCTAGGGCCTAGGGGGTCTGAACCTAGGCCCTTCGCCCTAGGCCCTTGGCCCTTTTCTATCTCGATGAAGACGTTGCGCGCTTCGACTTTCAATCGCGCGCCCCGGCAGGTCTCGCAGGGCGCTTCGCTCTGATATTCGTGCAGCGCTTCCTTGACCCATTCGCTTTCGGTGTTCTGCCAGCGCCTTTGAAGATTGGGAATGACGCCTTCAAAGTGCGAATCGTATTTCGTTTCGTCCGCATCGGTGGTGCCATGCAGCAAAATGCGCTGGATCGGCTTGGGCAGCGTGTTGAAAGGCACATCGGCCTTGATGTCAAAATCTTTGCAGAACCGGCGGATGATGCGCTTGTAGAAAATGTTGAACCGCATGCCATGCTTGCGCCATGCCGCGATCGCGCCATCATTAAGCGACAGCGATTCATCAGGCACGACAAGCTCTGCATCAAACTCCAGAATCGTCCCCAGCCCACTACACGAAGGGCACGCGCCGTACGGACTGTTAAACGAAAACAGCCGCGGCTCCAGCTCCGGCAGTGAACATTCCGGATGCAAAGGACACGCATACTTTTCGCTGTAAAGCGTGTCGGACCAGGGTAAGTTTCGAGTTCTGAGTTCTGAGTTCTGAGTTGAAGTTGGAGCATCCGAGACTTTGGACGCAGAACTTTGCACTCGGAACTCAGAACTTTCATGACTGATAATCACCAGCCCCTCGGCCAGTTTCAGACTCAGTTCAATCGAATCCGCAAGGCGCTGGCGCGAGGCGTCATCATCGTGCTTGATGACGACACGATCGATCACCGCTTCGATGTTGTGAGCCTGGTACCGCTGCACCTTCGTCGTGAACGGCGTGGCTTCCTTCTTCTTGGTCAGTTCGCGCAGATCGATCACTTCACCATCAGCACGGGCACGAATGAAACCCTGCCGCACCATCGATTCGAAGACTTCTTTGTGATGACCTTTCTTGCCGCGAATCAGCGGCGCGAGGATCATCACCTTCGCACCCTCAGGCAGCGCATTGACCGCATCGACAATCTGCGTGGCGGATTGCGATTCGATGGGGTGGCCGCAGACGGGCAGGGGAAAGGAAGGGCCAAGGGAGGAGGGCCTAGGGCCTAGAGGGGCGATTTCTTTGGCGGATGTTTTGCTCTTGGCGGCGTCTTTTTTCGATCGGCGTTTCTTGGTGACTTTGGTAGTCGCACTATCTTCGGCTGACGCATCGCTATCTTCGCCTTCTTCCCCTCTAGGCCCTAGGCCCTGCTCCCCAGACCCTCCTATTTCATGCCAGCATCTTGGCTGCCCCACGCGCGCAAAAAGCAATCGCAAATAGTCGTAGATTTCTGTCGTGGTGGCGACGGTGGAGCGCGGGTTGTGCGATGCAGAGCGCTGCTCAATGGCGATGGTGGGGGGCAGGCCTTCGATGGATTCGAGGTCAGGCTTTTGCAACTGATCGAGAAACTGGCGGGCATACGCGGAGAGGCTCTCCATGTATTTCCGCTGACCCTCGGCATAGATGGTGTCGAAAGCAAGCGACGACTTGCCGCTGCCCGAGAGACCGGTGATGACGACAAGCTGATCGCGGGGGATATCGAGATCGATGCCTTTGAGGTTGTGCTCGCGGGCACCACGTATGGAAATCGTTTTGGATGACATCGAGGCGATTGTAGGCGAGGCGAGGCGGGCAGACTTGGCGAGTGAAAGGGAATTGGAGCGAAGCTGCGTGCGGCATGACAGGCTCCCGGGGCGTGGGTGACACCGTGTCATGACACCGGCGGGCGGGTCCGTCGCCTATGGGGAATGAATGGGGGAATGACAAAACAAACGCGACGAGGGGTCGCGTTTGTCGGGGATGTTTGGGTTGAGTGGTGACGGCGAAAGAGCGAAGCCGCGAGCGGCTATTAGACGGTCGCCGAGGTGTAAGGCAGCAGCGCCATGAAGCGTGCTCGCTTGATCGCCTGGGCAGCCATGCGCTGTTCCTTGGCGGTCATGCTGGTGCGCTTACGGCCTTGGATTTTGCCGTTGGGGGTGAGCAGGCGGCGAAGGTCATCCGCGTTCTTGTAATCAACGTAGAAGTGGCCGATGGACGACTTGACGGTGACTTTGACGCGGGGGCTGCCGCCGAAACGAGTGAATTCTGCCATGATGAAGCTCCGTTTTGGGTTGTGTAGACCCGGTCGAGCCGGGCCAACGGTTAGGGCCGAGCATTGTAGTGAAGAGCTGATTTGAATGCAAAGCGGGTGAGAAGCCGAGCAGGGCAATAGGGCAATGGCATGTATGTCCGAGCCGCAAGGCGTAAGCCTGCGGAGTCTTGGAAGAACAAAGTGCTTAGAGCATTACCAATATAACTGTAGCGGTACGCGACGAGCCACGACCGTAAGGAAGTGGGGGATTCAAAGCGCCGCCGCGCTTCCTGACGGGCGCGGCTCGTTGCGGCTGCGCTCCGGGTTAAGTCGATTTGCTCTCGTAACTCCGCAGGCTTACGCCTTGCGGCTCGGACAAGTCGGCACTGACATCGGCTGTTGCAGTGTTGATCACATGGCCACACTCGGGGCAGTTGTCGGTTTCGAGCATGTAGAGCATGTAGCCACATTGCGTGCAGCAGGGGTCTTCGAATTTCAGTTCGATCTTCAGTCCGCACTGCTTGCACTGCGAAG